>JBJETA010000079.1:0-13846 GCA_051883075.1 Anaerovoracaceae bacterium
CAACCCGATAATTTAGAGAGCTATTTCTCTAACCAACCCGATAATTTAGACTATCTTAAAACTCATTATTCTTCAAGAGAAACTTCATTTCTAATTGATGCCTGTGCGGCAGCAAGTCTGGCAACAGGTACTTTGTAAGGTGAGCATGAAACATAGTTAAGTCCTATCCTGTGACAGAAATCAATGGTTTCAGGTTCTCCTCCCTGTTCACCGCAAATACCCAGTTTAATGTTGGAACGTGCAGCTTTTCCCTTTTCAGCCGCCATTTTTACAAGCACACCGACGCCGTTTTGATCCAGTGAATGAAACGGGTCGCTTTCCAGAATCTTAAGTTCTTTGTATTCTCTGATATATTTAGCTGAATCATCTCTTGAAAATCCAAAGGTCATCTGGGTAAGATCATTTGTACCAAAGGAGAAAAACTCTGCTTCCTTTGCAATCTCATCAGCAACCAGAGCCGCCCTCGGGGTTTCAATCATCGTTCCGACAAAATACTTCATTTCAGCACCTGCAGCCTTGATACACCTTTCAGCAGTTTCCGTAACAACCTTCTTTACAAATTCCAACTCCTTTGCCATGCTTACAAGCGGAATCATAATTTCCGGAGTTACATCCATATTCTTCTCCTGCTTTACCTCAAGTGCTGCCGTAATGATTGCCTCAGTCTGCATAGCCGCTATTTCAGGATATGTGACCGCAAGTCTGCAGCCTCTGTGTCCAAGCATCGGATTCATTTCCTTCAAAGCCTCAATCTTTGTTTTCAGCACATCGTATGAAACATTCATTTTTTCGGCAAGCTCGTGAATGTCGCTGTCCTCCGAAGGCAGGAATTCATGGAGAGGCGGATCAAGAAGCCTTATTGTAACCGGATACTCTCCCATTACTTCATATATTTCTTTAAAGTCACCCTTCTGGAAAGGCATGATTTCCGCAAGAGCCTGTTTTCTCTCTTCTACATTTCCCGCAAGTATAAGCCTTCTAACAGCTCCGATTCTGCTCTTTTCAAAGAACATATGCTCAGTCCTGCAAAGACCTATGCCCTCTGCTCCGAAATCCAAAGCTATACGCGCATCTGACGGACTGTCAGCATTTGTTCTTACCTTAAGGTCTCTTATATCATCAGCCCACTTCATAATGGTCGTAAAGTTTTCGGAAAGCGCAGGCACCTGTGTTTTAATATTTCCCAGGTATACACAGCCTTCAGTTCCGTCAAGGGAAATGCTGTCACCCTCATTGAGCAGGTTATCTTCAACTCTGAGCTGTCTTTTTTCATAATCTATTTTCAGGCTGTCACAACCTGAAACGCAGCAACGTCCCATACCTCTTGCAACTACTGCCGCATGTGATGTCATACCGCCTCTGGCAGTAAGTATTCCCTGAGCAGCCACCATTCCGGCTAAATCCTCCGGTGAGGTTTCCTGCCTTACAAGAATAACCTTTTCTCCATTGTTTACAGCCTCCAGAGCTGCTTCCGCAGTAAAATAAAGCTTTCCCGATGCAGCTCCCGGCGATGCAGCAAGTCCTTTAGTCAGCAGCTGTGCATTTTTAAGTTCTTCTTCCGCAAATTCAGGATGAAGCAGCTGAGCTATCTGACCGGGCTCAAGTCTCATAACCGCCGTTTTTTTATCAATAAGCTTTTCGCCTTCCATATCAACGGCAATTTTTACCGCAGCCTTTGCAGTTCTTTTTCCCGTTCTGCACTGCAGTATATAAAGTCTGTTCTTTTCGATGGTAAACTCAATGTCCTGCATATCAGTAAAGTGCTTTTCCAGAAGCTCCGCAATTTTTACGAAGTTTTCATAAACCTCAGGAAAAATCACTTTCATTGCTGAGATAGGATGCGGTGTCCTGATTCCCGCTACCACGTCTTCACCCTGTGCATTTACCAGAAATTCACCGAATATGCCCTTTTCACCGTCAATTGGATTTCTTGTAAACGCAACTCCGGTTCCTGAGCTCTCACCCATATTTCCGAATACCATGGACTGTATATTTACCGCCGTGCCCAGAGTATCGGGAATATCGTTAATTTTTCTGTAAAGTATAGCTCTTTCGTTATTCCATGAACGGAAAACAGCTTTTACAGCCTCGAGCAGCTGTTCTTCAGGGTTTTGTATAAATTCCTTTCCCGTTTCCCGTTTCACAAGCTGTTTATACCCGTTTATAATCTCCAGGAGATCATCTTCTTTAAGTTCTACATCAAATCTGCAGTTTTTTTCTGTCTTTTTCGCCTCAAAAATGCTGTCAAATTTTTCAGGTTCGATTTCCAGAACAACGTCACCGAACATCTGGATGAAACGCCTGTAGCTGTCATATGCAAAACGCTTATTTCCCGTCAGTACAGCCAGTCCCTCTACAGTTTCATCATTTAAGCCCAAATTTAGTATTGTGTCCATCATTCCCGGCATGGAGATGACAGAGCCCGAACGTACAGAAACCAGCAGAGGATTTGAGGCATCTCCGAAGCTTTTATCCGTAACGTGCTCAAGTTCCGCAAGCTTCTCAAAAATCTGCCCTCTTATCTCATCATCTACTATGCATTCTTCATCATAATACTTTCTGCAAGCTTCTGTTGTTACGGTAAAACCGAAGGGAACCGGCAGTCCGATAACTGTCATTTCAGCCAGATTTGCTCCTTTTCCCCCCAGAATATTTCTCATATCCTTTGAGCCTTCATTAAACGAGTAAACAAACTTTCCCATAACATTCATCTCTCTTTTCAATATCACGAAGAACGGTTAGAATGCCATTCTTTCCTCGATGTATTGTCTTACCTCCGAAACAGGTATTCTAACCTGCTCCATGGTATCTCTGTCTCTTACTGTAACGCATCCATCGTTTTCTGTATCAAAGTCAACACAAATACTGAACGGAGTACCTATTTCATCTTCTCTTCTGTATCTCTTACCGATTGAACCTGCTTCGTCGTAATCAACCATGAAATACTTTGAAAGTTCTTCATATATAGGCTGTGCAACAGGCGCAAGCTTCTTTGCAAGAGGCAGTACTGCAGCCTTGAACGGTGCAAGTGCAGGGTGGAATCTCAACACAACTCTCACATCTTCCTTACCGTTTGCATCTGTAAGCACTTCTTCATCATAAGCTTCACATAAGAAAGCAAGAGTAACTCTGTCAGCACCCAGTGACGGTTCTATGCAGTAAGGAATATACTTTTCATTTGTTTCAGGATCATTGTAGTTAAAGTCCTGACCCGAATGTTCTTTGTGCTGTTTAAGGTCAAAATCAGTTCTGTCGGCAATGCCCCATAGTTCACCCCATCCGAATGGGAACAGATACTCAATATCTGTAGTAGCATTGCTGTAATGTGATAATTCTTCCTTTTCATGGTCTCTCAGTCTGAAGTGTTCTTCATTCATGTTAAGAGCAATAAGGAAGTTCTTGCAGTAATCCTTCCAGTAAGCAAACCACTCTAAGTCTGTACCCGGTTTGCAGAAAAATTCAAGCTCCATCTGTTCAAATTCTCTTGTTCTGAAAGTGAAGTTGCCCGGAGTGATTTCATTTCTGAATGATTTACCAATCTGTGCAATACCAAAAGGAATCTTCTTTCTTGAAGTTCTCTGTACATTCTTAAAGTTTACAAAGATACCCTGTGCAGTTTCAGGTCTTAAGAATATTTCAGCCTTTGAGTCCTCTGTAACACCCTGGAATGTCTTAAACATAAGATTGAACTGTCTGATATTTGTAAATTCAGTCTTTCCGCATTCAGGACATTTAATACCCTGCTCAGCTATGTAGCCTTCAAGCTTTTCATTGCTCCATCCGTCTACATTCTGAACCTCCATGCCCTGTTCCTTCATATATTCTTCAATCAGCTTGTCTGCCCTGAATCTTGCCTTGCAGCTCTTGCAGTCAATAAGCGGATCCGCAAAGCCTCCAACATGACCTGATGCAACCCATGTTTTAGGATTCATAAGAATAGCCGCATCAAGACCTACGTTGTACTTTGATTCCTGCACAAACTTTTTCCACCATGCTTTTTTTACATTGTTCTTAAGTTCAACACCTATAGGACCGTAATCCCATGTGTTGGCAAGACCTCCGTATATTTCCGAACCCGGATAGACAAAGCCTCTGTTCTTTGCTAATGCCACAATTTTTTCCATTGTAATTTCTTTAGCCATATTTACTTTTCCCACCATTCATTAAAAAATTTTATTTTATCAATATCCAAAAAACGAGCATAGCTCGTTTTTCGGATTTTTAACAATTCAGTTAAAGCTGTATTTTTACGCTTTATTTTTCTTCTTCTTCACAGCAGCAGCCGCATGATTCTGTTTCTTCTTCACAGCAACCGCAGTCACATGTATCTTCTGTATCGCAGCAGCATTCATCATCACAACAGCATTCATCATCACAACAGCATTCATCATCGCAGCAGCAGCCATCGTTTTCTTCCTCATCCTGCTTAACCTTGTTCAGGGCTTCAGCAGTCTTTTCCTTTACATTATTGTAAACTTCGGAACCCCTTACCTTTACTTCCTCTGCAATAACTGAGCCCTTTTCCACAATATCACCGAGAGTATCATTTGCCATTTCACTTATATCAAGTATAGCTCCGTCTTCCTTTATAATCTCTATGGTGCATTTTGTTCCGAAAGCAGCAATAACACCGGCAATCATAGCCCATGGAGCTATAACGGTTCCAAGGATGCCGATATTTACAGGCAGATTCAAAACAATCTCCTCATCCTTCTTGATGATAATCTTGGAAACATTACCCTTCTTAACAATCTCCTTGATTTTCTCAACAATCTGCAGACCGCCTTCCGAAAATCTTGACTTTCCGCCTTCGTCGATTGATTCTTCAATATCAATAATAGCATCAACCACACTTCCGCCTGCGGCTTCCAATGCTTCCTTCGCTTCCTTGTAGCTGACTCCTGTTCTGTCTTTCACAAGTTCAATCTTTTCTAAAGTAATCTCCATAATATACCTCCCTAACACTATTCAATCAGAAAACTCTCGCTCTTCAGCCCGCCTATATCAAGATGATACCTTAGCCAGCTCTGCATAATTTTTTTCAGAGCCTGCTGTGTATGTTCATTTAAAGCCAGATTTTCCAGCCGCTTAAGCGGATTTGACAAAATATAGCTTATCACATCTATGATACCAAAATCCAAGCCATAAATCAACGTTTCGTTGACATTACCTCTCAGTTTATTCAAACAATTCCCACAAATAACACCGCCCTCACTTACGGCAAACTTTTCCAAATGCTCCTTTGAACCGCAGACCACGCATTTTTTTATTTCGGGCTCCAGTCCTATGCATCTCAAGGCTTTAAGCTGATATCCCAGGGCAAGCGTCGCATACTTTCCTTTTCTTTCCTCCAATGCCTCAAAGAATTCAAGCAGCAGATTAAAAAGCTGCGGTGCCCGTTCATTTTCAGGCAGAATCTTATCTGTAAATTCCAGTATGTAAGAAGCATACATATACTTATCTACGTCTTCTCCTATCCTGTAAAAGCTCTTTTTGACCTCTGCACTGCTTATGTTATAGCTGTCACGGTTTTTATAGATTTCAAACCGGCTGTAAGCAAAGGGCTGCAAAGCCAGATTCGTCTTTTTCCTGCCCTTTTCGTTTATGCTTGTGCCCGCACTTATTTTTCCGTATTTAAGTGTGAACACAACAAGCATTTTCCTTCCGTCAGGCATTTTTATATTTTTTAAAACAACACCTTCCGTATCTGTATACATAAATAATTATTACCTATTCCTTGTTGTTATATCCAAAGTTTGACAGGGCAAAATCGCTGTCCCTCCAGTTTTCCTTCACCTTCACCCAAAGTTCAAGGAAAACCTTGGTTCCCAGAAGTGCTTCTATTTCTTCTCTTGAGCTTTTTCCTATGCCCTTCAGCTTCTTTCCGCCTTTTCCGATAATGATTCCCTTGTGGGACTTTCTCTCACAGTAGATAACGGCACCGATTTTTGTAAGATTTCCCGACTCCTTGTAGCTTTCTATCTCCACTGCGATGCCGTGCGGCACCTCCTGTTCAAGATACAGAAGCGCCTTCTCCCTGATGATTTCACTGACAATAAATCTTTCCGGATGGTCTGTAACCATGTCCGCAGGAAAATACATAGGTCCTTCCTCAAGAAGTCCGCTTACCTCTTTTAAAATAACATCAACATTTTTTCCCTGCAGGGCCGATGCTCCGAATATGGCCTTAAACATGCCCGTTTCGCTGTACTCATTAAATATCCTAAGATATTTTTCAGGCTCCAGCTTGTCTATCTTGTTAATGACCAGAATCTTAGGTGTGTCAACTTCTTTAAGCAGATCCAGAATATATCTGTCACCCGTTCCTGAAGCAAGCTCATCATCAACGATAAGAATGATAACCTCAACCTCTTTAAATGTGCTGACAGCCATACCGGTCATATAGTCACCCAGCTTGTTCTTAGGCTTGTGAATGCCCGGCGTATCTATGAAAATCATCTGAACATCATCTTCATCTTCATTTTCCGCAAAATGTGTATAAATACCTCTTATGCTGTTTCTTGTCGTCTGGGGCTTATCTGTAGTTATCGATATCTTTTCACCCAGAATAGCATTCATTAAAGTTGATTTTCCAACATTTGGTCTTCCTATTATTCCAATAAATCCTGATTTCAAATCTTATCTCCTGTTCCTGTAATGATATTTTAAAGGTAAAACGGTCCGAGCTATCTTTCTACACCTATTTTGCTCATAATAAGCTCTTCCTTTTCCCTCATTTCGGCCTTTTCATCCTCTTCCATGTGGTCATACCCAAGGAGATGGAATATGCTGTGTACAAACAGATAAACCAGTTCTCTTTCCGGTGAATGTCCGAAATCATCTGCCTGAAGAAGCGCCTGCTCCGGACAGATGACTACATCTCCGATACACACTTCTCCCTCTTCCGGAAGGTCATTGAGATCCTCATACTGTGGAAAAGACAGAACATCCGTAACCCTGTCCACTCCTCTGTACTCTTTATTAAGTGCATGGATTTCCTCTTCGTCTACAAAGGTTACGCTTACTACTACATTTTCCGGATTTATGCCTTCTTCTATTACACAAAGTTCCCCTGCCTTAATCATTTTGTCAACCACAGCTTGTCCCGGCATTCTTTCTTCACTAAAAATTATGTTCATATCCTCCACCTCACTGCAAAATTACACCTTTATCTTATATAATATTTACACACTAATCCTCTTTTTCATTTTCTTCATCACGTTCCGGATGACTGCTGTAGTATTTATCATACGCGTTGATAATCTTCTTTACCAGCTCATGTCTTACCACATCCACATCTTTCAGATAGCAGAAAGCTATCTCTTTAACAGGCTTTAAAACCTTTATCGCCTCTGTAAGCCCCGACTTTTTTCCCTTAGGCAGGTCTATCTGGGTTATATCTCCCGTTACAACCGCTTTTGAACCGAAGCCAAGCCTTGTCAGAAACATCTTCATCTGCTCTCTCGTAGTGTTCTGCGCTTCATCAAGAATAATAAATGAGTTGTCAAGAGTCCTGCCTCTCATATAAGCCAAAGGAACAACCTCTATTACTTCCTTTTCTTTAAGCCTCAAGGCACCCTCTCTGCCCAGAACATCATAAAGTGCATCATAAAGCGGTCTAAGATAAGGATCTACCTTTTCCTGCAGATCTCCCGGAAGGAAGCCCAGTCTTTCCCCCGCTTCAACAGCAGGTCTTGCCAGTATTATTTTCTGTACTTCTTTGTTTTTAAACGCATTTATGGCCATTGCCACGGCGATATAAGTTTTACCTGTTCCCGCAGGCCCTATGCCGAATACTATATCTTTTTCCCTTATACTGTTTACATATTCCTTCTGTCCGATGGTCTTAGGTTTAAGGGGTTTTCCCTTATGCGTAAAACATATAATATCTTTGCTTACCTTACTGTCTCTGTAAGATATGCCGTTTTCGTTTAAAGCAATAACATAGTTTATCTTCTGTGTATCCAGCTTTTCACCCTTCGCAACTATGGCTGCCATCTCTTCCACAACCTGAATTGCCGCTTCCGACTTTTCTCCCTGAAACAGCAGTTCATTATCGCGCTGTATAATATTTACACCAAAATAGTTTTCTACAATTTTTAAATTTGAATCCAGGCTTCCGAAAAGCTCTCCTCTGTCAACAGCTTCACTGACCGGAAGCTTCTTCATGTCCTCTACTCTGTTCTCCAACAACAATCTCCTGTTCTATACCTATTTTTTGTAATGTCTCTAACATTACAGATACTTCTATTATATTTTTTTCCCGGCTAAAATACAAACCTTTTGTTAGAATTTGCGGAGTTTCTTTGAAAATTTCTTTCAAATCAGCTCTCAGAAGCCTGTTTACTTCCTTTTCTATCTCACTTCTGCTTCTTTTTTCCGATTTAAGAGACAGTTCCGAAACCTTTTCTAAGGATACCGAATACGGAAAAGGCCTTATGCCTTCAATGCTTTTTTCGGTTTCAGTATCAAAGACCTCAAACTTCTTTAAGTCCTCACCGATTTCAAACTCTTTGTCACCTATTTTTATGCCCAGCTTATAATAAGCATTTCCCGTCTTTTGCTTCACGATTTTGTACTCCGGCTGGTTATATACAAATCTGTACGGAACCTTCGCCAGAACCTCGCCCTCCGCATGAACAAAGCGTTCCGTAAGTGCGCTTTCAGGACGTCCGTATGCAGTAGATTTCAAAGGCACGGTTCCGGATATAAGGACATCTCCTTTGCTCACATAGACACCGTCATCAACAGCCCTTATGCCTTCCTCGGGAATGACCTTATATATGTAGCCTTCCCTGTCAGCCACGATATCACAGGGTCTTGACTTATCTGTTTTCGGCAGATTTTCAGTGCCTTCTACAATTCTGACCTCAGCCAGACAGCCCTTTATGTTTATGCCCACAAAAGAAACATTGCCCAGCTTATCATATACATGAAGCTTTAATTTATCCAGATCCATATCCTTCCTGCAGCCTTCGTACAGTCCGCCCTCTTTCAGACATTCCCTTATCTCTTTTTCCGTAAATTTTTCATACCCTTCTATGCGTACTTCAGAAACAAAAAGACTTTGAAAATACAGGATAAATGCAAAGATAAGCATGCCGCAGACTTTTCCCTTGTTGTAAAAGAAAGCTTCCAGCCACGGAATAAGACCTTTTTCGCTTATAACGGTTATCCTGTATTTTTTGCCTGCGATATATTTCAGGTCTTCGAAATCCTCCCTGCTCACCTTCACATACAGTTCGATGTCGCTTCTGACCTTTATGTCTTTCAGCCGTATGCCATGCTTCATGCAGCGTGAAATCATTTCCTGAAGCTTAAAGCCCTCTATCCTGATTTCAAGATAATGTTCCGAAAAACTCGATTGCCCTAATATCACCTGATATCTGCACCCTTTCGTCCTCAATTTCATTTATAATCAGATTGTTTCCGCTGACGGAAGTGTAGCGTTTCCCGTTAAAAACCACAACGCTGCTTTCAGAGACAAATACGATACCTTTTACATTGTCTATTATTCCTACATTTCCGCTGATTAATACTCTCGGCAGATTTATGCTGAAATCAGATTTCAATTCACTTTTTATGTCCATATATACCTCCGCCCGCTCAGTTTTGCTGTCCGGATTATTCATATTTTATCCATATCTTAAATCTATTTGTGCAGTCTCCAAAAAATGAATAAAAGACTTAAAATAATGCTTTCAGGCAATAAAAAAACAGCTGCCGCCGCGTCAAATTGTACTGACGCAGCGATAGCTGTTTAAAATCCAATTAATATTTATCGTTTGCAGGATCATCATAAGGATTGTTTATTGCAGAAGAAGATGTAACATTTCTTACCGGAGCTTCCGGAGCTTTTACAGGGGTTACATGTTCTTCAGCAGGTTCCTTCAGAACTGTTTCCCTTACCGGTTCAGCCGGTTTTACCACTGTTTCTGTCTTTGGAGTTTCTGCTTTTGGAAGTTCCTTCTTCTTTGGTTCCTCTTTTGGTAAGTCCTTTTTAGCTTTATCTTTTTTTACATCCTGTTTTACATCTTTTTTCTTTGAGGTATTTGCTTTGCCCTCTGTTGTTTTCTTCTTATCCTCAGATTTTCCGAAAAGCTTTGAAAAAACGCCGCCTTCTTTTTTCTTTTCAGCTTTCACAGGCTTTGATGCAGAAGGCTTTGTGCTTCCTGAAGTTCTGTTTTTAGCCGGTTTAACAGCTTCAGCGTTCTTTTCTTTTGTTTTTTCTTCTTCAGCCTTTGGCTCTTCGGTGTTTTCCTGAACCATTTCAGCTTCAGGGGCTTCTACAGCTTCTCCCTCTTTGAGCTTGAACTTTCTTACCAGATCCTTCATAATCTGAGCCTGTCCGGCAAGCTCTTCGCTGGCTGCCGCACTCTGTTCAGCAGTTGCCGAATTTGTCTGTACTACGCTTGAAATCTGGTCAACACCGACAGTTACCTCATTCATTGAAATTACCTGTTCATTTGCCGCCAGTGCAATCTTATCTACACTTTCAACAGTAAGAAGTGCCGCACTTACAACACTGCCAAGACTTTCCGCAGTTTCCTGGGCAATCTTTGTTCCCTTTTCAACCGCACTCATTGAACCTTCGATAAGTATTGATGTATTCTTGGAAGCCTCCTGGCTCTTATTTGCCAGATTTCTTACTTCATCAGCAACAACAGCAAAGCCCTTTCCTGCTTCTCCCGCACGTGCAGCTTCTACTGCGGCATTAAGTGCAAGAATATTTGTCTGGAATGCAATATCCTCGATAGTCTTGATAATCTTTCCGATTTCATTTGATTTATCGCTGATTTCTCCCATGGCCTCAATCATATGCTGCATCTGCTGGTTGCAGTTATTGACTTCAGCACCTGCTTCGTTTGTAGTATCCTTTGCGTGTACTGCATCATCTGCAGCGCTCTTAACCTTTTCAAGGATTTCATTAATACTTGCCGCAAGTTCCTGAACAGAAGCAGCCTGTTCAGTTGCTCCCTGGGAAAGTGCCTGTGACGCTGCCGCAACCTGATCCGAACCTGTAGCAACCTGTTCTGCAGAATCGTTGATTCTCTTCATGGTATTGTTAAGAGTTGCCGATATATGCATCAGTGCAGCCTTAATCTTTGCAAATTCGCCTTCATACGCATGAACAAGTTTGAAGTCCAAGTTACCCTGTGCGACTTCTTCCAGAATTTCCGAAACTTCATTTATATATTCTATGTAATCATTTAAACGTACAACCGTCCTGTTAAAGCTCTCGGCAAGTCTGCCAAGCTCATCTTTTGCTTTATATCCAATACTCTGGTTCAAATCACCGTCTGCAATGGCCTTTGCAACCTTATCGATTTCCTCAAGAGGTTTTGTTATGCTTCGTGCTATAAAAACAAGACCCACAAAGGCAAGTATAATCATTGCAATATTGAAAGCAATCAGGAAAAGTTTTGTTGAACCGTAGAAGGTTTCGTTTGATGCAACAGCTTCGCCTACCAGTTCTTCATTGAATTCAACAAGCTGCTTACATCCGCTTCTCATCTTGGTATAAGCTTCAAACGCTGTGCCTTCCATTTCGACAACAGCAGCCTGTTTATTTCCTGCCCTGCTTAAGGTAACTGCTTTCTGGCTGTTTTTGGTATATGAATTCCACTCAGACTTGGCTGTTTCAAGCTTATTCAAGTCTTCATCACTTACCACGGTATCCATGTAAGCTTCAAACAGTCCCTGAATCTGACTGTCAATTTCCGTCATCTCTGTTTCAAGCTCCGCCATCTGTGCTGTATCCATGCTTGTCAGATGCTCATACTGGGTTTCCCTGTATGCAGAAGCAAGTCCGTATATTTCCTCAGCGTCGAGAAGCGCCTCCATATGGCTGTCAGCAATCTCAGACGTTCTGTCGTTCAGATGCTGCATTGACGCTATGGCAATACCGCTGAAAACCATCAGAATGCATGTAAAGAACACTGCCAACATTAAAAAACGGGTCCTGATTTTAATTCTTTTCATCACAGTTTCCTCCAATTCAACAAAATAAATATAAAAGCTAAGAAACACACCATTAAAACCGTATATCTATTGCAGTATATTAATTAGTCTATATATTTCTATACAAAGTCATGATACTACAATATTTTGTATATTTCAACATTTAAAGACAAAAAAGTAAAAACACCCGGATAAAAATCCGAGTGTTAAAAATGTTTAATCTGCAATTATAATTATGCAAGAAATTCTTCAACAGCTTTTTTCACGGCGCTTCCGTCGGCTAAACCTTTAACCTTCGGCATAACAGCACCCATAAGTCTGCCCATATTCTGCTTACCGCCTTCAATACCAAGCTCCGCTGCAACAGTCTTTACAACTTCCGCAATCTTCTCAGGAGACAGCTGTTCAGGCAGGTATGACATCAGAATATCAATTTCTTTGTTGTAGGATTCCAATAAATCTGTTCTTCCGGCTTTCTCAAAATCAGCGAGGGCGTCTTTTCTCATTTTTACCTGTTTTGTTAAAATTGCCAAAACACCTTCATCGTCCAGTTCTTCCCTATTATCAACTTCATATTGCTTAATAGCTGCACGAACAAAGTTCACTGTATTTTTTCTGACTTCATCTTTAGCCTTCATGGCTTCCTTAAAGTCATTTGTTAATCTTTCTTTTAAGGTCAAATAAAACACCTCTAATCTATTTTCCGCAAGCTTTGACTAGAACTTCTTAGCCTTTTTTCTTGCAGCTTCAGACTTCTTCTTTCTCTTTACGCTTGGCTTTTCATAATGTTCTCTTTTTCTTAATTCTGACATTACTCCGTCTCTTGCGCATGATCTCTTAAATCTCTTAAGAGCACTTTCCAAGCTTTCGTTTTCTCTTACAACTACCTGTGCCATTATCCAATTCACCTCCTGACCTTTCACAACTACTGCATACCGGATAATCTCAATCTACAACGTAAGTATTATACTATCCTTTGTCCAATAAGGCAAGCACTTTTTTAGTGAAATTGCATAAAATCAGCCTGGAGGCCATGTCATTTTTCTCTTTCCGAGAAGATGAAAATGCAGGTGCTTTACAGTCTGGAATCCGTCTTCCCCGCAGTTGTTTACAAGTCTGTAACCGTTTTCAAGTCCGAGCTCCGCTGCAATCTCCTGAACCTTTAACATAATATGACCCATCAGTTCCTTGTCCTCTTCACCTACATCATCCAGAGAAGCTATGTGCTTTTTAGGTATGATGAGCACATGGACAGGCGCCTGCGGTTCCAAATCATGGAAGCAGACTATCTGTTCATCTTCATAAACAATATTTGACGGGATTTCTTTATTTGCAATCATACAAAAGATACAGTCTGCCATAAAAATCATCCTTTCTACTTTTTTATTGCTTTAATTATATGCTCTGTATTTGTATTTTACAAGATTTTTAAATGTTATTTGCATGAAGCTTCGCATTTCATGCCGTCTTTGAAGACTCCGGTCATTGTCACGTCAACAAATGTATTCATCATTGTTTTGATTTTTTCATCATCCTTGCCAAATTCACATGGAAGGTAGGCTTTTATATAGTTTTCCGTGTACCCTGTAAAGCAGTCTGACGCCTCATCATATTCTTCGATGAGCAACACTCTTTTCTGACCTGTGCAGCTTCTGAAAAATTCCGCTGAGGCTTTTTCTCCTGCTTCTATGAGTTCCCTGCTCCTTCTGTTCTTTATCTCCGGTGCGACGTGACCTTTCATTTCCGCAGCTCTTGTTCCCTGCCTTTTTGAATATTTGAAAGCATGTACCTTACAGAAACCGACTTTTTCAACAATATCAATGCTGTCACGGAAATCTTCCTCCGTTTCCCCCGGGAAGCCCGCGATAATGTCCGTGGTAATGCC
>JBJETA010000080.1:0-3145 GCA_051883075.1 Anaerovoracaceae bacterium
AATGAACGGTGCATACGGATATAATATAAAAAGAACAGACAGCGCGGAAAACCTCGGGTTAGAGGAAGAGGAAAAAAAGCTTGCGGAAAATTATGTGCTTGTTTGTGAAAAATGCGGACTGCGGATTGCCAGAACGCGTATGTCCAAAGTCATAAAATATCCGCAAAGATACAGATGCAGATGCGGAGGCAGGCTGCGCAGAATAAAATAACAGAAGAGGAAAAGCCGATGGAAAAAAGCAGAGTTGCTTTGCTCAGATGCAAAGATTACACACAGAAGGATGTAAACGAAACGATAAAAAAGGGCATAGAAATGCTGGGCGGTATAGATACCTTTTTTAAAAAAGAAGAAAAAATTCTGTTAAAACCAAATCTTTTGTCAAAAGCTGTGCCCGAAAAGGCGGTAACAACACATCCGGCGGTATTCAGGGCAGTAGGTGAGCTGTTGAAAGAGAGTGGATATAAAAATTTATATTACGGGGATTCACCCGGCAATCCTATGTACGGAAGCATGAGGGCGGCCGAAACCTGCGGACTCAGACAGCCGGCAGAGGAACTGGGCATTATGGAAGGTGATTTCAGCGGTGGCAGGGAGGTTTTCTATGAAGAAGGAAAAACAGAAAATAAATTTTTTATCTGCAATGCCGTACTTGAATGTGATGCAATCCTGAATATCTGCAAGATGAAAACACATCAGCTTGAGCGCATAACCGGTGCGGCAAAGAATCTTTTCGGCGCCGTTTACGGATTAAATAAAAGTGCATTTCATGCAAAGTATACCAATGCTGAAGATTTTGCCGGACTGATTGCGGATTTGAATAACTTTTTAAGACCGCGGTTGCACATCATGGACGGAATTACAGCCATGGAGGGCAACGGCCCCCAGTCCGGGAATCCTAAAGATATGGGATTAATATTAATGTCCGCAGATCCGATAGCGTTGGATACGGTATTTGCAAAACTCATATATCTTAATCCTGAGCTTGTTCCTACAAACCGTTTCGGTGAAGAATACGGGGTTGGAAACATGGATGCAGGCATGATAGAGGTAATGACAGAAGAAGGATGTCTGACTGTGGACCAGGCAACAGACCTATACGGAACAAAGGACTTTGATGTATACAGGGGAACAGACAGGAAAACACAGATAAAAATGCTTAAGCATATAAATCCTTTCCTGGAAAAAAAGCCGTATATATTGAAGGATAGGTGTGTAAAGTGCGGAATCTGTGCGGAAAGCTGTCCTCTGCAGGAAAAAGCCCTAGTAATGAAAGGTTATCCGAAATATGATTACAGGCGATGCATAAAATGCTATTGCTGCCAGGAGATGTGCCCACAGAAAGCCATAGATGTAAAAACTCCGTGGATAGTAAAAATGGCAGACAGGAACTGGAAAATATAAAAACAACAGATGTAAAAAGCCCTCCGCAGTGATTTGTTCAAGCCTGAAGCTTCAAATCACTGCGGAGGGCTTTGCTGACCGCACGTTCCATGCGGATTATTTCAAGAAGGTGTTAAGGATATAAAAAACCTTATTGACATCAATCGGTTTTACGATATGTGCATTCATACCTTTTTCAAGAGCCTTCATGGCATCGTTCTGCTGTGCATAAAGCAATGCAACGATAGGCACAGACGCACCGTCTTCACGGAAACTGTTTCTTATTGTATCAGCCGCATCAAAGCCTGACATAAGAGGAAGATTTGTATTCATAAAGATTAAATCATAGTATCCCGGAGACGATTCTTCAAAAGATGCCACAGCTTCCAAGCCGTTAATGGCAAGATCAACCTTGATACCCATAGGCTGAAGAAGTGACTTAATGGCTTCATAGCTTTCTTCATCATCATCTGCCATAAGTATATGCTTGTCAGGAAAACGGAGATATGCGTCATCGGATATGTATTCAAGGTCTGTAGGCAGGCAGGTTTCATCCATAAGGAATGAAAGCTGAACTTCAAATCTTACACCTGTTTTTTCAGGTTTATTTGAAGCATGTATGCTGCCGCCCAAAAGTTCTACTATATTTTTGCATAGCGAAAGACCAAGTCCCATACCTTTGAAAGGCTCATACATTGAAGCGGCGGAAATATCTCCCTGTTCAAAAGGTCTGAAGAGTCTTTCAATTTCTTCTTCTTTAAGTGAAGGACCGTCATTTTCAACAATGATTGAAAAATGTGCGCGATTCGAAACTATCTTTGTCAGAAGAAGCTCCAATGAAACCGTGCCGCCTGCGGGAACATACTTAAAGGAGTTGGAAACAAGATTTTTAACAATCTGGTTTACTCTGTAAGCATCACCCATCACACGGTCAAGACCGTTGTTATGAATCATAACATCAAAAATGACATTCTTTGCTGCCGCAGTCGGATCAAACTCTTTATACATATCTTCAATCATATCTGCAATGTTGAAGGAGCGGTGGTCAATATTGAATCGGCCGCTTTCAATCTGAGCCAGGTCTATGGCATTGTCTATAATCTTGAAAAGGTATCTTGCGGAAATGTCCATTTTAATCAGGGAGTCCATGACAGCTTCCTGATTTGATATGTTTTCCCTCGCCATGTCTATGGTACTGATAATCATGTTTATAGGAGTTTTTAAATCCTGTGACATTTTTGAAAGAAAATCGGTTTTTGCTTTTGCTGCGATTTCCGTAGCCTTGAAAGCTTCTTTGAGATTTTCCTCTATCATTTTTCTGTTATTTATGTCCTGAACAAGTATAAGCAGATTTATATCATCATTTTCAGCATTTTCGACCAGAAGGTACTTTACTTCGAACCAGTGGTAGTTTGATGGGGTAAGCTGCAGCTTAACCTCCATGGAGTAAGCACCGTTGTTGTTTTTTAAATGTTCAACAAGAGCGTCGAAATTGAATATAAGGGGACAGTTTTTAAAATCCTCGGCTGAATATCTGGCAAGATACTCCGTTGCCAGTTTTTTAAAATCCGGTCTGTACTCTGACTCAACCAGATTGAAATAATCCGATTTAAGAACTATATATGTGTCCCGGGTATAGTTTACTGAAATTACCAGGGAAAAAAGATTGTCTATAGCAAGCTTGAGCTCTTCCATAGCTGTCTGGCTTAGCTGAGTCTTAAACATTGTAAAACCCCCTTTTTTTGGATTACTATTATTTCGTACA
>JBJETA010000081.1:0-3039 GCA_051883075.1 Anaerovoracaceae bacterium
TCCACAGGAACTAAAAATAATGATTGAGTTTAATTATTACCTGAAGGTTCTTGTTATAGGACTCGGTAATGACAAGGTTACTCCCGATTCCCTTGGACCGTATACCGTGTCAAAGGTCAGGGTTACAAGGCATCTTTTTATCATATATGAGTGCGACGGAGATGAAGAACAGTCCTGCGTAAGCGGTTTTATACCGGGGGTTATGGGATCTACGGGAATGGAAACCGCCGAACTGATAAAACAGGCTGCGGAGCTGGTAAATCCCGATATTATAGTTGTCGTAGATTCTCTTGCCGCAAGAAACATAGAAAGAATCAGTACAACTATCCAGATAAACGACACCGGAATTTCTCCGGGAGCCGGTATGGGAAACCACAGGAAGATATTAAATGAGGAAACTCTTGGAAGAAAGGTAATCGCCATAGGTGTTCCTACGGTCATAGATTCCGCAACTCTTATACTGGATGCCCTTGAAGGCTATATTACAAAGCCTGAAGAAGTACAGAGGTATATAGAACAGAACGGTCAGGACATGATAGTCACTTCCACGGATATAGATATGGTTATAAAGGATTTTTCGGATATTATTTCCGCAGGTATTAATATTACGCTTCATCCCGGCATATATTCTTCTTAGCGGACATTACCGATAAGTACAGACATTACTAAAATGGGGGATGAAAATGAGGGGAAAACAGCTGCTGGCTTTGGGAATATCAGTATTTCTGATTACGGCGACGATAACGGTGGAAGGGCTGAAAGGAAATCTTCATGGGGTAAGTGTTGATGAAGCGGATCTGGGAAAAATCTGTCTGTCGGGTTCTTTGGCAGCAGCCAGCCGGGGTGGAGAAAGAACGGATAATCTTCAGGAAGGCGCAGAACTTCAGAGTGGGCAGAAAGGCTCTGAAATTATTGTAGGAGATAAGGCTGAAGCTGTTTTAAAAAACAGCGTAGCAGCAGGAGAAGAAGCTGTGGGAGAAGGAGATGTTTCAGAAACAGGAACGGAGAAAAGCCTTCAGGTGACAGACAGCAGCGGACCTCTGGTCATCATATATCACACGCATGCAACGGAATCATATCAGCCTGCTTCACAGGGCAATTTTCATATACTTGAAGAAGCCTCTTCGGTAAGAGAAGTGGGAAATATACTTGAAAATGAGCTGAAAAATAGGGGCATTCAGGTTATTCATGACAAAACCATACACGACAATCCTTCGTACAACCAGTCATACGGACGTTCATTGGAAACAGTAAACGGTTTGCTTGCGAAATATCCTAACGCTACGGTTGTTATAGATTTACATAGAGATGCGGCAGCGTATTCGGGAGGAACGGGAAAAACCGTTCTTGTAAACGGTGAAACCGTTGCAAAGTATAATCTTGTGGTTGGAAACGGAAATCCCAATACGGAGACATTAAAACAGTTTGCAGATACAATTAATGCAAAAGCGGAAGAAATGTATCCGGGATTTGGGGGAAGAATCATAGAAAAAGCATATAAGTTTAATCAGTATGTATCGGACAGACATATTCTGCTTGAAATAGGAAATAACGAAAATAACATCAGGGAGGCGGATGCCTGCGCCAGATATTTTGCCGATGTACTGGAATCCGTGATTAAAGATATGCAGGCATTGCCATGAGATAAAAGCAGAAATTCCAAAGCTGCCCTGCTTTAAGACGGGGGTAACAAAAGATGAAAAAATTTTTTAGCGGGAGTTTGATTTTTTTTATGATATTGTGCGGAATAGCGGGAGTTATAACTGTTGATGTGCGTTCCGGACACATGGCGGGATATCCGCCTGTGGTTGATATGACCGTAAAACACATAGAAGTTGAAGAAGAAATTGAGGGTTATGCATTGGGATACCAAGTAGTGTTTGTTGTAAACAATGATATGCTTAAAGAAAAAATGCAAAAATTTGTAAAAATAAATTGATTGAAAATTGAAAATATTATATACTTAAAAGTACTAAAGAAAATTTTATTAAAGATAAGCTGGTGATATTTTATGAAAAGAATGAAGCTCGGATTATTGCAGAAGGGGTCAAGTGGGACAAAGAGTATTGTAAACCGGTTCAGGGTATTTGTAAGCCTGCTTATTGTATGTCTTACGGTATTTATAACTTTATTTACTTACATTGATTTATCTAAAAACTATCGGGAAGATATTTATAAAAACGGTAGCGATAAGGCACTGATGATAGCAGGCAATGTGGAGAGATTTATGGACGGGGCTTACAGCCTTACAGAGGGATTTCTGAACAACTCGGATATAATGAGTATGGATACGAATCTTCAGAATCCTATTCTGGCTGAGGCAGTAAGCAGGAACAGTTATCTTGAACTGTTGTATATTCAGGATGCTTCCGGTATGCAGACAGGGCGTTCAGCAGGAACACTGGCAGACAGAAGCAGCAGATGGTGGTTCATACAGGTAAAGGATGAACAGGAAGATTTTATTTCCAAGTCATACTATTCTGTAAGCACAGGTATGCCGTGCACATCAATCTTTTTCCCTATGTACAGTGAAGGAAAATTCAGCGGTGTTCTGGCTGCGGACATTAAGCTTAACTACATACAGGAGCTCATGGAAAAATTTTCGGATTATGAGAACGGTGCGTTTTCCTTTGTTATAGATGGTGAAGGGGCTGTTATAGCACACCCTGACAGTACATACGTTGAGCAGATAAGAAACTTTAAGGATAAAACCATGCAGGTTCCGGTTACTGATTCTTCAGGAGAGGTTATGCTGAATGATGACGGCACGGAGGTAACCCAGGAAGAAACATTTGAACTTTCACCGGAGTATGAAGCTCTGGTAAACGATGCTCTGGCCGGAAATGAAGGCAACTGTAAAACTAAGTATGAAGGAAAAACCTATTATATAAGCTATGCACCTGTAAATCTGAAGGGAAATTCCGATTCGTGGGCAGTTATTACCATGCAGGAAGAAAAAGCGGCTATGGCTTCTGTAAAGACTATAATAGGAGCTGTTATTGCGGTAAGTATAATTTTCCTTATTCTGGCGTTGATAGT
>JBJETA010000082.1:0-13314 GCA_051883075.1 Anaerovoracaceae bacterium
GCCAGTCGGTATGTTTTCTGCGAAACCTCCTCCGCAGACGCGGGAAAAGAGCTCAGGATTGAGTTGCTGTCCAACTCGGCAAAATATTCCGGTGTTGTGAATGATATATTTTGCGGGAATAAATCGGATATATGGGTATATATCTTCGGCATATACGGAGCGGGATTTGTCAGTGCAGTTTTTATTTTATGTGCAGGTATTGTTACCGTATTTCTGAGCAAAGTACTGGGTATTGTTTACAAATCGAAAATTAATCTGGAGTTCCTTGGATGGGCACTAATCCTTGGCGCTGTGTGGCTGCTGGGAGAATCAAAGCTGCGCCAGTTGATGATTCCAAATGTTTCAGTTCTGGCATCACAATGCTTTTTAGTAGTAATGCTGTGTCCCGTACCGTTGCTTTTATATGTGGACAGTGTGCAGAATGGAAGATACCGCAAAATATTTAATGTTGTGGAATGTCTGGCAATTTTGAATCTGCTGGTTTCAAATGTATTGCAAATGACAGAAACGGCGGATTATCTTGATATGCTTGGCATTTCCTTTGCTGTTCTGGGAATTACCTTCGGGGCTATATTCATAACCTTTTTCCTGGATTGGCGCAATGGAAACATAAAGCAGTATCTTTTTACGGTAGCGGGATTGTTTTGCGGAATTCTGGGAACTTTGGCAGAAATAATATCCATGCATTTTGTTGTCAGCCTGTCAGGAATATTTCTGATAATAGGGCTGGTTCTTCTGCTGGCATTTACAATTGCGGGCACAATAAATGATGTGCGTGAGCTGGAAAAGCAGAGAGAAAAGGAAAAGGTTGAAAACAACAGAAAACAGACAGAAGAGATGCTGCTGCACATGATGCAGACTCTGTTATCCACTACGATTGAAGCAAAAGATAAGTATACAAACGGACATTCCCAGCGTGTAGCTGAGTATGCCGCAATGATTGCAAAGGAACTGGGCTGGGAAGACAGTGAAGTGGATAATCTCCGTAACGCAGCGATGCTGCATGACATAGGAAAAATAGGAATGCCGGACAGCATCCTCAACAAGCCGACTGAACTGCTGGAAACAGAGTATGAGCTGATTAAGGGACATGCGGATATTGGTGCAGATATTTTGAAAAATATAACATTGATAGATCATGTGGAAGAGGTGGCGAGATATCATCACGAGCGCTACGACGGAAAAGGATATCCAAAAGGATTGAAGGGAGAAGAAATACCTATTCATGCACGTATCGTTGCGGTTGCAGACAGCTATGATGCCATGAAAACAAAGAGAATATACCGGGATGCACTTCCGGATGATGTAATTGCTAAGGAAATCCTTAAAAACAGGGGAACACAGTTTGATCCTGTGGTATCAGATGCTTTTCTGAAGCTGCTGAATGAAAAACGTGTGCAGATAAACGAAAATGATGAAAATATTTTGAACAGCGGGGAACTTCTGTATGCAGAAAAGGACGGAGCAACAGAAGCCGGCAAGTTTATTTATGATGTTGTCAGCACAGTGCAGCGTCAGAAAAATGAAGAAAATATTGATTACCTGACCGGACTGCCGATGAGAAATCTCGGCGAAAGGCTGATTGCACAGGATATGCAGATACATTCCGGATGTCTGGCATTCTTTGATATGGATAATCTGAAAAGAATAAATGATATTTATGGGCACAAAGCGGGAGACAGAGTTCTGACATTACTCGGAAATACGATTGCCAAGTGTGCCGGTGATGCTATTTCGTGCAGGTTCGGAGGCGATGAATTTTTACTGTTTCTTCCAAGCTTTACAAAAGAGGAGGCAGAGAAGCAGATTGGAAGTATTTTCGATACATTTACACAGCATAAGGACAAGGATGTGGAAATCAAAGATGCGTCTCTGTCTGCAGGACTATGCATGTGCATGAAGGGAGAACCCTTTGCGGAGTGTTATGCAAAAGCTGATAAGGCATTGTACTTTATAAAGCAAAACGGAAAGAACAAGTATGCTTCTTATCATGAACTTGAAGAGGGGACTGCAGGACTCAAGTCCAACGGCAGAGACTTGGAACAGGTTGCAAGGGCTCTGCGACAAAACGGAACTTATATGGGAGCATTGGACCTGGAAAATCGAGAGTTCTCTAAAATATATGAATATGTAAGTAACTTAGGTGAGCGTTATAAGTACACTTGCCATCTGGTTATGATTACTATGAATGCGACCTCGGAGAATACTATGTTTATTGATAAAATTGAACATGCTCTGAGCTGCATGGAGATAGCAATCCGTGAAACAATCAGAAATGTAGATGTATGTACACGTTACAGCTCTATGCAGTACCTGATAATACTGGTTGAAGCCGGAGATGATAATATTTCTAAGGTTATGGAGCGTATTTTCTCAAGATACTATAAGATATATGACGGAAATGAGTTCTGGTTCCAGTATGAATATATACCGATGCTGGAAAAAGATAAATAAATTGAAAAATATTAAAAATTAATGTAAAAAAGGGTGGTAAAGTATGAATTATCAGGAGATTAATGCAGCAAAAATAGACAGCTGGGTTGAAAAAGGATGGGAGTGGGGAAAACCTGTTTCACATGAGGTATATGAAGCTGCAGTAAATGGAAAATGGGATGTATTACTAACGCCTACAAAGCCGGTGCCGCATGAGTGGTTCGGTGAGCTTTGCGGCAAGAAAATTCTAGGACTTGCCAGCGGAGGAGGACAGCAGATGCCTATATTTGCAGCCCTTAAGGCAGAGGGCACGGTTTTTGACTATTCCCTTAAGCAGCTGGAATCGGAAAAAAAGGTAGCGGAGAGAGAAGGCTATGATATTGAAATCATAAGAGGTGATATGTCAAAACCTCTGCCGTTTGAAGATGAAACTTTTGATATAATCTTTCATCCTGTTTCAAATGTATATGTAGAAGATGTCCTTCCGATATGGAGGGAATGCTACCGTATCTTGAAAAAAGGCGGAATATTGCTGGCGGGACTTGATAATGGGCTGAATTTTGCATATGATGAAAATGAAACCGCAATTATGAATGTATTGCCCTTTAATCCGCTGGTTAACAAAGAGCATCTTAAGATGATGGAAGAGGAAGACGGTGGCTTTGAGTTTTCACATACGATAGAAGAACAAATCGGGGGACAGCTTGCTGCCGGATTCCGACTTACAGATATTTACGGAGATACGAACGGAGAAGGAAACCTTCATGAACATAATATACCGACCTTCTGGGCAACAAGGGCAGTAAAATAAATTTGACAGGATTTAAACAGTGATGTGTGCATGGATAAAATATGGAGAGGGGAGAGAATTTTACTATGATGAAGAAAAAGGGTATTTTTTTAGTATTGATAATGATTTGTTTATGTCTGGCAGCCTGTGGGCAAAGTACAGGCTCATTACCGGATGAGGGAAATAATACAATTCCTAACGAGGATAATGCAAATACAGATGAAAATGCTTTTTATGAAGGGTATGAGGCAATAATAGAAAAATATAGGACAGCCCTGGAGGAAGACTGGGACCCTGAAAGATGCATGCAGGAAGAGGTTAATTACATGCTGGGTTTGTACTCCTCGGATACAAAATCTGATGACATAGGGTACAGTATCACAGATATAGACGGTGACGGCACAGCAGAGCTTATCATAGGTGCTGCTGAGTCAATGAAAGAAGAGTTTAACAATAAGCTGGTTTATGATCTTTATACTTTTAAAGATGGTAAAGCTATATTGGTTTTTGGAAGCCTGGAGAGAAACCGCCTGTTCTGGATTGGCGACGATAAATTTGCCAATGTCGGGTCAAACGGATGGGATGACAGTGTAGATACAGTGCTTCAGTTCAGGGATTATGCCCTGGAAGATACCGGGGAAACATCAACTCCGGAAGATTATAGGCAGATGGAACTTACACCTTTTAGTAAATAATAAATGGCGGCATCAATGGAATATTTCCGACGATGCCGTCATTTTAAATTCTGTGTTATTTCTGTTCCTGAAGCCATCTTAAAGCACTGTATGCCAGAATCATGCTTCCTACAGGAAGTATATCTTCATTGAAAACGACGCAGTCGTTGTGCATAGGCTTGCCGTAAAGCTCGTTTTCCTGAGATGTTCCTGCGCCCAGAAGGAGGTAACTGCAAGGGATTTCATAGGTATAGGAAGCAAAATCTTCCGAACCCATGCCGCCGTTTTCATAAAGTACGACTTTGTCAGGAGTGTAAACTTCCTTTATATAATCGGCGATTTCTTTAACCATATCGGAATCGTTTTTTAGAGGTGGAGCTGATGCTATTTCGGTAACTGATGCTTCTCCTCTGAATAAAGCTGCGGTCTGCAGTGAGATTTCTTCTATTCTTTTATAAATCTGTTTTGCAAGGTCTATATCCATGGTACGGATAGTTCCTTCAAGAATAACTTCTTCGGGGATTATATTAGGAGCTGTACCTCCCTCAAATTTGCCTATAGTCAGGACTGCAGGCATGAGGGGTGAGATTTCTCTGGCATTTATTTCTTGAAGTGAAAGATATATGTGTGTGGCAATGTTGATTGGATCTATGCCGGTCTCGGGCATTGCTCCGTGGCAGCCCTTTCCTTTTACTGTTATTCTGAACAGTGTGCATCCGGACATACATGTTCCCAGACCTCCCAAAACCATTCCGGAAGGCGTGCCGGAGTGCACATGGAGTGCCATACCGGCATCTACATGTGGGTTTTCAAGAACACCGGCTTTCAACATAGCTTTTGCTCCTGTGAAACCTTCCTCGTCAGGCTGAAATACCAGCTTGATATTGCCATTTATATGCTTTTCGTATTTTTTCAGAAGTTTGGCGGCTCCAAGTAGCATGGCTGTATGCATATCGTGACCGCAGGCATGCATTGCGTTATTTTTTGATGCATAAGGAACAGGTGCAGCTTCTTTTACGGACAGTGCGTCCATATCTGCACGCAAAAGGAATGTTTTTTCATTTGTTCCTCCATTGATTGATGCAACTATACCGCTTTCGCATATTTCCTCTGGTTGATAGCCGTATTCTTTTAATTTATCCATAACAAAGCTCTTTGTCTTTGGCAGTGATTTTCCTACTTCGGGTTGCTGGTGCAAAGTTCTGCGTATTTCAACAATCTCATCTTTAAGCTGTGATGCAGCTTCATTTATGTCTTTTATTTTTAATTCCTGTGTCATACTTTTGATTACCTCCGGGATATAAGTTTTTATATGAAATATAATGTTCAATTTTTATCAACATAATTATTATACCAATAATTATTAATTATTTTTAAACTCAGCTGAAAAAAGTGTATTTTAAATAAAAAATATGGAATTTGAATATTTGATGTATTTGTGCGGAATTTGCGATATAATATCAAAAAAAGCAAATAATTGTAACAATTTAAGTTTATATTTGACATTATCAAGGAGGAAATTATGTTAGAAACAGGCACAAAAGCACCGGATTTTATGTTACCGGACCAGAACGGTGAAAATCATACATTGAGTCAATATGCGGGAAAGAAGGTTATCCTGTACTTTTATCCGAAGGACAGCACTCCGGGATGTACAAAGCAGGCATGCGGATTCAGTGAGCTTTATCCGCAGTTTACCGAAAAAGGAGCGGTGGTTATAGGAATCAGTAAGGACTCCGTTGCATCACATAAGAAATTCGCAGAAAAGTACAACCTTGGTTTTACATTGTTGTCGGATACTGAACTGACGGCCATTCAGGCTTACGATGTATGGCAGGAAAAAAAGAACTACGGCAAGGTGTCCATGGGTGTAGTGCGTACAACATATCTGATTGATGAAAACGGAATGATTGAGAGAGCCTTCGGAAAAGTTAAGGCGGCAGAGAATCCTGAGCAGATGCTGAAGGAGTTGTAATGAAATTTTACGTTAAATATTTTTAATAAGAGGCAGTTGAATATGAAAAAAATCTGGAAAAGAATTTTGGTAATTATATGTATAGTACTGGCTGGTTTCATAGGATTTAATCTTGGAGAGTTTAAGATGGATGACAGCAGAGCAGTGACACAGGAGACCATTGAAGAAATCCTAGAGCCTGCCAGTGAATTAGTTGCAATTAAATATAACTACGAGCAGTTTGATACATATGAAAAAGCAAAGGAGGTAACACTTAATAAAAAGAAAGTGGACATTCCTTTTACTAAAGATCAGATAGTTTTTACTTATGGAGGGACTATCTTTATGGGCATTGATCTCAAAGAAGTTAAGTTTGACATAAATAATGAAAAGAAAATTATAGTGTGCAGTCTGCCGGAAATAAAAATTATTTCACACGAAACCGATGAATCGAAATTTCAGGAGTATGAAATTAAAAATTCTATTTTTACTAAAACCACATGGTCTGATTATAATGAACTCAGTGCAGAGCTTAAAGAAAAACAGGAAAGTAAGGTTCTGAATGATGAAAAGATTATTAACGAAGCAATAGAAAATGCTCAAAGTGTAATTTCAGATTTTATTAAGGCTTCCGAACTGACCGGGGAGTATGAAGTTGAGTTCAAATAAGCTGGGAATCAATTAAATATAAGTAAAAAGAAGGAATAATGTATTATGAATATGATTGAGTTTGTTGATAAAGAAATAAAAGAATTATGGAAAAATGAAATATACCGAGATTATAAGAATAAAATGCTTTTGAAGGAAGACAGTTTGAAAAATGCTTTTTATCATCACTTAAGAAATAGGATATCTGATGAATTCATGATTAAAAACAGAATTAGAATTTTTACTGAGTTTAACGATGGAGAATTGAAAGGAACTAAGAAAAGAGCTGATATTGCAATAGTCCAATTAGAGGAAACTGATGAAGATGGTGAGTATAAAAAACATTTAAAAAAACATGTAGAAAAAATTATTGCCATCATTGAACTTAAACATAAATTTGGGATGGGAAAAGTAGTTGATGACATTTATGGTGATGTTGATAAAGTAAAGGACTACATACAGAAAGATAAAATAGATTGTCAATATTATCTGGGGATTATTCATGAAGAAGAATGGGGCAAGAGAAATTGGCTTGACGAACGTCAGATTAAATATTGGCCGCAAGGAAAAGTGACGGAACTGGTTGCTTCATATGATGAAAATCATATGAACTTTGAAGTGTATTCTTATAATGAATTGAACAAAAGCTTAAATGATTATAAACAGAAATAGGAGAAAACAATGAATACAGCAGTCATGTGGATTATGGCAGCAGGTGCCGTTATCGGAGGAATTGATAAAATATTTAAGAACCGTCTGGGATTGGGAAAATGTTTTGAAGACGGCTTTATGCTTCTGGGACCGACGGCACTCTCCATGGCAGGAATTATCTGCCTGATACCTCTTATTTCGGCGGGACTGGAAAAAGCCATAGTTCCGTGGTGGACTATGATGGGGCTTGACCCGGGCATTCTCGGGGGCATTATAGCCATAGATATGGGAGGCTACCAGCTTGCGGAAGAGCTTGCTGCTACGGAGGAAATCGGGAAATATGCGGGTATTGTGGTAGGAGCCACTTTCGGATGCACTGTCAGCTTCACTATACCGGTGGGCATGGGCATGATTTCAAGTGAAACCCGGCCTGATTTTGCAAAAGGTATCCTTATAGGGTTGGGGATGATGCCTGTGACTCTGATTGCAGGCGGTCTTTTTTGTGGCTTGGACGTGGTAATGACCGTTATTCAGAGCCTGCCTATATTTCTGCTTTCCATACTGATGATGATTGGAATCGGAAAATTCCCCGAAAAAACAATAAAAGGATTCGAGTACTTTGCGGCATTTATAGGGTTGCTTACTACTGTCGGCTTGATTTGCGGTGCGGTGACGTACATGACGGATTTTCGCATTATTCCGGGACTTGCACCCATTGAAGAGGCTATGGCGGTAGTTTCGTCCATAGGTGTGGTTCTTTTGGGAAGTTTAACTATTGCTGAACTTTTAAAACGTGCTTTAAATAAGCCTCTGAACTGGATTGGAAGAAAAACAGGAATGAACAGTGACAGTGTCGCGGGACTTCTGGTGGGAATTGTAAGCCCTGTGCCTGCCATTACCATGATGAAAAGCATGGATAAGCGTGGAAAAGTTGTAAATGCCGCTTTTTTGGTTTGCGGAGCCTCGGCACTTGCTGCGCATATGGGATTTACCTTTGGTGTTGAACCTGATTTGGTAATGCCACTGTTTGTCTCGAAACTGCTTGGCGGAGCTGCAGGAGCTGCGGCGGCATTATTGCTGACAGAAAAAGAATGCAAATAAAAGTATTGCAATAAAATTGGCAGAATTAGGGAGACAACTTGATTCCGCCTTTTTTAATAATAAGATTAAAATACCGCATAATAATCACATGGAAGAAACACAGAGTTGTTTCATAACCGGTAAGTTTAGAAACAAATGAATACAGATTGGTGAATCAGCGATATGCAATATAACCCGCCCGGATTTTAAGCTTCGTCTTATAAATTGGGCAAATTTGTGTGAAAAAATTCAACTATTAATACTAAAACTTACTAGTTTTGATGCCCAAAATGCGCAATCAAAAGAAAAAAGAAAAAATAACAGCCGAAAGGCAGAAATGTGAGGATATATGCGAAGAAATCATTTGCAGGATCAGACAAGTCCATATTTATTGCAGCATGCGGATAATCCGGTTGACTGGTATCCGTGGTGTGAGGAGGCTTTCAGAAAAGCAGAAGTCGAAGACAAACCGGTATTTTTGAGTATCGGCTACAGTACATGCCATTGGTGTCATGTCATGGAACATGAGAGTTTCGAAGATGCGGAAATTGCGGACATTCTTAACAGATATTTTGTGGCTATAAAGGTTGATAAGGAAGAAAGACCTGATATTGACAGTATTTATATGTCTGTATGTCAAGCATTGACGGGAAGCGGCGGCTGGCCTACCTCTATCTTTATGACTGCGGAGCAGAAACCTTTTTTTGCCGGGACGTATTTTCCAAAGAATACAAGGTTTGGGCATATAGGCTTTAAGGAACTGCTTTTAGCAATAAAAGAAAAATGGCAGACTGACAGGGAAACATTAGAACAGTCGGCCAAAGAAATCACGGCTTTGTTTTACGCCAGAGATGAAGAATCGGATGGTGAGATAAACGATACTCTCATAGAACACGCTGTGGAAATTTATGAAAAGACCTTTGACAGTGAATTCGGAGGATTTGGAAATGCACCTAAATTTCCGTCACCCCACAATCTGATTTTTTTGTTAGAGTATTATGAAAAAAGCGGAAACAGAGAGGCTTTACACATGGCCGAAAAAACGCTGCTTCAGATGTGCAGAGGCGGGATTTTTGACCATATTGCAGGAGGCTTCAGCCGGTACTCAACCGACAGATTTTTCTTGGCACCTCACTTTGAAAAAATGCTGTATGATAATGCCCTGCTGATTATGGCGTACTGCAAAGCCTATCAGGTGACAAAGAAACGGGTTTATCGTGAAACAGCGGAAAAAACGGCAGCATATATATTGAATGAAATGACTTCGCCGGAGGGAGGCTTTTACAGTGCGCAGGATGCGGATATTGAAGGGGCAGAGGGTAAATATTATCTGTTTGAAACTGATGAGATTGTAAAAATACTGGGAAAAGAAGAGGGAGCAAAGTTTAACCGGTACTTTGACATTACCGTGGAAGGAAATTTTGAGGGTAAAAATATTCCTAACAGATTAAAGCCGGGCCCGGACGAGTATGAGCAGAAACCTTCTGATGAACAGATTAATGATGTTTATGTATACAGAAAAGGAAGATACAAGCTTCATACGGATGACAAGATACTGACCTCATGGAACAGCCTTATGATTGCGGCTATGTGCAGTCTGTACAGAGTTACGGGAAATGAGAATTATCTCAGGGCAGCGGAAAACGCACAGAGATTTATTGAACTTAATCTGTCCGCAGACACAGGCAATGGAGTCTGTCAACTGTATATAAGCTACAGGAACGGAAAAAGGAGCGGAAAAGGTCTTCTTGATGATTATGCAAACCAGATATTTGCTTTGCTGGCGCTTTACGAAGCTGCTTTAAATAATGATTATCTGGAACATGCTAAGCTTCTTTGTGCAAAAGCGGTTGAGGATTTTTATGACAGAGGGTCAGGCGGATTTTTCTTAAACAGCTGTGACAGTGAAAAACTAATTTTCAGACCTAAAGAAACTTATGACGGAGCTGTATTCAGCGGAAATTCGGCAATGGCATACAATCTGACAAGGATTTCCATGATAACGGGAGAAAAAAAGTTTGCTGATATGGCTGAAAACCAGCTGAGGTTTATGAGTGCAGAGGCAGAACATTATCCTGCCGGATATGCCATGTTTCTGACTGCTTTAATGCAGCATATTGAGTCACCCGTCAGGGCAACGGTTGTGGTGAACAATAAGCAGGAACTTAAAAATCTGTCATGCGGTATGCCTTTAAATGCTGTTATTGAGGTTATGGAAAGTCCTACTGCGGAATATCCGCTGAAAAACGGAAAGCCTACATTTTATATCTGTAGGGGCAGAAGCTGCCAGCCGCCGGTTAACAGCTTTGAAGAAGAAAATTGTGAGAGGTAAGAAATATGCACTATTCTGTAAGGTATGAATCACCAATAGGAAGATATGTAATAATCTGTGATAATGACTGCATAACAGGTGTATGGTCAGAAGAGCAGTTTGATACTGCCGGCATTGAGGCTGAAATACTGAATTCGGCAACGGAGAACCTATTGCTGAAATCGGCTGCGGACTGGCTGGACAGGTACTTTAAAGGTGAAAAACCGGAAATCGGGGAGCTGGAGCTGAAGGCTGACGGAACTCCGTTTCAGAAAACGGTCTGGAATATACTGATGGAAATACCTTATGGTGAAACGGTTTCTTACGGAGATATTGCGGGAAGAATCGCAAAACTGCGGGGCATAAAGAAAATGTCTGCACAGGCTGTGGGCGGCGCAGTCGGAAGAAATCCTATATCGGTTATTATCCCGTGCCACCGGGTGATAGGTTCTGATGGAAAAATGGTAGGCTATGGAGGCGGTTTGGATAAAAAAATATGGCTTCTTGAACATGAAAAGACTGCGAAAAAATAACTTCGCAGTCTTTTCATATATAAAGGAAGATTCTGAGTTTATCAGTTCATGAGAAAAATCATAAAGTTTATATAGCCTGCAAAGGTTACCCATAGAATGTACGGAAGCATAAGGTATGCGGCAGGTCTTGATATCCTGTAAAATCTTATGATGGTAAGCAGAATCAGCAACCATAGCAGTATGAGCCATAAAAAAGAAAAGAAATACCAGCCAAAGTTAAAAAAGAATACAGGCCAGAAAAAGGTTACGGCAAGCTGGACTGCGTATACTGCAAGTGCGCTGTTTACAGAGTAATGATTTGTCTGTGAAACTGCTATCAGATATGAGGCTATGCCCATAAGAATAAACAAAACAGTCCAGATGACCGGAAATACGGATTCAGACGGTGTGACTGCAGGTTTATTCAAATGCTGGAGCTCTGCCATCTGACCGTAAGTGATAAATGCAGATATACCGCCTGTCAGGAGCGGAACAGCTATTGCAATAATCAGCGGTTTAAATTTTATTGTCAAAAAAATCACCTCTTTGCTTTAGTTATATGAAAAAACAAATTAAATATACGAAATTTCGAATTTTGCAAGAACACAGAAAATTCAAAAAGTCAATAGTTGAAAAAAATAAAATATCAGATACACTTATACTAATTAAAAACAGTTTTAGATAAGCATCAGTGAAAACTATTGGAGGTAACTATGGCAATATATAAGTGTACGGTATGCGGAGCTGTTTATGATGAGGAAAAGAGCGGCAAAATGATTACAGAGCTTACGGAATGTCCTGTATGTAAGCAGCCCGTTTCAAAATTTGTACTAATAGAAGAGAAAAAAGAAGAGCAGAAGGAGACTGTTTCACATGGGGATTTGGACTATGATGCGGCTACATTGAGAAACGATCCATCTGAACGATACATGGCGGAAATACATGAGATGGCAGTGACAGGAAGAACTGTAGGGGCAGCCATGAGCACAAAGATGCCTGTTCCTAACTGGGATGACATTCTTATCCTTGGTGCCCAGCTGAATCCACCGCCTCTCAATGATGATGATTATGTGGACACGAAAACAATCATAGGAAAGCATGCTAAAAAACCTATGGTGCTTGACAGCCCGATTTACATTTCACATATGTCTTTCGGTGCATTATCAAAGGAAATAAAGACGGCTCTTGCGAAAGGATCTGCTATGGCAAAAACAGCCATGTGCAGCGGTGAGGGAGGTATCTTGCCGGAAGAAAAAGAAGCGGCATATAAATATATTTTTGAATATATTCCGAATAAGTACAGTGTGACAGATGAAAATCTGAGAACATCTGATGCAATAGAGATTAAGATTGGTCAGGGAACAAAGCCCGGTATGGGCGGACACCTGCCCGGCGAGAAAGTAACTGCGGAAATTGCAGCCATCAGAGGTAAAAAGCAGGGAGAAGACATTCAGAGTCCAAGCAAGTTCCCTGAACTTAATACAAAAGAAGATCTGCGAGCAATGGTTGACATGCTTCGTGAACGTTCTGAGGGAAGACCTATCGGAATTAAAATTGCAGCAGGAAGGATTGAAAAAGACCTGGAGTATTGTGTGTTTGCAAGGCCTGACTTTATTACGATTGACGGAAGAGGCGGAGCAACGGGTTCAAGTCCGATGCTGTTAAGGGATGCAACCACAATTCCGACAATATATGCTTTGTATAGGGCGAGAAAATATCTGGATTCCGTAAACTCGGACATAGAGCTTGTCATAACCGGAGGTCTGAGAGTTTCATCGGATTTTGCAAAGGCACTTGCAATGGGTGCTGATGCAATTGCTATAGCAAGCGCAGGACTTATAGCCGCTGCCTGCCAGCAGTACCGTATCTGTGGAAGCGGAAACTGTCCTGTAGGCGTTGCGACCCAGAATCCTGAACTCAGGGCAAGACTGAAAACTGATACGGCAGCATTGAGAGTAGCTAACTTCTTAAATGTTTCAAGAAAAGAACTTGAAACGTTTGCAAGAGTTACGGGCAACCATTCAGTACATGATTTATCAGTAGAAAATCTTGTAACAACAGACCCTGATATTGCAAAATATACAAGCATAAAGCATATAGGAGAAGCTTTTGAATCTGAATACGTTATAGCAAATGAACATAGAGGAGGTAATATTATGAGCACTTATAAATGTAAGGTATGTGGAGAAGTTTTTACAGTAAAAGACGGTGAGGAACCGGTATGCCCTCGCTGCATGGCTAAAGGAGATAAGCTTGAACCT
>JBJETA010000083.1:0-13220 GCA_051883075.1 Anaerovoracaceae bacterium
TTTCCTATAACATTTCCCTCTTCATAGTCACGGTCTATCAGGACTATAGGAACCTTGCACTTTTCAAGACTGCATACTCCTCCGTTATCTCCCGCTGAACGTGCGAAAATAATGCCGTCCACCGCTTTTTCCGTAAGAATATCTATATATTTGTTTTCTCTTTTAATTTTGTCATCAGTATTGCAGTAAATAACACTGTATCCAAACTCACTCGCCTTATCTTCAACGCCGCGTGCGATTTCCGGAAAAAACGGGTTCACAATGTCAGGAATAATCAGCCCTATAGTTTCCGTCTTTTTTGTCACAAGGCTTCGTGCCATGCCGTTGGGCGTATAATTGTATTTCCCGGCAATGTCCAGAATACGCTTTCTGGTAGCTTCGCTTATTTTTTTATCCTTTTTGTTTAAAACTATTGAAACTGTAGCTATGGAGACACCAGCCTCCGCCGCAATTTCTTTTATGGTAATGTGCCTCTTCATCGATTTTCTGCTTTACATTTTTTATGCTTATAACAGCATCAATTTCATATTCTTCTGAATTTCAAGCCGGCCAGCATTTAGTTAAACGTTTAACCTAACTTAACATACATTTTACTTTAATCAAAAGTAAATGTCAACGCATTCAGATTTTTTTGACCTTTTCCGGAGCATGTATACAAAGGACCGGTTAAACTTAACCGGTCCTATCATCACTTTCCGTCATTTCTTCTTTTTCTGCAGCTTCTCCTTCAGCCTCTGCTGCCTGAAGCTCCTCCGGTGTTATCAAACCTCTTTCTGCGTAAATCTCCAGATACTTTCCTACATTTACTTTATTTACTATAGTAGTTCTAATATCTTCATCCACCTTTGTCTTTCTGCCTGTAAGCAGATCGTGCACAGTCTGCAGGTTAAGCTCTGCAAGCTCTATTGCCGACTGCAGTGCTGTTGCAGTCATCTTTCCCTGTCGTATAAGAAGACATGCCTCGGGAGTTCCGTCTACACCAAAGGAAAGGACATTGTCATAAGCAGGGTTTCCGCTTACAGCCTCCAGTGCTCCTATAGCCATATCATCATCCATGGCAATAATTGCATCTATACTATCCTGCATACCTGCCCAATCGGTCATTAATTTTTTTGCCTTTTCCCTATCCCAGTTTCCGAAGTCCTCACCTACAATAGTCACATCGGGTCTTGCTGTAAAGAAAACCTCCTTCCATGCTTTGTAGCGTTCATCTGCATGGAGATTTCCCGCAGGGCCCTTTATTATAACAACCTTACCGTTTTCAGGAACAAGGCTTATCGCTGCTTCCGCATTTACCTGTGCCTGCAGATAAGGATCCGTGTCAACAGTAGAAGCCCCCTCTATTCCTTCAATACGGGAATTTGTGGTAACGGCTATGATTCCTGAGGCTACAATTTTTTCAACATACGGTCTCTGTGCCTCACCGTTGCTGGGCTGTACTATAATGGCATCGTAGCCGTCAGCAATAGCCTGTTCTATCACCGCACTCTGTTTTTCATCACTGCCTTCACCATCCAGCACCTCCAGCGTAATGTCCGGATAGTTTTGGGCTTCCGCAATCATTTCATCTGCAAGCCATACGGCAAAGGTATCTGCCTGCGACCGCGTTATAAACGCAACACGGAAATTTTTTTCCTCCTGTCCGGTATTGTTTGAGCAGCCCGTCATGAGTGCAGCTGCCAGCACAAAAACCAGTAATACTATAACAAATTTTCCCTTCATCCTGCTGCCTGCCTTTCACAAAGTTTTCCTGAGCAACCGCCTATATCATACCACTTTTTAACGCCATGTGTAAATATAAGATTATCTTTGGATTCTTAAAAAAATACTTAAAAATCAACTTGAAATTCATCACTATATATGGCATAATTCAATTCGTTTTCTGGCTTTGGAGGTATGGAAATGACGGATTTATCATTAAAAAAGGACTTTACTGCCTACGTAACTTTAAACGTCTTAGGCATGATTGGAATTTCATGTTACATTTTAGCAGACACGTTTTTTATTTCAAATGCTCTTGGAGCTCTGGGGCTTGCCGCCCTTAACTTTTCCCTTCCCGTCTACAATGTAATGCATGGTTTCGGCATGATGTTCGGGATTGGCGGAGGCACCAAATTTACGGTTTTTAAATCTCAGGGCAGTCACGAAAATGCCGGCATAATATTCACACACAGCATAATTCTGGGACTTATCACAGGAATTATTATGTTCCTTATAGGAAGGCTTTTCTCAGTGCCTCTTTCTCAGCTTTTGGGAGCCGACGGCGAGGTTCTGGCCATTACCAATACTTATTTAAAAACGGTACTGTTTTTTGCTCCTTTTTTTGTGCTCAATAACGTTTTAATCGCTTTTGTACGTAACGATAAAAATCCAAGGCTTGCCATGCTTGCCATGCTTCTGGGCAGCTTTGCAAATATAGTTCTGGACTATATCTTTATTTATCCCCTTGGCTGGGGAATGTTCGGTGCTGCATTTGCAACAGGTCTGTCACCTATCATCAGTATGTGCATCTTATCATTTCACTTTGCAAGGAAGGACAACAGTCTTCGCCTCGTTCTGACCCGCACATCAATAGATTTAAAATCCACGACTAAAATTATCACAGGCTTAGGTATCTCTGCTTTTATAACAGAGCTTTCCTCGGGAATAGTTCTGCTTGCATTTAATTTGATCATTTCCGGCATTTCCGGAAATGTGGGAGTTGCCGCATACGGTATTATTGCAAATATTGCCCTTGTTATCATTGCAATTTTCACGGGTATTGCCCAAGGAACACAGCCTCTTCTCAGTCGAAGCTATGGCTGTAGTGAATTTCATCACCTGAAAAAACTTTTAAAATATGCTTTCGGCTGTGCTTTAGCTGTCTCCTTTGCTGTTTATTTATTCTCAAGCCTTAACGCAGAGCTTCTTATTGCAATATTTAACAGCGAAGAGAACATACTCCTGGCACAACTGGCCCATGAAGGCATCATCATATACTTTGCGGGCTTCTTTTTTGCAGGGATAAATATCGTGGCCACCATATATTTCAGCTCCGTAGAGCAGCCACGCAGTTCCTTTATTCTGGCTCTTTTAAGAGGTTTTGCGCTTATCGTTCCCATGGTATTCATACTTTCAAGGATATTCGGCCTTCGCGGAGTATGGCTGTCTTTCCCTGCTACAGAGCTTATAACCTCCGCAGCAGTCATAGCCTTGCTCTTTAATAAACGCAAAAAAACATGACCCCGGACAGTGGTATAACTCTTCCGTGGTCATGATATAATAAATAATTATATATTTTTATGTGGTAAAACTACCTCTTTTTGGGGACATATTCAAGAGAATCAAAGCAGCTGTCATACCTGCCCGGTTCCATGTGATAAAGTCTTGAAATATAATCGTTGGAAAAAATTTCATCAGGTGTCCCTATTCTGTCGATTCTGTTATTGCTGACACATACAACAGTATCTGAAATCCTCTGGGCCAGTTCAATCTCGTGAAGTGATACTATGACAGCCAGATTTTTTTCTCGGACCATTCTTTTTATAATAGAAAGTATTTCCAGCTTATACCTTATGTCCAAAAAAGATGTAGGCTCATCAAGAACGATGATTTCAGGCTGCTGGCACAAAGCCCTGGCAAGCAGGATTCTCTGTCTTTGCCCGTCACTTATGGCAGAAAACGGTCTGTCCGCAATTTCAAGACCGTCAACCTGAAGCAAAGACTCCTCTACAACCTTCTTGTCTTCGTCACTCAGGAGTCCCAGCTTTCCCGTATAAGGATATCTGCCTGTGCTTACAATATCCCTGCAGGTCATCAGCTCCGGCTGCACCCGTTCCGTCATGAGTATAGCCATCTTTTTTGCGATTTCAGATGCCTTCTGATTCCGAATCTCGTTTCCATCCAGCATCACAGTGCCTGCAATAATTCTGAGCTGTCCCACTATCGTCTTCAAAATAGTCGATTTTCCCGAACCGTTTGGTCCAATCAATGTAAGAATTTCTCCTCTGGAAACTTTAAGCCTCACATTTTCGATTAAAGGCTTGCCGTCATAGCCGACAGACAGGTTCTCGGTGTCAATGTAATATTCTTTCATATCTATGCACCCGCCTTTCTGCTAATCATCATATAAATGACTATCGGTGCCCCGAACACTGCAGTTACCGAGCTTATGCTGACCTCAGTGGGAGCAAATGCCGTTCTTGCTATCAGGTCACAGAACAGGCAGAACACACCGCCTCCAAGAAAGCATGCCGGTATCATCAATATTGGTTTTGCAGTTCCAAACAAAGTTTTCATAAGATGCGGCACAGCTATGCCCACAAAGGATATAGGCCCTGCAAATGCCGTAACACAGGCGGACAGAATGCTTGAAAGCAATATCAGTCCAAGCCTGAAGGCTTTAATATTTACCCCCATATTTCTGGCATAAACTTCCCCAAGCTGGTATGCCCCCATCGGCTTCGACATGAAAAAGGTCAGCACCAGTGAAATCCCGCAGACTGCCACAATCGTTGACACATTTTCCCATGTAATGCCCGAAAAAGATCCAAGTGACCAGTTATGCAGGTTTACAATATTGGAGTCATCCGCAAAGGTTACAAAAAAATCCGTAAATGCGGAACAGATATACCCTATCATTACACCACAGACAACAAGCATGCTCATCCTGTTCACCTTTTGTGAAATCAAAAGGACAAGTCCCATTGACAGCATTGCACCTACGAAAGCCGCCCCAATCATAAGTCCTGATGATGATTCAAATCCATGACCGAGAAGAAATATCATGGCAATCGAAACCGTCAGCTTTGCACCGCTGGAAATACCAAGCACAAAAGGACCTGCTATCGGATTGTGAAAAAAAGTCTGCAGCAGAAAACCCGATACGGACAATGCCCCTCCCAGTATGACTGCAGCACAGATTCTGGGAAGCCTTATTGACCATACGATAGTCTGCTCCGTTACATCCTCGCTGTTTCCCGACAAAATCCTCAGAATATGTTCAACAGGAACCTTTACGCTGCCTGCATATACATTCCAGACAAAAAACAATATCAAAAGGATGACTAAAAGAATAAAGCCATACCAATATCTGACTGTTCTGCTTTGTTTCATAACACTCACCATCTATTTTAAACGGTGCAGAAAGTAAAGTTCAGATTCATCAGGCATCCCCCGTGTAAGAACTTTGTTAATATCAAGCATCAGCTCTCCCAGTTCAAGAGACTCCTGATAGAAATTCTTTTCTATGCACCATACATTTCCGTTTTTAACAGCTTTAAAGTCACCAAGAACCGCACTTTTTTCCAAAAGCTGGTCAATGGTCTGCAGTTCGCCTTCAATCGTGCTGTTGTAAATAATCACATCAGCATCCTTTGCCACTGCATAAAATACTTCCTCCTGAATGTTCATGGTTGACATGGAGTTTTCTTCGTTTGATTCATCAAAGGATATGTATTTTCCTCCTGACATTTCTATACACTTCGCCACATAATCCCCTGATTTTCGTACATTTACGGAATTGCTCGTATTTATTGAGAAAAAGGCTACGGTTTTACCCGTGCTTTCCTTTCCTATAACACCATCAAGCTCATCCATAATCTGACGGTAATAATCTTCAGCTTCTTCTTCTTTTCCGATTAAAGCACCGTAAAGTTTAATCCATTCCATTCTCCCGAGCGGCTCACTTTCATAGCTTGAGCGCTCCACGACTACCGGAATACCCAGATTTTCAAGTTTTTCCACAACCTCAGGCGAATGGTAAATCATAGTATTTTCTATGGTCAGGTCACATCCCTGCGCCAGTATAAGCTCATAATCAGGAGTGGAATATTTTCCCGCATACTGCATTTTCCCTGATTCCATAGCTTCCCGTGCTTCGTCTATATACCATGAATCAGCCTTCTGGCTGCTCAGTGTTATTTTATCTATCCCGTCAAGCTGCCTGAAATAATCCATGGCGGCCGTTGCAACAAGATAAATATTGTCAAGCGGTGCCTTGAGCACAGTAATGTCCGCATCAAGTCCCTGAGGTATCTCCGCACCCTCAGCTACAAGCAGAATTTTCTGGTCATCACCGATAGTTATATATTTATAATCATCTCCGCAGTAGCTTACAGAAAACTGTTCCGCATAATCAAGCTTCATTTCTCTGTCAAACGAAAGGCTCTGCCAGCTGATTCCGCCACTGCTTTCTGAAGCCCCACCTTCAGTTCCGCATCCTGTCGCTGCAAATACTGTAAGTACTGCCGCAAACGCTGCCAGACATAACTTCTTGCAAAAACTGCTCATTATTTTTCTTTAAGAGTTGCGGAGTCAAATAAAATGGTATATTCAATTTCATGAGGTGTGCTCATGGCTGTTGTGTCGCCTGTAACAGCTATTCCGGCATCAAACACAGGCACCGGGATTTCAAAGGTTGAGCCTCCTTCAACAGTGACCGGTTCATACTTTTGTGTATCTGCAATCATATAATCATATTTGTCGCTGCTCCAGACAATTCTGGCTACTGCCTGCCCATTTGAAACTGTGATTTCGCATGGTGACAGAACAGCTGCCTTGCCGCTGCCTCCCTCGGTTTTCACCTCAGCCGTATATACTCCGTCTGCCAGATTTAAATCGGCTGCGGTCTGTCCCGTTTCAGCTGCCGCACCCTTCTTAACAGGATTCAGGACACTGACCTTGTGTGTATACCATGTTCCCTTTTTCCCATATATTGCGACATTAAACTCTTCATTTAACGCAGGTACCGGAATATCAAATCCATATACATCTTCTGTATATCCATCGCTGTATGTGACGCTGTCTGTTGTAGGTTCAAGAACATCATCAGGATTCTTTTCCGCTTCTTCCGCAGTGCCTACATACATATTCAGTATGTTCTTTGACACAAGACTTACATGAATAGTCATCCTGCCATCCTTTACAGTAAGAATTCCTTTTCCTTCACAGGCTTCATTTACATGGAACATATTGCTGTCAGTATCAAATTCAGCTTCATATTCACCATCCTCAAGTACAGTAACCGGTGAAGCCGTTTCTTCATCTGCCGGCTGGTTTTCCTGTCCGCAGGCTGTAACTGAAAATACCATCACAATACTTATAAGCAGTAATGCAAAAAAACGTTTCATTGATTTTTCCCTTTCTTTAATATGCACTTACAGACACAGCTATATCAGGCTGCGGCATATATGCTGACGAACGACAATCCTGTCAGGAAATAAGCTCTCCGGACAGGATTGTAATTCTTTTTTATTAAGTATTATATACTTGTGAATTAAATCTGGTCAATTGCATCCTTTACATGTGCAATGTAAAGATCCTTGACTGCATTAATTCTTCCCAGACCTGCAATCTGTGCATCAACAGTCAGACCTCCTGCGGCATTGAACATGCTCTTCCATGAATCCTCATCATCGCCTGCCATATCGTTGTTTGCATGGTCACCTGCAACTACCATAAGAGGACGAAGGATAACCTTTGAATATCCCGCAGCCTTTACAGCTTCGATAACATTTTCGCATGCAGTTTCCTCAGGTTCACCTTCAACAGTTCCGATAAATGCGTTTCCATAGCCCAGTGCTTCCATCTGGTTCTGCATCTGGCTGTAAGTCACCTTGGCAACATGTGCAGTACCGTGACCCATGAATACAATTGCAGTTCCATCCTCGGCAGCTTCTGCCATATCAGCATATCCGGCATCTGCAACAGCTTCCTGTGCAACTGCCTCAGCAACTGCGGCCTTGTCAGCGTTTACCACTTTCGCATCTGAACCAACTTCACCCAACAGCGGTTCTGCAACAACAACTGAAGCAAACTTGTCTTTATAAGCTTCAACTGCTTCTACCATTTCATCATATTCAGCACCATGCATCAGATGTGTAGGCTGGATAACAAGGTTCTTTACTCCATTGTCAACTGCTCTCTGAAGAGCCTGATCCATGTTATCAATCTTTTCATTATCCCTTGCCTGGATATGATTGATGATAATCTGTGCTGTAAACGCTCTTCTTACTGACCATTCAGGATAAGCCTTCTGGATTGCATCTTCTATTCCTTTAATGTCCGCAACTCTGCTGTCATTGAATGATGTTCCGAAGCTTACTACAAGAATTTCATTTTCACCGATTTCATCCTGGTTGCGTGGGTCGTCTAAGGATGCATCTCCTGTATCCCTTCCGAAATAATCGGGATCTGCATATTCGCCATATACAAGCTCCTTCTGTGCATCTGTCAGAGCATCCCATGCTTCCTTTGCAGCCGCACACTGTTCATCAGTCTTATCAGTTCTTTCCTGAACATAAATAGCATCAATAAGAGCTGCTACTTCGGCTGCTGCTGCCTGATCGGCATCAGCCGTATTTTCTTCAGATTTACTTCCGCATCCTGTAAGAAGTGCAAGTACAAGAGAAGCTGAAACAACTAAAGCAAGTAATTTTTTCATTTTGGTTTTACCTCTTCCTATGATTATTTCCAAAGAAAATATAAAAAAAACGACCATCTGTTGCGGTCGTTTCCTTCTAACTAATATATAATCCTAAGGCATCTTCTTTCATCTCTGCGATATTGTGCTTGTTAACCTTAGTATTGTAAAAACTCGCCAGAAAGCCAATCCGTAAACAGCAGATTAATGGTTTCTCGTAAAGGCAGGTTTCCTGACTTCGTTCACAGCTGTTTTACCTTCCCGTTTTCACAGTGGTATATCAAAACAGCTCCCGTTCACAGTGACTGTATCGTTTCGGATTTTAACCGAATTTCCTCTTAACCATCTTTTGATGGTCCACCTTTACGTTGCTCTTTTTATATTCTCATTTAGATGTCTTCATTGTATCATTGTCGTAATTTGTTGTCAATATATGCCTTTATTTTGTTCTTCTTCTGCCTGTAAAGTCCTGTTTTCTCTTTTTCTGTACATGATGATTCAGGATTCCTCCCACAATTATAATTACTGCCGCCATTGCAAGAACACGTTTTGCCGCTTCCTGCGGCAGCATACTTTTACTCCCCACAGAAGCTGAAGGAAAATTAAATATATATGTGATTTCATGAGGAGCACCCATTGCAGTAGTGTCAGCCACAAAGGTCAAATCAGAATCAAGGGCTTCAACCGGCACCTCGAAGCAGGAATGCATGCCTTCCTCGGCAATGTTGTCATATCTGGTTCCGTCAACAATCATATAATCATAATTTGAGCTGCTCCATGTGATTTCTGCAGTCATTTTTCCGTTATTTACCTTAAGAAGTGTCGGTGAATCAACTGAAACCTTTCCGCTTCCACCCGACATGGTCACTTCAACGGAATATTCACCGTCTGCAAGTTCCGGCACAGTACCTGAATTATCCTGTCCAAAAGCAGCTGCTGGACAGACTGCAAACACCGTACAGACAGCAACAGTCAGGATTTTGAAAATATGTAATTTTTTTATCGTATTCTTCATGATTAATTCCCCCGGAAATATTCTTTTACTGTAAGATTTCCTGTCGTTATAAATTCTTTTTCTTATAGAGGAACCAGAATGCAGCAAACCCAAACACCAGCAGATAGGCCGCCAGCACAAGAATGCCCGTATATGAAATTTCCTGTCCGTTTGCAATGGCTCTCAGCATCTGGCTTGTCTGAGAAAGAGGCAGCAGTGAAATAAATTCTCTCAGTCCATGCGGCATATTTTCCGTAGAAAAAAATGTGTTGCAGAAATACGCCATAGGCATAATTACATAATTTGAAAATCTCGGCACATCTGTATGATTCTGCGCGTAAAAGGAAACGACTACTCCGATTGTTGAAAATACCGCACCGTTTAAAAACATTATCAAAAATGACCACAGGTTGAAGCACAGCCCTGTTTTTATAGGCATTACAAGGAATAAAATAACAGAGCCTGCATATATTCCTCTCAGGCTTCCCCCAACAATCTGTCCTACTATAAACTGCCACAAAGGTGTGGGCGAAATCATCACCTGGTCAAAAGCTTTCTCATAAAGTCTCTGCACATTTAAGTTTTGGGCAATTGCCGAAAAGCTGCCGTTCATGGTTGTAAGTGCAACTACTCCCGGAATCAGAAAGTTGAGATAAGGCTGTCCGTGCGACACTGTCTGGATGCCCAGACCAAATACTAAAATATACATAAGCGGTGCAATCATGGCTGCCAAAGTGATTTTATAAAAATCACGCCTGAATTCCACCCATTTTTCCCATAAAACCGTTATTATTCCCATATCACCATTACTTCCTTTCCAAATACTGACCGACCTTTTCGAGAAATACATCTTCAAGAGTTGTATTTCTAAGGGCTGTTTCCACATCTGTATCTGATAAAAATTTAATGGCATCTTCTTTTTTATGGAAAAATTTTGTTTCCATGTTCTCTGAACCCTGCACATCTATTGCAAAGCTTCCGAGGTCGCTGATGAACTGCTTTGGCGTATTCACTTCCTTCAGGCTTCCGTTGTACATAAATCCAACCCTGTCGCACAGCTGCTCCGCCTCTTCCATATAGTGTGTTGTCAGAAGAATAGTAAGATTCTTCCTGTTAAGCTTTTTCAGCAGGTTCCACATCTGTCTCTTGGACATTGCATCCATACCGACTGTCGGTTCATCCAGAAGTATAATCTCAGGATCCGTTAAAAGGGCACGACAAACCATGAGCTTTCTTTTCATTCCTCCCGACAGCTTTCTTACAGTCCTTTTCCTGTACTGCAGCAAATCGCAGAACTCAAGAAGCTCCTCTGTTTTCTCCCTTATTTTCTTTATGGGCATAAAATACAGTCTGCCCTGATACTCCATGATTTCATCAATTGTCATATCCTGTCTCATGGAATACTCCTGGGTTATTACACTTATTTTCCTTTTTAATGCCACATTTTTACGATTCAGCAACTCTCCGTCAATCCTTATGGTTCCTTCATTTGGTAAAAGCAGTGTCGAAAGCATACCGATGGTTGTCGTCTTTCCTGCTCCGTTTGGTCCCAGAAGTCCAAAAAACTCACCTTTTTCAATCTTCAGGTTTATATGGTCAACTGCGAGAAATGAATCGTAATACTTGGTTAAGTTTTCAAGCTCTATCATGATTTTACCTTTCACCATACTCCAGCGTCGCTTTAAGGCTTCTGAGTCTTCTGTTAAGCTTATTTAAATCGTCAACTCTTCTGGCTACAGTAATGGTATTTTTTTCTTTATAAAGAAGGATGAGGTTCAAAGTTTCCGAAAGCTCATCGCAGATAAGCTTTGTTTCCTTCAGGAATTTTGCCTTTAAGTCAGCAATATCATCCTGTGAATTGTCAAATTTATATTTTTCGCCCATGTTCAGCTCTGTAAGCTCATAGTGATAATCCATACCGAAAAGCTCCGAAACCTGCTCCGTCAGCTTTCTCTTCATCTCGTTCAACTTTATGTCAAGAGTGTTTGAAACCTCAAAATACCGTTCATTACCGCCTTCACCGATACCTTCAGCGACAGCCCTGCTTTCCTCTTCAAGCTGTGCAAGGCACTTCTTCATCTCGGTAAATCTCTCGTCAAGCTTTCCTACAGGCAACTTCAGGGCATTCCAGTAAAGGTTAAGCCTTGAAAGGGCCGAGTTGATTATATCCTTAAGCTTCATGGCCGCAGACTCCTCGAGAATGTCCTTTACGGAAGTCTGACAATCCGCTTCTATCCTTGCTTTAAGTTCTTCAACCCCAATGCCCTTCTTCGCACTTACAGGCAGAATGTTTACCGACTCTACCTCCATCAGACTGCAAAGCAGCTTCTTGCAGTAATCAACATACGCCTCCAGCTCTTCTTCGTCAACATAGTCTATTTTATTTACCGTAAAATAAAACTTGGCAGCAAAGTCCTTGGCATTTTTCAGGAAATTTATTTCGATTTCGTTAATCGGGCTGTCCACTGAAATCGTGAAAATGACCGCATCGCTTTCCTTTACAAAAGCATACGCCGCATCCGAGTTATGCTTGTGCGCAGAACCTACTCCCGGCGTGTCCACAAAGGTCAGCCCCGATTTCAAAAATTCAGATTTTGAATGTATGGTTACGGAAGAAACCCCGTATTTATTGTTCGGATTTTCCTGTTCGTTGATATACTTTGAAAGCTCTTCAAACTCAACAGGCTGTACTACACCGTTATCAAAATACACCTCTGCCGCTTTTTCCCCATACTGTATTCTTGTAACAACAGAAGTAACAGGCACAATACCCACAGGAAGCAGCTCCTCACCAAGTATGGCATTTACAAGAGTGCTTTTTCCTCTCTTAAACTGTCCTATAACAGACACGGTAATGGCCTGGGATTCCAGTTTTTCTCTTAAAGCCGCAGTTTTGCCTTCTTCTGCCTTACAAATTTCAGAGGTTGACAGAAGCTCTTCTGCCTGCTTTATTATTTCAATTATATTTTTGCTCATCTTGATATTCTCCCTTAAAAAACAGCTTATATAACTTTACTATATATACCCAAAAAAATCAACAGCCACCAAAAAGCCTGCCTTGGCCCTCTGATGGCTGTGTTTACCATATATTTTTCCGTTCTATATGAAAACAGTTTTCCGTGATTCTGTCACAAATATTTTTAAGCCGCTTATTTATGCCTCCTGCAGGATGCTGTCTTTTATTTTTTCATCATTCCTGATGGTTAATGACCATACAAAGAATATTATAGATGAAACTACAGCAACATCATAAGATAAGTGTGTGATTTCGCATCCCGCAAAAGCAGAAGTAATCACCGACAGTATGACAGGCGTTAAAAACTGTCCCAGATACAATGCCATGGAAAGCATAGGCATGACGGTAGCCGCAGCATTTTTCCCTGCCCTCTGCGACGCTGTGGATATGATAAAAGGAATGCCCAATCCATTTGCAAAGCCTATAAAAGCAGACCCGGCTACTGCTCCGAGCCATCCGCCTTTTACAGTCAGAAGAGCATAACCTATAAGAAACAGGGTCGGAGCTATTAGCTTTGTGTTCATGCCTGCATATTTTTTAATATGCACAAATGCCAGTCCTCCGAAAAATGCAATCAGATCCATACCCGCCATGATGACTGCCGCTGCCTGCTGCGGAATAATGCCCTCTTTCGCCGTTTCCAATGCAAAGGTCGAAGGATATATGAAGAATGTAAACATTAGCAGGAACAAAGCAAGGATATACATATAGTTGTTCCTGAACACTTTTTCCTCCTTCTTTCCACTGTTAGTCTGTATTTTTTCATTTGGAAGGAACCTCAGGCATAGAACAATACTTATCAGTCCCAT
>JBJETA010000084.1:0-13198 GCA_051883075.1 Anaerovoracaceae bacterium
TATTCCAAACGAGGGAAGAATCTTTATTGTTCAGAATGAGAAAGAAGTACCTATTGAACAAATAATTGATAAGGTACATAGAACAGAGTTTTTACGTGGAAGTAAGATTGAAGCAAGAGGGTGGACTTTGGATGTTTTGAATTGTGTTAATATGATTGAAGATACCACTTTTACGCTTGAGCAGGTGTATACATTTGAGGAAATGCTGGCAATCAAACATCCGGATAATCATCATGTAAAAGATAAGATACGACAACAGCTACAAATGCTAAGAGATAATGGAATTATAGAATTTGTTGGAAGAGGACACTATAGAAAGATCTAGCAATTGTATAAGATGGAGAAATATTGGGATTTTGTTATGAATAAAACAGATATTTATCGTTTAATTTAATAAAAATCAACATGAATATCACGAATCGTGATGTTTATGTTGATTTTAACTCACGCGTGAGTTAAAATCAACATAAGGAGTGAGAAAGATGAATATTGGGTTTAATGAAGATCTGATAAATGAATTCAAAAGTGATCAGAAAAAATTGGGCGATGAAGAACTCGTAGAAGCGGTAGTTGCTTTTGCAAATACGGATGGAGGAAATTTGTTTTTAGGTGTAGAAGATGATGGAAAAATCACCGGACTGCATGAGAAACATAAAGATATCATACAGTTAGCCGCTTTGATTGCTAATAGAACGATTCCGCCTGTTTCTGTTCAAACAGAACTTGTCGAATATGATGAGGTTTTTTTAAAAATTTCAGTTCCTAAGAAAACAAGCATTGTTGCGACATCTTCAGGCAAAATGTTGAGACGAAGGATTAAGGCAGATGGAACACCAGAAAATATTCCTATGTATCCATATGAAATTGCAAACAGGTTAAGCAGCTTGAGCCTACTTGACTTTTCTGCACAACCAGTTCCAGAAGCGGGACTTGACGATTTGGATTCTGTGGAACGAGAACGGCTGAGAAATATTATTAGAGCATATCGTGGTGAGCAGACCCTGTTGGAACTGAATGATAATGAGCTGGATAGTGCTTTACAATTAGTTACGACTGTAAATGGGGAAAGCGTACCAACTCTGACAGGTATGTTATTGATTGGAAAGAAAGAACGATTAAACGCATTAGTTCCTACAGCAGAATCAGCAATTCAAATTATGCAGGGCACAGATGTTAAAGTGAATGAATCATATACATTACCTCTGTTAGCGGCATTTGAGAAGATTAGTGGATATGCAGATGCTTGGAACAGAGAACAAGAAGTTGAAGTTGGTCTTTTCAGAATATCTATTCCAGATGTGGATAAAAGGGCATTTAGAGAATCGTTAGTTAATGCCTTTTGTCATCGCGATTACTCTATGTTGGGGCGCGTACGTGTTCAATTGGATGACGAGGGGATGACAATTAGTAATCCGGGTGGTTTTATAGAAGGAGTATCTATAAGTAATTTGTTGTATGCAGAACCTCATGGCAGGAATCCGGTTTTGGCAGATGCATTAAAAAGAATAGGTTTAGCCGAGCGTACAGGGAGAGGTATTGATAGAATTTATGAAGGCTCTCTTTTGTTTGGACGCTTATTACCAGACTACTCCGAATCAACGGAACGTTTGGTTAAATTATTCATTCCAAAGAGCTTACCCGATAAAGCTTTTGTGAAAATGATTACAGAAGAGCAGAAGAAGACCGGACATTCATTGTCAATCCACTATTTGTTGGTTTTAAATAGTTTGAAAACTAACCATAGATCAACAGTATCAGAGATAGCTGATGACATTAACAGCGATAGTACAAGAGTAAAGGTTGCGGTTGAAAGCTTGGTTGAAATGGGTTTAGTAGAAGCTAAAGGTACGGGGCGAGGCCGTTACTATATGCTGAGCTCAGGAGTATATAAAAAAGATGATAATGCAATGGGCTATGTAAGACAGACTGACATTGATAAATTGAGATATGAAGAGTTAATAATTAAACTTGCAAAAGAGCAAGGCTATGTTACAAGAGGAAATGTAGCAGAACTTCTTAATTTATCACCACCGCAAGCATATCGAATTATTTTAAAGCTGAAAGATAAAGGGCTTTTAGAACTTAAAGGCAAAGGTAAACAAACAAAATATGTTTTAGTTTAAATTTTTAACTCACGTTTAACTCACGTTTAACTCACGCGTGAGTTAATGCGTGAGTTAATTATAAATGAGAGGTCAACCATGGGCAAAACAACCTTCAGCGAAAAAATCGGATACGGATGTGCATCCCTCGGGGATGCTATAGCATACACCTTTATAGGTGTATTTTTGATGTTCTTTTTAACTACCATAGCGGGAATCTCGCCAAGTATTGCAGGAACCATAGCCGCGGTAGGTGCAGTATGGAATGCGGTATTTAACCCAATCATGGGATATTGTGCCGACAAGGTGCGCTCAAAATTCGGAAAGCGCCGCTCTGTCATGTTCATTTTTTCCATACCGCTGGCACTGGCAATGTTTCTGCTGTTCACAAACATAGACCTGCCTATGAGCATCAAGCCCGTGTATTACGGCATGCTTGTAATGCTCTACTGGACAAGCTATACCGGATTTTTCGTGCCGTATCTCGCACTGGGAGCGGAATACACATCTTCTTATGATGACCGGACCGTGCTCAGGCTGTTCAGCTCGTTTTTCAATATGCTTGGAAACATGCTTTCCATGGTAATGCCCACAATCATAGTTGCATTCTTTCAGAAAAGCTTTGGCATTACAGCTGCGGCGGCATGGTCGAGGACAGGACTGCTTCTTGGAGTGATTTCCACCGGGAGCATACTCATAACGGTGGCGGCTTCAAAGCATAAAGATTTACCTTGCGAAAAGCATCAGGGGCAGTTTGAAGAGGGGAAAGAGAAAAGCATAAAAGCCACAGTTTCTGATATTTTCAAGGAATACCTGTCCGTTGCGAAGCTGGAGCCTATGAAGTACCTGATTGTAGCAAGTCTTTTTTCACTGATAGGCTATACCATGATAATGTCCGACATGGTGTATGTATTTACATATAACAAAGGCCTGAGCGCAGGACAGATTTCAGTATATCTGTTTATCCGTACACTGCTGGGAACGGCATTTATCCCAATAGTGGGGAAAATTGTGCTTGCCATAGACAAAAGGGAGACGCTTATAGGTGTATATGTATTTGGAGCCATAGGCATGGCTTTCGTAAAATGGTTTGACATGACAGGTATTGCGGACATTCTCATATATGTATTTTTCGCAACAGTATGCACGACTATATACTGGCAGATAATGCCCGGAATTTTTTATGATGTATGTGAGTATGACAGGATAATGAACGGAAGGTCGCGTTCTGCGGTTATCGTTTCGTTCCAGGGACTTGTGGAGGCGCTTGCAGTGGGTATAGGCGGACAGATACTCGGACTTATTCTTGAAGTGGCAGGCTTTGACGGCGAAGCCGCGATTCAGAGTGAAACCGCAAAACTCTGGATTGAAAACTCGGGAACGGTTATTCCGGTAATATTCCTGCTCATAGCGGCGGCTGCGCTTTACAAATATCCCATAAATAAAAAGGTATACAACGAACTGCTGGAAAGAGACAGAAAGGCGTGATATAATCAGTAATGTTGAGATTGTATTAATGTATATTATTTAGAACTAAGGGAGTGAAGAAATGGACAAAGAAGGAACAATAAAAAGAGGACTTACATTAACTGAAACAGTCACTATTACAAGTATGCTGTTCGGTATGTTCTTCGGTGCGGGAAACCTGATTTTCCCTGTGTATATGGGTCAGCTTGCAGGAGGTAATGTCTGGGGCGCAATAGCCGGATTTCTGATTACAGGCGTAGGTATGCCTCTTCTCGGAGTTGCGGCACTGGGCATCAGCAGAAGCAGCGGACTTTTTGATTTATGCAGCAGAATCAGTCCGAAATACAGCGTATTTTTTACATGTGCCCTGTATCTTACCATAGGACCGTTTTTTGCTATTCCGCGTTGTGCAACGGTATCCTTTACGGTAGGAATAGAACCTCTTCTGACTGAAGGCACATCTGCAGCAATGTGGCTTGGATTGTTTTCACTGGTTTTCTTTGCCTTTGTTTTAGGTTTTTCGCTAAAACCGGGCAAGATTCTGACCTGGATAGGCAAGCTTCTTAATCCGCTGTTTTTAATATGTCTGGGTATTTTCATAGTTGCCGGAATTATTTCACCAATGGGCTCAATAAGCGATATCCAGCCTGAAGCGGCATACCAGTCGGGAGCATTCTTCAACGGATTCCTCGAAGGATACAACACTATGGACCTGCTGGCAAGCCTGGCATTCGGAATCATAGTTGTAAATGTAATAAAAGATTTAGGCGTGGAACAGCCCGGAGATGTGGCAGTAAGCACGGTAAAAGCAGGCATTTTCAGCTGTCTGCTGATGGGCATTATCTATGTATGCATCACTGTTATGGGTGTTCAGAGCAGAGGCATTACAGCAGCCTGCAGCAACGGTGGGGAAGCGCTTTATGTGATTGCAAACCATTACTTTGGCAGAATAGGCACAGTTATTCTGGCTGTAACAGTAACCTTTGCATGTCTGAAGACAGCGGTAGGTCTGATTACAAGCTGCTCCGAAACTTTCAGCACTATGTTTGCAAAGGGACCGGGCTACAAGACATGGGCAATCATTTTTACGGGTATTGCATTTTTACTTGCTAATTTGGGACTTAACAGCATAATCGCTTTTTCAATCCCTGTGCTTATGCTCCTGTATCCGCTTGCCATAACTTTAATATTCCTGTCACTGTTCGGAAGCTTTTTCGGTAATGACAGAAAGGTTTATGTAAGTGTAACAGCATTTACTATGATTGCTGCTATCTGTGACTTTTTAAAGGCACTTCCTGCAGGTCTCGGTGAAGCCCTGCATGTAGATGTGATTTTGGGAGCTGCTGACAAATACCTGCCGTTCTTTGATTTAGGCATGGGATGGATTGTCCCTGCCGCAATAGGTCTGGTAGTAGGACTTGTGTTACATGTTGCTAAAAAGCAGGCTTAAAGTTATTGAAAAGTAAAAATGAACCCCTTAGACAGGCGGGAATACATATCCCGGATGTTTAAGGGGTATTTTTTAATCATTGGATTCTGAAACTGTGATTTTAAATATATTTATAACATCGGCATCGGGACAGCAGAACCTGAAATCCCCCTCCTTTGACAGTGGCAGACTGCCACCGTAGCGAAGTATATCAATATAAGGAAAGGCAACATGCATTGCCATGGGACAGAGCTTGCCGCGTTCTGTATCGAAATCGAAGGTGTCACCTATTTTGTGACCCCTGTGGCAGCCGCAGGTTCCTTTCCTGTCTATCAGAGTCAGTGTTATTTTAGGCTTTTTCATTTTTCTTCTCCTTTTTAGAAATTGGTAACGTTCCGGTGAGTGTATAAATTTCTTGTAATTTCGTAAAATTATTGCGAATTGTTGCAACGGTACAGGAAACGGGACATTAATTTAAATATACTATATTTTTCCATAAAATATGTTGCATAGGCAACGTATTTTGCTTTATAACTAATTATAATAGTTGAAGAGATAGAAAGGAAGATTTTAGGTAAAAATAAATGAGAAGGATTATGACGGAAACAGATTTTACAAAGTTGCCTATATTTAAAGGAATGACCGACAGCGATATCAATGCTGCCATGGCATGCGTAGGAGCTTTTCAGAAGAATTACTCAAAAGAAGAGTGTGTTATACTGGCAGAAGATACCGTAAGATGTGTTGGGGTCATTCTCGAGGGAAGAGTCGATATGGTGCGTGAAGATTTCTGGGGAAACAGAACGGTGCTTGTAAGTATAGGAAAGAGTGAGCTTTTCGGTGAATCCTTTGCCTGCGGGAGCAACCTTGTAGCATCGGTTTCATTTGTAGCAAGAGAGGCAACAAGAGTGCTTTTTCTTCCTTTTGACAGAGTCATGCATACCTGTCCGCACGCCTGCGCCCACCATCACAGTCTGGTAACCAATATGGTATCGCTCATAGCAGAGAAAAATGCGGCATTTATTTCAAAAATCGACATTATGAGCAAAAAAACTCTTCGTGAAAAGATAATGTCATACTTGTCCATACAGGCAGACTGCAATGATTCCGCATACTTTACAATTCCCTTTGGAAGAGTGAGACTGGCGGAATACCTTAACGCTGACAGGAGTGCATTGACCCGTGAGCTGAACAATCTGCGGGAAGAGGGCATCATCGACTTTGACAAAAACACTTTCAGGATTATAAAAAATCTTGATTAAAAAATGTTGCGCATGCAACATACATGCAAGGCAAACAGAATTATACTTACGATGCAGGAATGAAGAACGAACCTGCCTTAAAACAAAAAGTCAGAAAATAAAATGAAAGAAGGGAAATAAAAAATGATTAGAAAGATTATTAAGATAGATGAAAGTAAGTGCAACGGATGCGGAGCATGCGCACAGGCATGCCACGAAGGTGCTATCGGCATGGTAAACGGCGTGGCGAAGCTTTTAAGGGATGATTACTGTGACGGACTTGGAGACTGCCTTCCTGCCTGTCCTACAGGCGCTATAACCTTTGAAGAAAGAGAAGCACTTGCCTATGATGAAGAAGCGGTAATGTCCGCAAAGAAGCAAAAGGAGACTGCTCCGGTGCATACCATGGAAAGCCGGCTGTCACAGTGGCCTGTCCAGATAAAGCTGTTGCCTGTAAATGCACCGTTTTATAACGGAGCGGATCTGCTGGTTGCGGCAGACTGCACGGCATATGCTTATGCAAACTTTCACAATGACTTCATCAAAGACAGAATAACTCTTGTGGGCTGCCCTAAGCTTGATGCTGTTGACTATACTGAAAAACTGGGAGCAATCATAAAGAGCAACGATGTGAAGAGTGTAACTGTGGTGAGAATGGAAGTGCCATGCTGCGGAGGTATTGAGCATGCTGTAATGCAGGCTATAAAAGACAGCGGAAAGTTTATACCGTCACAGGTTATTACCATTTCCACCAGGGGAGAGATTCTGTAAAAAAGCTTGAAAAACTTAAAATTGCAGGTTTTGATATGTACCCTCTTTGCCGGATAACCGGCTAGGGGGTATTTTGTTTTGCAAGCCTGTTTAAATTTTACATTAGAGGAAATTTTAATGTTTAAAGAGATAGAAATGTGGTATTAATTCGTAAAGAAACAAGATGTTGTACGCTGATTTTGTGACCGGACATAATTTTCTTTGGCAAATTTAATAAAAATATTCAATAATTTTTGAATTTTCGACACAATTCGAAGCTCATATGATATAATAATTAACAGGATTTAATAGAAGAAGGAAGGAGTGTCAACTATGTCGAAGCCAGAGAGTGAGAAAAAAATAAAATTTAATTTAAGAAGTGTAAAGAGCAAGATTATGCTTACTTCAGTGGGTCTGGCTTTACTTGTCATGATAGTATCTGCTGTAGTCATGATGAGCATTCTGGAAAATACCATAGTAAGCAAGGAATCTCAGATTACGAAGCAGATTTCAACTGAAGCCGTAAATCAAATAGAAGCATATTTTTCTTCCTACAGGATGATGGCTCGGCAGTTGGCGGCGGATTACAATGTGCGCTATCTGGCAACATATGCGACTTCCAAAGAGGACATGCTGAATGCTGAAGTATTTCCGAAGGTTATGTCAACCTTAGCAAGGAGCACTGCGGACAATCAGGGAAGCATAACAATAACATATATAGGATTAAAGCCGGCTAATGCCGCCATAGGCGGTGACGGCTGGATGCCAGAAGAACCGTTTAATATTGAAGATGCGGATTTCTGGTTCAGCAGTGAGGAACTGGAAAAAGGCTATCTGATATCATCACCTTACAGGGATGAAGAATACGATACCATGGTTATAACTGTTGGCGTTCCTATTTACAGCCTGAAGGATGATACAACTGTTGTCGGTGTTGCGGCACTGGATGTTTCCATAGATATGCTGAATGATGCCGTTACTGATCTGAACAACGGCTATGAAACAGAGGCAATCATTGTTACAGATGCGGAAGACAATGTTGTAGGAGCTACAAATAAAGATCTTCTGCTGAAGCCGTATATATATGAGGGTGAGGATGATGAGGTAATAGCCGGAACAGATACTGAAAACAATGCCGTGCTTACATGCGGACAGACTGCATCTATCAATGGCTGGAGGGTTATCTACTCCATACAGGAAGATGAATTTATGAAAACTGTAAACAGCACAAGGCTTTATATAATAGCTATATTCGGTGTAGGTATACTGATTATGCTGTTTGCTATAAATTTCTCCGTTAACAGAATTGTAAGGCCGCTGTGCAAATTAAATCTTCTGACCAAGCAGTTGGCAGAGGGTGATTTGGATGTTGATATAGATGTTTCGTCAAATGATGAAGTAGGTTCACTGGCAGAGTCAATGACAGAGCTTGTAGAGAGACTGAAAGAATATATTGCATATATTGACGAAATTTCTGAGTCTTTGTATCAGATGTCAAAAGGAGATTTAAATGTAGATCTTAAGCTGTCGTATGACGGTGAATTTGAAAAAATAAAAGATTCTTTGACAGAAATGGTAGGCGTATTCAGAAGAACCGTAGAATATCTTGCTAAGGTAACCGAAGATGTTGAAAGGGGAAGCGTACAAATTGAAAACGGAACCAAGGTTCTGGCTGAAGGAGCTACAAACCAGGCAAGCACTGTTGAAGAACTCAATGCTACAATAGATGAAATATCGCTTCAGGTAAGTAAAAATTCGGAAGAATCCATCAGAACTTCCGCACAGATATCTGAAGTCGGACAAACCGCAAATGAAAGCAACCTTAAGATGACTGAAATGATGAATGCTATTGAGGACATAAGCAATAAGTCAAATGAAATCAGCAAGATTATCAAGACTATTGAAGACATAGCGTTCCAGACAAATATACTGGCTTTAAATGCGGCTGTTGAGGCTGCAAGGGCAGGAGAGTCAGGAAAAGGCTTTGCTGTAGTAGCTGATGAAGTACGCAATCTTGCAAACAAGAGTGCTGAGGCGGCAAAAGACACAACTTCACTGATTAATCAGGTTTGTGATGCGGTTAAGAACGGAACTGAGATTGCCGGTGAAACAAGTGAAATGTTGACGAAGGTGACTGAAGGCGTTCAGGAAAGCATAGCTTCAATTAAATCAATTTCTGAGGCGGCTGTGGAACAGGCGGATTCACTGAACCAGACAAAGACAGGCGTCGATGATCTGAGCGGCATTGCCCAGTCAACTGCGGCAACAGCTGAAGAAAGTTCAGCTATAAGCAGTGAACTTGGAAATCAGGTAAATCAGATGAAAGCGGTAACAGGTTTCTTTAAACTTTAATATTTAATGCAGAATTAGGACATACCCTGAAAAAAGGGTATGTCTTTTTTGTTTTTTGGTATTGCATTTTTTGCGGCATAGGCGTATATTATATTTGTTAGCACTCAAAGATGACGAGTGCTAACACAAAAAGCGGGTATTAATATAAACAAAATAGAACATTACATAGAAAGAGGGTATGTTGAAAATGGCTAAAAAGCAGTTTAAGGCAGAGTCCAAAAGACTTCTGGATTTAATGATTAACTCAATTTATACACACAAGGAAATCTTTTTAAGAGAACTTATTTCAAATGCAAGTGATGCGATTGACAAGCTGTATTATCTGACATTAACTGAAAACACAGGCATCTCAAGAGATGATTTCTATATCAGACTTGCGGCAGACAAGGATGCAAGAACACTTACTATATCGGATAACGGTATCGGTATGAACAAGGAAGCACTTGAGAATAATCTTGGTACTATTGCACACAGCGGTTCATTACAGTTTAAGAATGAAAACAAGGATAATATGGATGCTAAGGAAGAAATCGATATCATCGGACAGTTCGGTGTAGGCTTCTATTCGGCATTTATGGTTGCATCAAAGATTGAAGTAAGAAGTAAGGCTTACGGTGAAGAGCAGGCATATATGTGGGAATCGCAGGGTGCTGACGGATACACAATCAAGGAATGTGACAAGGAAAGCACAGGTACTGAAATCACACTTTACATCAAGGAAAATACAGATGATGAAAAGTATGACGACTATCTTCAGGAATATAAGCTGAGAAATCTTGTAAAGAAGTATTCGGATTATGTTCGTTACCCAATCAAGATGAACGTTGAAAAGAGCAGGATGAAGGAAGCAACAGAAGAACAGAAGGCTGATGAAAACTACACTCCTGAGTATGAAACTTACAGGGAAGATGAAACTCTTAACAGTATGGTACCTATTTGGAAAAAGAGCAAGGGCAGCATTACCGACGAGGAATACAACAACTTCTACAAGGAAAAGTTCTTTGACTGGGAAGATCCTGCAAAGGTTATCCATACAAATGTTGAAGGTGTAACAACTTATAACGCTCTTTTGTACATTCCGGGAAAGGCTCCTTACAACTACTATACAAAGGAATATGAAAAGGGTCTGCAGCTTTATTCAAGCGGTGTCCTGATAATGGACAAATGCGCTGACCTGCTTCCTGACTATTTCAGCTTTGTAAAGGGTCTTGTTGATTCACAGGATTTATCGCTTAACATCTCAAGAGAAATGCTGCAGCATGACAGACAGCTGAAAGCCATCGCAGTAAGACTTGAAAAGAAGATTAAGTCGGAGCTTCTTGAAATGCAGGCAAAGGACAGAGAAGCTTATGAAAAGTTCTTCAAGAACTTCGGATTACAGCTGAAGTTTGGTGCTTACAACGAATACGGTATGCACAAGGACAATGTAAAAGAACTTCTTATGTTCTACTCTTCATCTGAAAAGAAGCTTGTAAGCTTTGCGGAATATGTTTCAAGAATGAAGGCAGACCAGAAGTACATTTACTACGCATGCGGTGAAAGCATTGAAAAGATTGACAAGCAGCCACAGACAGAAATGCTTAAAGATAAAGGCTATGAAATCCTTTACTGCACAGACGAAATCGATGAATTTGCATTGAAGATAATAGGCGCTGTTGATGAAAAAGAATTTCGTTCGGTTTCAAGCGACGATTTAGGCATTGAAGAAACAGCAGAGGAAAAGGAAGCAAAAGAAAAGCAGACAGAGGAAAATAAGGAATTGTTTGAGGCTATGAAGGAAGCTCTTGACGGTAAGGTTTCGGCAGTAAGAGTATCACAGAGACTTAAGAGCCATCCTGTATGTCTTGCATCCGGCGGTGACATTTCCATTGAAATGGAAAAGGTTCTTAATTCGCTGCCTGCAAACGAACAACGTATATCTGCGGAAAAGGTGCTTGAAATCAATGCAAACCACAAGGTATTTGAAGCCTTGAAGAAGACCTTTGAAGAAGATAAAGATAAGATCAAGGATTATGCAAAGCTTCTGTATAATCAGGCACTTCTGATTGAAGGAATGCCTGTTGATGATCCTGTTGAATTTTCAAATGCTATCTGCAGTCTTATGTAGCAGGAGACAGTTATAGAGTTAAAACGGTAAAAACAGGACAAATAAAGGAATATAAAATAATAAAATGACAAAATAAGAGATAAAGGTAAAAGGCAGTACGCAAAAATGTATCCACAAAGATATGGCGTATTGCCTTTTATTGGTTTTCCGGAAATATTTTATGAGGTATAATAACAGAAGAATTGTCTTTGAGGAGGTTCATAAATGTTAGTAAAAAATGAGCATGCAAAAAATCCGGAAATCTGGTGTGGACTTAATCGTCCCGGTATGGCTGAAAAAGATGCAGATGCTGTTGTATTCGGTATTCCCTTTGACGGAGGAGTAAGCTACCGCGGAGGTGCGGCAGAAGCTCCTGACACTTTACGGGCAAATACAACCTGTTCTACTCCATGCACTGAGAAACTGGAATTTTATTCTGATTTTAATGTGGTAGATGCAGGCAATTTTACAGGGGATGACCGTGAAGCCATGTTTGCCGAAATACAGGAATATGTAAAAAATCTGGTTCAGGCAGGAGTTAAGTTTACTATGGTAGGCGGTGATCATTCCGTAACAATTCCTGTGGAAAGAGGCATTAACGACGCTGTGAGTGAAGATTTTGGCATTATTCATATTGACGCCCACATGGATTTGTGTGATGCTCTGGAGGGAGATTATTTGTCACATGGCAACACCGAACGCAGGGCACTTGAACTGGAACATGTCTCTTCATTTGAGAACCTGTACTTCATCGGCATTCGGTCTATTGAGCCGGATGAATTTCTCTTACATAAAGAAAATGATATTCAGGTAAAGACTGCATATGACTGTTATAAAGAAGGTATTGAAGCCGTGGCGGAGGACTGCATCAGGAAAATGAAAAAATTCAGCAAGGTATACCTGACTTTTGATATAGATGCATTGGATCCTGCCTATGCGGCAGGAACGGGAACACCACAGTTCGGAGGGCTTACTTCCAGAATGGCGCTTACACTACTGGAAAAAATATTTACAAATTTAAACATTATAGGGTTTGATGTTGTGGAAATAGCTCCGCCTCTTGATCCGTCACTTGCATCCATGTATGCGGGAAGAAAAATTATTCAGGAAGCATGGGGGTACTGGGCAAAACAAATAGGTAAGCTTGAAACCAGATAAAACTAAACGACATGACAAAAAGAAAGAAAAAAATATGAAAACTAAACTCAGATACAACTACATAGGACATATTCTATTGCTTATTCTGGCGGTTGTCTGCATTTTTCTGGCAGTGAAGGGAAGCAATCAGGCAGCCCTGTCACTTCCGCTTCAACAGGAATTTACAGGTGAGTACAGCTACGATGGCGAAAACTGGTATGATTTGGACAGCATAAGTGAACTGTCCGCATTAGAGGGTGACATAACCTTGAGAGGCCATCTGAGCTTTGACTGTACTGAAGGTACACTGATAAGCTATTACCGCGACCATATAGGAGTAACTATGTATGTGAACGGTGAGCAGGTTTATATTGATGCTCTGTCGGAAGTAAGTCGGCTTGGGTATGACCTGATGCCGTCAATGTGCGGAAAAGAATGGTCGGGAATCATTTCTCCGGGCATTACGACGGAGGATGAAATTGAGTTTAAACTTCACAATCCGCACAAGTATGGGAATAAGGCTGCATATGAGGAGTTTCTTCATACTCTTTACAATACCGGCAGAAGTTTTTACATATTGGAAGAGTACATGAAGCCGTATAGTGTACCTTTTCAGGCTGCGGGTCTGATTTCG
>JBJETA010000085.1:0-2940 GCA_051883075.1 Anaerovoracaceae bacterium
GGGTAATAACCTAACTGGCTGTTAGGTATATCAACCATAAATATATTGTAGTAGAAAGAAGAAAGGCTGAAAATATGAGTTTTTTGCACAACCTTGCGGAACTGACCGAACGGTGCAGAGAAGAGTACAATCAGATAAAAAAAGTAATAGAGAATGAAAAAAATCAGATTGCTTACAGATGCAGTGAAGCCTATTTTAAAGATAGAAAAAAGAGTATTGACCGCTATGAAAACTTTAACATTCTGGCCCATGGTGACAATCTGAGCTTTATAAAGCAGCTTCTGGGTATGGGTATGGAAGGAAAACTGGACTTAGTCTATATAGATCCGCCTTTTTTTTCAAAGGCAGACTATAATACAAGCCTGCAGATTCAGTCAGATAAGCTGGAAAAGCCTTTAAAAATCAAGTATACGGCATATACTGACTGCTGGACGGGAGGGCTTGAGGACTATCTGGGCATGCTGGCACTGAGATTGTTTCTTATAAAGGACCTTCTTTCGGATACGGGATGCGTATGGGTGCATCTTGACTGGCATGCTGCACATTACGTTAAGCTTATCATGGATGAGATTTTTGGAGAGGAGAACTTCGTAAATGAAGTAATATGGACATATAAGTCGGGAGGAACGACCAGCAGAAGATTTGCCCGCAAGCATGATACTCTGTTCTTTTACGGAAAGAGTAAAAACTATTTTTTTGAAGCACAGAAAGAAAAATCATATAACAGAGGCATGAAGCCTTACCGCTTCAAGGGAGTGGAAGAATTTGAAGATGAAAATGGTTGGTACACTTTGGTGAATATGAAGGATGTGTGGCAGATAGATATGGTGGGGCGCACATCTTCTGAGCGGACAGGGTATGCCACCCAGAAACCGGAGGCTCTTCTTGAGCGCATTTTAAAAAGCTGTACGAAGGAGGGCGATTTATGCGCAGATTTCTTCGGAGGCTCGGGAACCCTGGCGGCTGCAGCTGACAAAATGAACAGACGGTGGATAATATGTGACAAAGGAGACAATTCCGCTGCAGCAATCAGGAAAAGAATGATAAAGCAGGATGCGGAGTTTATTGTTCTGGAGGAGCAGAAAGAAAAGAAAGATAATATTGACGGGAGAATAAAAAAAAGCCTGTCGGAGAAGGACAGGGAGCTTTTAAAAAAGGCATTGAAAAAAGATTCTTCATGTCTGACGGATTTCTGGTCGGTAGACTTTGACTATGACGGGGATATACATAGACCGGATAAAGTTTTTTTCAGGGAAAACGGAAGGCTTCCTGAAAAAACTGAAATATACAGATGTGCGGAAAAAAATGAAAAAAACATAGATATACAAACAAAACAAGGCATACAAAGGATAAATATTCAAAGTGTAGATATATTTGGACGGATAGAAAGAGAGGCGTTTGTAAAATGAAGGATAAGCTGACGGGTGAACAGATAAAAAACTATGTGCTTGACTTTTTTATAGTTATGGGAGCATGTCTTGCGGGAGGATTTGCCACTGTTTCGATTATGCTGCCGAACGGACTTTCCAGCGGAGGACTCACCGGTGTTGTAAGAATACTGCAGAATTTCCTGCCTTTTGACTTTTCAATCATGTATTATGTCGGAGCTGTTGTAATTCTTATTGCATGTGCGGTAACACTGGGCATGAAGGAAGCAAAGAAAATCATGTTTATGTCCATCATGTATCCTACGGTCATGGTTGTGCTTGAACAGATGAACTTCCAGCTGCTGGAGGAAAAGGACATGTTTCTTGCGGCCATTTATTGCGGAATATTTCTGGGAGTGTGTAGCGGACTTGCATTTTCAAGAGGCTATTCTTCGGGAGGCTCTGATACGGTTGCCAAAATCATACAGAAAAAACTGCTGCCTCAGGTCAGTGTAAGTAAACTGCTTATGGCGATAGACTCGTTGATTATCATATTGTCGGCATTTATTTTCGGCAAGAACATAGCTTTATATGCACTTATAACAACGGTGGTAATATCAAAGACTATTGATTTTATACTGTTCGGTCTTGAAACAAGGATTATACAGCTTGAAATTATTACTGAAAACTATGAGGACATATCACAGTTCATTATGAATGACATGGAGAGAGGAGTCTCCATAGAAACTGTTGTCGGGGCATATTCGGGAAAGGAAAAAAAGAAGCTGCTTGTTCTATGCTCGCCAAGAGAAGGACTGCTTATAAAACAGCAGGTGGCAAAGCTTGACAAAAAGGCACTTGTAACAATGATTCATGTTGATTCCGTATGGGGCAACGGTGCAGGTTTTAATGATATAGATAAGGAAGAAGAAAATTAACCGGAAGCGGAAGGGAAAATCTGATGAACAAAAAGCTTATTATTGTAGCGTGTGCAGCAGCGGTTATTGTGGCAGCCGTTGTATACGGAGTGTTCTTTAAAAGCTATGACGATGGCACTTATACGAAAAACGGAGACATAAAAGCCATATCAAAGATTATAAACAAGTCTCTTGAAAAGAGTACCTCTATTGTTAAGGGAAAACTTGATACCGAAATTCTTGAAGGCAGCTTCAGTCCCATGGAAGCTCCCGACAGTATCAGCACCGTTTTTACCGTGGATACGGAAAAAGAGGGCGCAAACCTTTCATTTGAAGCGGTTTACAAAAGGGGAGTAAAAGAAGAAACGGTAAGCACAGAGACAGCATATGAAGGACTGTATCTTAATACATATTATCCTTATCTGCAGTTCAACGAAATAAATCCTAAAAAGGTCGATTCGGTGAAGGTAAAAAGACTTGCAGAAGGAACAAGATATGAGCTTGCATATAACCAGACTCATGAAAGCAGGAGAATGGAGTGGGCATACTGTGATGTTACAAAGGACTATGAAGTATTTCTGATTGATGAGAACGGAGTAATAATCAGGTATGAAAGCACTGCTTATTTTAATACGAAGGATGGAAACAAAGGAAAG
>JBJETA010000086.1:0-2919 GCA_051883075.1 Anaerovoracaceae bacterium
ACGGACAGTACAGTTTTGCACCTAAAAACAATGCTACAAGAGCAGAAGCTGCAAAAATGATTTACCAGATTATAAAATAATAAAAAGGTTTGAAAAGGCTGCGGAATATATTGCAGCCTTTTCAGCCTAAAACATTGAGTCGAAAACAACGCGTTATGCGATTACATATATATTAACAAAATCACTATATCTATAAAGGAAGGGGTTAATAAAATGTTTTTTTACGAAAAAAAGGGAAAAAGACTGATAGCGGCAGTTCTGGCGGCTGTGGTGGCTGTTTCAGTTTTTTTTATGCCGGGCATAGGATATGAAACTTATGCAGGTGAAGCTGAGAAAAGTGAAGACATGCAGGTGCTTGAGAATGTGCTGAAATCGTATGAATATGGCGTATTGCAACCTGAATATGGCAAAGACAGCAATATTACGGCATTTCTTGAAGCAGGCATTGAAAGCAAAGGTTATGAAGGAGTAGGTGTAAAAGTAAAATCATCCACAATTCCGGAAAATATTAATCTGAATGGAGATATAACATATTTCCATAAAGATATTAATGAAAATCAGATTACCGCAAGCAACAAGTATGTTCAGCCTGAATTGGTTTTTGAACTGACTAAAGGGACCGAAAGCGTGGAGCTTACCAAAAAGGCGAACATATATTGGGATATTGAAAAGCTTAAAGCTGATTTAAAAAAATATATACTGGATAATGTTACCGAAGATATGATAAAGGGTAGCAATCAGGACCTTGCTCATGTAGCATCGGATATGGAACTTCCGGCAAAGCTTGAAGGCAAAAGCTATGCTAACCTTTTGTGGGAAACAAGTGACAGCAATGTGCTGGAAATAAAAAATGAAGGATACGCATGGGAGCCTAAATACAAGGCTGTGGTAAAACAGTCTGCTGAAGATAAAACAGTTACACTCACTTTAAAAACTTCATATAATTTTACAAATACAGATAAAGAAAATGAAGAAATTGCAAAGCAGAAAAAAGATTTTGAGGTAACTGTAAAAGGAACAGGGACAGACGCATCGGCAGAGATGCAGAAACAGCTTGATGATAACTATACATCAGATAAGTTTAAAGATTCGGCAAGCGGAGGAACGGTAAATCTTTTAAATGTTACGGGAGATATTACATTCCCGACGCTGTCAAAAGCAGGAGTGGGAAATAGCGGCAACTACAAGCTTACAATAACAAGTGAAGATGAAAATATCATAAAAATCAACGGATATAAAGGCAATGTATACAGACCGCTTCCGGGAGAACCTTCAAAAACGGTAAAGGTTACGGCAACGATGGCGGAAAGAAACGGAAGCCTGAAAGTACAAAAGCAATTCGATGTGACAGTTGCACCCTTAAACCAGTCTGAAATAGATGCTGAAATAGCACTTATGGAGAAAGTAAAGGCTGCTTATTTTGAGGGAATCAGAGGTGAGAACACCGATTCGTCAAATATAACAAAGAATCTCCATGCCTTTATGGAAGTATCCCTTGCGGAAGATGGCGAAACATTGCAGTGGGTGTATGCTAGAAAGGATTGCAACAACAAAGGTATCAAACCGGTAGATATTGAAGGTTATGATCCTATGGGAGGCAACTCATGGAGAACATTCAGATCGTCACGAAGTGATATAATTAAAGATGAAAATCTGCTTGTGATTCAGCCTCAATACAATACAGAGGTAACTATAGACAGTGAACTTTCAAGCATTGAATATGAAAGATATGCGGAAAAATATAAAGATAACGAAGACTTTAAAAAGCTATCTCATCAGAAAGTGAGTGCCACAGTAAAGGTTATTGGGACAGACGGAGAAAAAGAAGAAGAAAGTAAAGTTTTAAACAAGGCAAAGGTACGCATAAGCCTTTATGACGGAAGAAACAAATATTTTGTTGTTCCTTTCCAGAACATAGAGGTAAGTGCGGGACTTGCAAAAAGCTATGGTTATACAAATGCAAACATTGAAAAACATGTATCAAACAATGAAGTAACCATGTTTGACGCATTAGTGGCGGTACATGCGGCAGTTTTGGGAATAAGCTCGCCTGAAGAAGAAGGTGCAAAAGAAAGCTTAAAAGATATGCTTACCATAAGCTCCTCGGGATTCCTGGGAAAAGTTATGGGTGAAGATACGAATGAAGCGCCGCTTTCACTTATGCTTAACGGAAGAATGCCTAACGACGGTATATACAATGAAGCTTTTGGCTCATACACCGGATATACGGTTGAGGATTCGGTAATAAAAGACAATGATGTGCTGAGTTTCTTCTTCTATCAGGACCCTGCTTACGGTGATTATTATACTTGGTTTGAAAAAGACGGAAAAGAAGTACAGAGTATTGAAATACCTGCAGAAGAAATGTGCAGCCTGACCTTAAGAGGGTATCTGGCAATGTATTACGGAATGTCAACGGAAGAAAAAATTTCCCAGATGACAACATCACTTGGAGGCATACAGCTTGCGGTCTGCGGAGAAGACGGTATGCTGACAGATATACAGGATGCGGTGACTGTTGAAGGAAATGCTTCGGTCTCCTTCAGAAGTATTGGCGAATATATACTTTCGGCGAAGGGCAACGGAACAACACCGATAGTAGCGCCTTATTTGAAAATCAAAGTCACCGAAGCGGCTCAGGATACAGAAAAACGAAATACAGTTAAAGCTGATGCAGATGCTCTTACTTTTAACAGTATAAAGGGAAAAAATACTGACAGCGATACGGTTACGGAAAACCTTTTACTGACAGATGTAGGTGCGAGCGGAAAAACAAAAATTACATGGAAGTCGAGTGATAAAAATTATCTTACCGATGAAGGGGTTGTCAAAAGACCTCTGTGTGAAGAAGGAGATAAGACGGTAACACTTACAGCAACAGTTTCTTATGGAACTGTAACAGAAACAAAAGAAATTTCA
>JBJETA010000087.1:0-2902 GCA_051883075.1 Anaerovoracaceae bacterium
CAGCTTCAACCATGGCATTTGCCACCCTGTGCTTTGCAAGACTCTGGCACGGATTTAATTCAAGAGGAAGTCAGTCTGTTTTTAAGCTGGGACTGTTCAGCAATATGTACAGCGTAGGCGCTTTTGCTCTTGGCACGCTTCTGTTGTTTGCGGTACTTCTTATCCCGTCGCTTCAGGGCCTGTTTTCGGTTGAGCCGTTAACAGGAGCGGCCATAGGATACATTACGGCATGTGCTGTGGCTCCGACGCTTATTATACAGTTTATAAGAGTTATAAAAGAAATGTTGACATTACAAAAATAAAAATAAAAACTGCGGTGCATTATTTATGCATCGCAGTTTTTGCATTTGCGTATATTGATTAGAAATTATGCTTTGTTTCGGGACTTTCAGATTCCAGCTGTGCCGAAAGCTTTGCTTCACGCGAAGAAACCCATTTTAGTATAAATGTCTGGGCTATGCCGGCAAGAGGTACGGCAAGAATCATTCCGAATATACCGCCGTAATATCCTGCCACGGATACGGCAAGAAGAACGAACAGCGGATGAAGACCGGTAGTTGAGCCGACTATCTTAGGGTATATCAGGTTGCAGTCTATCTGCTGTATTATGAGCAGTATGACAACGGCCAGAATTCCCCGGGTAAGACCGCCAGTGAAAAGACCTACAATGAAAGCAGGTATCATGCCCAAAACAGGTCCGAAATAAGGGATAACATTTGCCACTCCTGCAAAGCATCCTATGAATACGGCAAAATCAAGTCCGAGGACAGACAGACCGATTGATGACAGGATTGCGATAATCAGGGCATCCAGAAGAGCTCCTCTTATAAAAGCAGAAAGAACGCTGTCTATATCGTGCAGAGTCTCGGTAAGAACTGCATTTGCCTTCTGGGGAAGAGCCAGATGGAGAAACTTCCTCCAGAGACGTATGAAAAATTCTTTGTCCATGAGTATATATATGCTCACGATAATGCCCAGAACAAAGTTTACGACACTGCCGCTTATTTCGGATATTTTGCTTAATGCCGCTCCGGCACTGAACTGCTGTGAAAGCCAAAGCATGCCGTTATTTGCAATATCCTGAAGCCTGTCAGCTATCTCAAGATTAGGAAGACCCGCAATCCAGCTTCTTATATTGCTTTCATAAGCGGATACATATTCGAGAAGTGAGTCAATCATGCTGTTTAAGCCTGAGAATATGAACTGACCAAGTATGAGTACTGAGAAAGCGTAAAGCACTGCTATGACAGCCAGCAAAATGATAAAGTAAGTTATCAGGACACTGATAAGTCTTTTCTTCTTCTGAAGGGAAGCAAGCTTGTCTTCACTCCGGGGTTTTGCAATAATGACTTTGCTGACTATATTTATATTGATTTTTTCAACAAGAGGACTGAGCAGATAAGTGAGTATCAGCCCGATAAACAGAGGTGACAGAGCCGAAAGAAAATCGGACATTGTCGAAAATATAAAGCCTAAAACTATGTGGAAGTTTTTGATAATAAAATAAAGGGCATATAAAAGCGCTGCCGTAATTCCTACAAACATACTGTACTTATACCAGCGTTTGTCAGGAAAATAATCTCTAAACCGTGACATAAATATCCCTCCGACTGATTTTAGTAATATATCGTATTTATTCTATCACAAAATGCAAAATAATAGGCAGTTTTCGCAAATAAAATGTTTTTTGTTTACGAAAACATAGATTTGATAAAAATTTTATAAGAGTATATAAAAAATTGATATAGTACATTTAATGGTTCATTTTTTAAAAAAATACATAAAAAAATATTTGACGAAACGTACTTATGCTGTATAATATGTATGTATACAAGATACAGGATACAAACAGACGTACTTTATCACTATTCTGCATCTTTTTTTAATAAAACTGATTTTTAAGGAGGATTTTCAACAATGGTTAACGCATGGGAAGGATTTAAAGAAGGGGCTTGGCAGAAAGTTATTGATGTAGACAATTTCATCAATATAAATTATACACCTTATGAGGGTGATGAAAGCTTTCTGGCAGGTCCGACAGAAAGAACAAAGGCTGTATCTGAAAAAGTACAGGAATTATTGAGACAGGAAAGAGCTAATGACGGTGTACTGGAAGTAGATGCAAGCCGTATCATGCGCGTTAACTCGTTTGAACCGGGATATATAGATAAAGATAAGGACATTATCGTGGGACTTCAGACAGATAAGCCTTTAAAGAGAGGGGTTTGCCCATTTGGCGGTATCAGAATGGCAAGACAGTCAGCAGAAGCTTACGGCGTGGAACTTGATCCAAGTATTGAAGAACAGTTTAAGTATGTTACTACACACAACGACGGCGTATTCAGTGCATACTCTGATGAAATGCTTCTGGTAAGAAAGCTTGGCTTTATTACAGGACTTCCTGATGCTTACGGAAGAGGCAGAATTATTGGTGACTACAGAAGAACAGCTTTATACGGTATTGACAAGCTTATTGAAGAAAAGAAGAATGACAAGGCAGAGCTGCACAAGAGAGCGTACCTTGATGAAGAAACAATCAGACTGATTGAAGAAGTGCAGAAGCAGATTGATTATCTTGGCGAGTTAAAGGAAATGGCCAAGTCATACGGATATGATATTTCCAAGCCCGCTGAAAATACTAAAGAAGCAATCCAGTGGTTATATTTCTCATATCTTGGAGCTATCAAGGAAGAAAACGGTGCAGCTATGTCAATAGGAAGAACTTCCACATTCATTGACATTTATGCAGAAAGAGACCTGGCTAACGGAACATTCACAGAAGAAGAAATTCAGGAATTTATAGATGACTTTATCCTGAAGCTGAGAGTTGCAAGACATCTTAGAACTCCTGCTTACAATGAACTGTTCGGAGGAGATCCAATGTGGATTACAGAAGGTCTCG
>JBJETA010000088.1:0-12809 GCA_051883075.1 Anaerovoracaceae bacterium
CTTATGGGACTAGTGCCGAAAACCTTCCTTCCAAACTACAATGAATTTTATGAGGGAAGATGGTTTGCCAGTGCTGCCGATATCATAGAGGAAGTGAAAAGCGTTGAACTTTTCGGTGAGACGGTTCCTTTTGGAAACCTTATTTTTAAAGACAATGAGGCTGACCTGGGTATAGGCATTGAGCTGTGTGAGGATTTATGGGTTTCAAATACTCCGGGTTCACATCTTGTTCTTAACGGGGCAGATGTTATATGCAACCTGTCTGCGAGCAATGAGACTGTAGGCAAGGCAGCATACAGGAAGAATATCATAACCTTGAAAACTGCAAAGGATTCATGCGGATATGTATATGCTTCGGCAGGTACAGGTGAGTCCACTACAGACACTGTTTACAGCGGACATACTCTGATTGCTGAAAACGGACAGGTTCTGGCAGAGGGTGAGAGATTCGGAAGAAACAGTGTCCTTCTTGCAGCTGATATAGATTTTGAAAGCATACAGTTTGAAAGATGTCACGGACAGAATGTTGCAAGAAGCAGAAATATTTTTAAGGAAACTGTTCCTTACCGGGATGTGGAGATTGAACCACTGAATCTGGTTAAAAAAGGAATGGGTCTTTTAAGACCTTATGAGAAAAATCCGTTTGTCCCTTCTGACTCTGCGGCAGTGGACGATATGTGCGAAGAGATATTCAGCATACAGACTGCGGCTCTTGCAAAGAGAGTAGAGCATTCACATGCGAAAAAGTGCATCGTAGGTATCTCCGGAGGGCTTGATTCCACTCTTGCACTTCTTGTTACGGCAAGGACTATGAAGCTTCTGGGAAGACCGGCTTCCGACATAGTTGCAATCACTATGCCGGGATTTGGAACTACAGGAAAAACATATAACAATGCACTTACTATTATGAAAACTTTAGGTGCTGATGTAAGAGAGATTCCTATTGGGGAAGCTGTTCTGCAGCACTTCAGCGATATAGGTCATGATAAGGATGTTCATGATGTAACTTATGAAAACAGTCAGGCCCGTGAGAGAACCCAGATTTTAATGGATGTTTCAAATAAAGAGGGAGGTCTGGTTGTCGGAACAGGCGATTTGTCGGAAATGGCATTGGGCTGGTGCACCTATAACGGAGACCACATGTCCATGTATGGTGTAAATGCGGGTGTGCCTAAGACTTTGGTAATGTTCGTAGTTAAATGGGTTATGGAGCATCTGTTGTGCGGAGAGTCTGAAGACAAAGAGTTCAGCAGTGACAATGCGAAGCTGAAGGCGGCGCTTCAGGACATTCTTGATACTCCGATTTCACCTGAACTTATTCCGCCTGATGAAAACGGTGAAATAGCTCAGAAAACGGAGGATAATGTAGGTCCTTATGTGCTGCACGATTTCTTCATATACCATACACTGAACTATGGAACTTCACCTGAAAAGCTGCTTTATATCGCATCAAATGTGTTTAAGGATGAATACGATGAAGAATTCATAAAGAAATGGCTCAAGGTATTTTACAGAAGATTTTTCAATCAGCAGTTTAAGAGGAACTGCGTTCCGGATGGTCCTAAGGTTGGCTCTGTGGCGCTGTCGCCTAGGGGTGACTGGAGAATGCCTAGTGATGCTGACTCAAGCATATGGCTTTCAGAGCTTGAGGATTGAGGAGACGGACACAGGGGTACAAAGCTTTATAAAATTTTAAATATGTGAAATAAAAACCCGAATTTTGCATAAATCAAATGGCAAGTTCGGGTTTTATTTTATGGTGTTTGCATTTATAATTAATATGAGATAAAAAAGTATTGAATGGAAAAATTTTACAGTATATAATAATGACAGCAGCGTTTTAATTGCGAAGGGAGTGTATTATGAAAGAATTTTATATTGCGAATTTTAAGGTTGACGAAGAGATTGTTGACTTTTTTATCATAAAAACGATAGCGGTAAAGCTTGGCTCAAACAAGAAGCAGTATCTTGACCTGCTTCTTGCGGATTCCACAGGAGAGATAACTGCGAAGAAGTGGGATCTTGCAGATACGGAGCTGCCGGCTGTAAACGAGATTAAGGAAGGCGATATAGTCAAGATTAAAGCTGTCGTAACACAGTGGAACGGTCTGAAGCAGCTGAAGGTGCTCCGTATAAGGAAAAAGGTCGAGGATGATCCGATAGAACTGATGGATTTAATCAAAGCAGCACCGGAAAAGGCTGAAGATATGTACAGATACATATATGACAGGGCGGAACGAATGGAGGATGAGGACCTGAAAAAGATATGTATACATTATCTTGAAAAGAACAGAGAAAAACTGATGTATTATCCGGCAGCACAGAAGAATCATCATGCACAGCTTGCGGGTCTTTTGTATCACATCAAGCGTATGCTTATGAACGGGGACTTAATGTGCCGGGTTTACACAAATCTCAGGGCAGACCTTGTGGCGGCCGGGGTCATTCTCCACGATATGGAAAAAATCAATGAGATAGATTCAAACGAGCTTGGAGTCTCTACAGGGTATTTTGTTGAAGGTACGCTGCTGGGACATATAGTACAGGGCGTAAGAAATATTGAGGCTTATGCAAAGGAAAACGGTATGGACCATGAAAAGGCCATGATGCTTGAGCATATGATTTTATCGCATCATTATGAGCCTGAGTTTGGAAGCCCGAAGAAGCCGATGTTCCCGGAGGCCGAAATACTGCATTACCTGGACATTATCGATGCACGCATGTTTGACATGGAAGATGCCCTTCAGGGCGTTGAACCGGGAGATTTTTCAGACAGGGTATGGACTCTTGACAACAGAAGAATATACAAAGCTGTATGGAATAAATAATTTTATTGAAAACAAACCACGGAGGTATGAAAAATGGCAGTAGCACCTAAAGAAATTGCAGAAGTTCTGAAAGCACCGCAGGAAGGCTTCCAAAACCATCCTGAGGAAATATTAAACACCATAGGGTTTGCCTGTGAGTCAAATTTTGAGATAAAGCCGGAGGTTGAAGAGGCTATGAAGGCGAATAGCGCACTTCTTTCAACTCTTACGCCGGAGCAGCTGAGAGAAGGCTTTGAAAGAATTATTTCTTCCAAGAAAGCGGGAGAAGGGCTGAGCATGCTGATTAAGGTGGGCGCCATGGACAGCATACTTGGTGAGGATGTTGCACAGCATCTGAAGACGAAAGAGATAAATCAGCTTACAACATATATAGAAAATATAGATAAGACTTTACAGACAAAGCTCAGGAGAATGGCACTGTTTTATACCTGTTTTGAACCTAAGAAAGCGGAAAAGGCCATGAAAAGACTGTTTTTTACAGAGGAAGAGGAAACGAATATTCTCGATGCAATTCATATGCTGGACAAGATGTATTTTCTTACAAACAAATATGATATGAAGAAGTTTCTTGTAAAATACGGCATGGAGAGATATGACTTCCTTCATCAGCTTTCAAAGGCGCAGAGAATAGTTTATGATCTTCCTGTAAACAGAGTTGAGTCAAGGGATTTCCTTTTGAAGAATATTCGAGAGTGGAATGAACCTATTTTTGAAGATGAGCTTGCGATTTCAAGGGATGATTTGCGGGAACTGGGCATAGGCAGCGAGGAGGTTTATGATACTGTTTTCAGGGACCTTCTGGATTTGGCACATATAAAGCCTAATCTCAATACAAAGGATGATATGCTGGAATATGCGGAAAAGTACTGTAAGCATCCGTGGCTCGGAGCCTTTAAGAAACTGAGATACATAAAATAACATACGGGTTGAAAGAACTGAGAATGATAAAATAATGGTGATAACAGAGATTTTAAAAGGAACTGTTGATGAAATAATCTTCAGAAATGATGAAAACGGGTATACTGTTGCTGCCGTGGAGGGAGAGCAGGACATTTTCACTATTGTAGGATGCCTGCCATTTGTCGAACGGGGGCGGAGGTATGAATTTACAGGGGTGTGGAAAACCCATCCGACTTACGGTCCGCAGTTTGATGTAAGTGAGTGCAGTGAAATCATGCCGGAGTCGGAAAAAGAAATTGAAGCCTTTCTGGCATCGGGTGCAGTTAAGGGCGTTGGTAAAAAAACGGCTGCGCTTATTGTAAGGAAGTTTGGCCTCGACACCCTTAATGTTATGGAACGAATGCCGGAACGGCTGACTGAGGTAGAGGGTATCGGAGAGAAGAAAGCATTGACCATAGGGGAAGCTTTTAAAGAGAAAAGAATTATGGCGGAGGTGTCTGTATTTCTGCAGAAGTACGGAATTTCCGCAAATTATGCCGTTAAATTGTACAGAGAGTACGGTGAAGCGGCTATAGACATTGTGACTGAAAATCCGTATCAACTTGTAGATGACCTGCATGGAATAGGCTTTAAAAAGGCGGATGCCATAGCGGCACAGCTGGGCATAGACAAGGAGGATGAAGCCAGAGTAAGATGCGGATTGCTTTACGCATTGAACTTTTATGTAAACGAGGGGCATACTTTCCTTCCGAAGAAGGAGCTTTGCGAAAAAGCGGCAGAGCTCATGGACATTTCCTCGGAAACGGTGCTGGAAAATCTGACAGGCATGGCTTTTGAGGGCGAAGTGCAGCTGGAAGTCCTTGACGGGCAGGAGGTTGTATTTCTGATGCCTTACTATGTGGCGGAGCAGAATGTCTGTAAGCGTCTATTGGCATTAAACGATGCAAGTTTGAAAGTTATACACGGTGATCTTGACAGTCTGATTGACATGACGGAAAGGCAGAAGGGGCTGGAACTTTCGGAAAATCAGAGGTTTGCGGTAAAAAGCTGTCTGGAAAACGGTGTATCGGTCATTACCGGGGGTCCCGGAACGGGAAAAACCACGATTATCAATGCCATCATGGATATACTTAAGCACAGCGGACTGAAAACGGCCATAGCGGCACCGACGGGAAGGGCGGCAAAGAGGATAACAGAAACTTCGGGGTATCCTGCTTCCACTATTCACAGGCTGTTGGAATATTATTATTCCGAGTCGGAGGACCTGATGAGATTCGGAAAGAACTCAGAGGATACTCTGGACTATGATGTCATTATTATAGACGAGGCCTCCATGATTGACATACTCCTTATGAACGGGCTGTTAAACGCTGTAGTGCCCGGGACAAGGCTGATTTTCGTGGGAGATGCGGACCAGCTGCCGTCTGTGGGCGCAGGCAATGTGCTCAGGGACATTATCGACAGTGAAGTCATATATTCGGTGAAGCTGACAGAGATTTTCAGGCAGGCAAAGGAGAGCCTTATAGTTGTAAATGCCCACAGGATAAACAGGGGAGAGCATCCCGAATGCAATGAAAAGGGAAAGGATTTCTTCTTTTCCAGGAAAAACGGGGAAAAGGAAATACTTGAAACGATAAAGGATATGTGCGTAAGGAGGCTTCCTGCGTTTTACAGTGAATGCGATGCGGTGAAGGATATACAGGTGCTTACACCTGTAAGGAAGGGTCTGCTTGGCTGCATAAACCTGAACAGGGAGCTGCAGGCTGTGCTGAACCCGCCATCTGAGCTGCTTGCGGAGCAGAAATACGGGGACAAGCTCTTTCGTGTAAATGACAAAGTTATGCAGATACGCAACAATTATGAGATGGACTGGAAGAGGATTGAAGATTTCTCCGAAGGCCAGGGAATATTTAACGGGGATGTCGGATTTATAAAAAGTATAGACAAGGAGTTCAATACTGTTACCGTTATTTTTGACGAGAGTAAGTATGTCACATATGATGTGACACAGCTTGATGAGCTGGAGCTTGCCTATGCGGTGACCGTCCACAAGAGCCAGGGAAGCGAGTTCCCTATAGTGGTAATGCCCATGAGCTGGTTTCCACCTATGCTTGCCACAAGAAATCTGCTGTATACGGCGGTTACAAGAGGGAAAAAAGCGGTGGTTCTGGTGGGGTCGCCTGACAGAATGTACGGCATGGTTGAAAATAACAGGATCGTAAACCGCTATACGGGACTTAAAACGAGATTGAGAAACAAGGGCATGGGAGAACCGTGGTAATGCCGGAAAGGGGAAAATGAACAGGGGATTTGAAGTTTTGAAAAATGCGGGAAAAGCAGCTGCTGAGCTGCTGTTTCCGTCAAATATTTACTGCATATGCTGCGGAAACCTGATTAACTATACCAGACCTTATTCGCTGTGTGATGACTGCCTGGAAAACATTAGATGGGCAAACGGTCGGGTCTGCGGGGTCTGCGGAAAAGTTATGGCTGATGATAACGAAGAAGAGATTTGCACTGATTGTCAGAAAAACCGGCATTGTTTTGACAAAGGCTACACCTGCATGGTATATGGGCAGATGGAAAAGGAAATGGTTCACAAATACAAGTTTAACGGAGCGGCGTATATGGGTGAAAAGCTTGGGCAAATCATGCTCGACAGGATTTTAGCGGAAGATTTGAACATAGACTGTGTCACAGCAGTTCCCATGCATCCGAAGAAGCTGAAAAAAAGAGGATATAATCAGGCGGAGCTTATGGCAAAAACTGTTGCTAAAGGGCTTGGCGCGGACTATAATAATCAGGTGTTGGTTAGAAAATCCTACAAATCTCCAATGAACAAGCTTGGAGCCGAACAGCGGCATAAAAACGTATCAGGGGCATATACTTTAAATAAAAATGTGACGGATGCAGGTGATTTGAAGGGGAAACGTGTATTGCTGATAGACGATGTATATACTACGGGAAGCACTGCGGATGAATGCAGCCGGTTGCTTAAGGAGCTGGGAGCTGAAAAGGTTTATGTCCTGACGCTTGCAGCAGGTGTGGGATATTAGTTAAGTAAATATGAGTTAGGATAAGAAGACTGCCCGGGTCTGTGGTTGAAAGTCCATGCCAGTTACGGGCGAAGGGACCCACGTAAGCTGGTCCGCAAGGCGGCAGTGATCATGGCGTAGCTTAGAAGTAAGTCCTCTGACAAAGTCAGGTAAAGGCAAGTGTGGGGTCAAAGACCAGGTCAGCCGGGCAGCCTTCTTATCTTAATTTTTTTGTATTATTTTTCAGAAAATTGTGGAAAGTTGTCGGAGGAGGTGCTATAATACAGATAACAACTTCAAAAAGGGAGGCATTTATTATGAAGACTATAATTACTTGCAAAAACATAAGCTCAAGCGACTACTTAAAGGAAAACATTGAAAAGAAGTTAAGCAAGCTGAATAAATACTTCTCAGATGACATTACTGCAAATGTTATGATATCTGTAGAAAAAGACAAGCAGAAGATTGAAGCAACCATAAACGCTGCCGGAACTATTTTTAGGGCAGAACAGACAGCCGATGTTGCTTACGATGCTATTGATGGCATTGTGGATAAGCTTTCATCGCAGATGTCGAGATTCAAGACTAAGCTTCAGAAAAAACATAAGGACAACAAGGGCTTTATCTTTGCTGAAATCCCTGATTTCGATGAAGAACCTGAAGAAATGACAGTTGTGAAGAGAAAGAAGGTTGAACTTGCTCCTATGAATGTTGAAGAGGCTATTATGCAGATGGAACTTCTGGGACACAGCTTCTTTGTATTCCTGAACATGGAGACTGATTCCGTAGATATTGTTTATGCAAGAAAGAACGGAGATTACGGTTTGATTGAAACTGTATAACCCAAATAAATAACGCAGGGTCAGAAATGACCCTGTTTTTTTGCGCAACCTTATTGCAATAAAATTCTTTGTATGGTAAAATATGTAAAAATAAAACCCGTTGATAATGCCTGTTCGAGATTATATAATAAGGGGGAAAGATATGGAGAATTTTAATATTGCAAGAACTTACAAAGACAGGCTGTTCAGAAGGATTTTCAGCGATAAGGCAAGCCTTTTGGAACTGTACAATGCACTTAACGGAACAGAGTACACGGAGGAAGCGGAGCTGACCGTAAATGACCTGGAGGATGCGGTATATATGCGCATGAAAAACGACAGGTCCTTTGTACTTGAAAGCCTGACCATGAACTTCTATGAGCATCAGTCTACATGGTGCCCGAACATGCCGTTGAGGGGCTTTTTCTATGCGGCAGATGCATACAGAGCTTATGTTGAGGCAAAAGAATATGACCTTTACAGTATGAACATGATAAAGCTTCCAACTCCGAAATATGTAATATTTTATAACGGAGATAAAGAAGTTCCTGACAGCACGGAAGTACGCTTGTCAGATATGTTTGAATATCGTGATGAAGAAGATGTAGGAAAATTTGAGTGGACAGCGACGGTGCTGAATATCAATGCAGGTCACAACAAAGAGCTGATGGATAAGAGCCGAAAGCTTAATGACTACTCTATACTGATAGGGAAAGTAAAAGAGTATAAAAAGGAAGTGGCACTGAAGGAAGCGATAGAAAAGGCGGTAAGCGAGTGCATAACAGAAGGAGTTCTGAGGGAGTTTCTTGTAAAGAACAGGGGTGAGGTTGTGAACACACTTTTAACTGAGTATAATGAAGAAAAGACTATGGCTAATCTTTACAAGGAGGCAAAGGAACTCGGCAGAAATGAAGGCGCTGAAGCAAAAGCAAGAGAAACTGCAGCGAACTTGAAAAAAGAGGGTCTAGCGCTTGATTTAATAGAGCGCTGCACAGGCTTATCTATCAAAGAAATTGAAAAACTGTAGCGTAACTCGTAGCTCTCAATTGGCAAATAGAAACAAAAGACCCCCGTTTAGTCAGGATTATGACAAACCGTGAGGTCTTTTTATTTACACATTTTATATTTTAAGCTTAGTTTCCGAATACCTGCTTTGCCACGTCTACCGACTGTTTTGCATCTTTTGCATAGTAATCGGCCTTTATTTCTGCGGCATATTCAGGATTCAGCACGGCACCGCCAACCAGAATCTTGGTATCCAGCCCCGCCTCATGTATTGCCTTTATGGTTTCTTCCATGCTTGGCAGAGTTGTTGTCATCAAAGCGCTCAGACCAACCATTCCCGCATCGTGCTTCTTTACCGCTTCTACAACATCAGCGACAGGCACATCGCGTCCCAGGTCAATTATCTGATAGCCATAATTCTGAAGTATGATTTTTACGATGTTTTTTCCTATATCATGAATGTCACCTTTTACAGTGGCAAGAACTATTTTTCCTCTGCTTATGCCTGATGTTTCCTGAGCAGCCAGTCGCTTGTTTACTACATCAAAGCCGGCCTGAGCAGCCTGTGCTCCCTGTATCAGCTGCGGCAGGAATATCTTTCCCTTTTCAAACAGTTCTCCAAGCACATCAAGGGCAGGAATAAGCTTCTCGTTAATGACCGTCATTTCATTCATTTCTTTTAGGAGCTCTTCCGTAGCCAGCTTTGTTTCATTTTTCAGGCCGTTTCGCACAGCTCTGAATATGTCGTGCTCTGTTCCGCTTGCCTTCTCCTCAGGTTTTCCGTTTGCAGAAGTTCCGCAGTGTCCGCAGCCGCAGCCGGATTCATGATTCCCAGCATTATTGTGTGAAACGGCTGCACCGCCTGAGTTTCCTGCTCCCACATCTGCCTTTTGTACTGCTGATGCTACAGTGGCAGTTACAGATATCGGTGCTGCATTTGCATACTTTTCTATATAACCGCGTGCTCCCTCATCTTTTCCCGCCAGCACATTGTAAGCATAAATTGAAGATTTCATGCCCTCATCAAGCGGGTTCATGATAGGCAGTTCCAGCCCTGCCTCCATGGCAAGCATCAGGAAGTTCCTGTTTATCAGTTCTCTCTGCGGCAGGCCGAATGAAACATTTGAAACTCCAAGAAGCACCTTGACACCAAGCTTCTCACGAACCATACGAATAGCCTTCAGAGTTTCCCATGATTCCTTCTGCTGTACGGAAGCCGCCAGTGTCAGGCAGTCAACAACCAAATCCTCTTTTGGTATTCCGTAGGCAAGTCCTGTATCTACCATTCTTTTTGCAAGTTCAAAACGCTTTTCCGCAGTTTCTGGAATACCATCTTCGTCAAGAGTCAGGCATACAACAGCCGCACCGTATTTTTTCGCCAGAGGAAACACCTTGTCCATCAGTTCTTTGTCTGCATTTGTGGAATTAATCATAGGTTTTCCGCTGTAAATTCTCAGGGCAGCTTCAAGGGCTTCCGCGTTCTGGGAATCAAGAAGGATGGGAGCATCAACTACAGTCTGCAGCATTTTCACTGTTTTAGCCAGCATCTCAACCTCATCAATGCCGGGCATTCCCGCGTTCACGTCAAGGATTTCCGCACCGTTTTCCACCTGCTCAACGCCGCATGCAAGAATAGTGTCCATATCCTCATCCTTGTAGGCCTGTTTTATGAACTTTCTGCCCATAGGGTTTATGGTTTCGCCTACAATCGTCACATGGTCGGCATTCACAACTGTTGTCGGTGTGCAAACCCTCAACCTAGGCTGATAGTGTCCTATGCGTTCTTCAGCTCCGTTTTTCTCACCTTTAAACAGTTTAACAATTTCCTTGATATATTCCGGCGAGGTACCGCAGCATCCTCCAAGCATCGATATGCCAAGCGTTTTGTATTCATTCATCTGTTCCGCAAACTGTTCGGGACTTATGTCATAGCCTCCTGTTTTGAGATTTGGAAGGCCCGCATTCGGCTTCACAAATACGGGAACTCTTGTGCTTTCACAAAGAGTTTTTGCCATAGGCAGTATTTCCACAGGCCCCAGTGAACAATTAATGCCGGCAGCATCAACTCCAAGTCCTTCAAGAGTAATAGCCATGGCTTCAACTGTGCAACCCGAAAATGTCCTGCCGTTTTCCTCAAAAGTCATGGAAACCATTATCGGCAGATTGGTGTTTTCCTTTGCCGCAAGAACTCCCGCCTTGACCTCGTACAGGTCTGCCATAGTTTCAAACACAATTAAATCGGCACCTGCCTTTTCTCCTGCCGTAACCATTTCTCTGAAAAGTCCGTAAGCCTCTTCAAAAGACATAGTTCCCGCAGGCTCCAGCAGTTCTCCCAGAGGTCCTATGTCAAGAGCAACCTTTGTCTCTGTTCCCACGCAAGCCGCTTTTGCCGCATTTACCGCCGCGGTAATGACCTGTTCCGGAGTATATCCAAAGCCCTCCAGCTTATGGGCATTTGCACCGAAAGTATTTGCATAGATAATGTCAGAACCGCTGTCCACATACATCTTATGTACAGCCGTTATTTTCTCAGGATGTGTTATGGCAAGGATTTCCGGTCTTTCCCCCAGTTCCAGCCCGCTTTTCTGGAGCATTGTGCCCATAGCACCATCCAGAATTATATAATTTTCACTGTTAAATATGTTTTTTGCTCTTTTCATTCAATTTCCTCCAGCCATCCGAATCTAACCTATAGTAAACAAGGGAATTATATTTCCTGTACTTCTTTTCCGCTAAGGTGTTCTATTTCGATTTCAAACATCTGAACGGACATTCCGGAGATTGCCACTTCCTCATCTACCAGCTTTTCATCAGGATAATACTTCATCGCAAACTTCTTTACAAGCTTAATGCATTCTTCCTGATTTTCAACTAAATGGCATCGACCGAAGACAACCACACTTTGAAGAAACGGTGCCCACTCTTCTTTTTTAATTCTTTCATTGCCGTATACAGTAAAGCAAACCTTGTCGCATGCTTTCAAAGCATCCACTTTATGTCCCGCTTTTGCTCCATGGAAAATAATCTTTTGTGCTTCTTCATCATATAGATAATTAATCGGTATCGCATAAGGATAGCCATTATCACCATTAACTGCCAGAACTCCGCGTCGTGAGCCTCGAAGCAGTTCCTTTGCCATTTCTATACTGATTTCATTTTTCTTTTTTCGAATTGATCTAAACATTGAATTTTCCTCCATAAATTTCTATTTTTCTCAGGATTTCAATTTCCCACTATATAAAAGTTGCCATATAGCTTACAGCAAATCTTTTAAGTCAAATACTTCCTTAGGGAACTGATGGCGATTACCTTTTTGGATAGTAAACTCCGCATGAATACTTTCCTCTTTTGTTATTTCATACAATTGCTTTGCCAGTGGCAGACAATCTTCATCATCTGAGCCACAAAAAATTTTAAGTTCTATATTTTTCCGCTTGACAGCATTCACCAAAGCTTCTGAACAATCTTTTAGTATCGGAATCCAGGGACTTTGCAAAATCAGTATATCACAACGTACAGGTGTAAATATTATTGCTCTCAAGAGCATATCACACCCTGCTGAAAAACCACCACATACAATTTCCTTGTAGCCTTCGTTTTGTATTTTTTCTATTGCTTTAGCCACCGGTACATAGGACACCATATCATAGCTCCAACGATAGGTTCCATACCCGTCCGGCTCAGCACTTTGTATTGTTTCCAATTGCCACTGTGTATTCTCTTTTAAGAGCGGTTTCCAATCATCACTTGCAATTTGTCCGTTCTGTGTATTTCCATGAACAGCCAGAAATAATTTGTCAGCTGTTTTTCTCTTCCATGTAAATACCTCTTTCGTTTTTGATACAGCCTCTGCATAACGATTATCAGAAACGGATTTTAACGAATTAAACTCCGTATTATTTTTTAGTGATATAAGATCTTCATCTTCCAGCACTTCCGGCCGGTACCACCACCCATTATCAAAAATAGCCCTTCGCAGCCATTCCAAGGCTTTTTCCGGCATACCGGCTCCGCCTGCCAAACAGGCAAGAAAATATAGAGTTTGTGGGCCATAATTTTCAGGATTCTTTTTATATTCTTCCTGTAAAAACCGATATGCCTCAGCATAGCTGTTCTCAGCGATTGACAAGGTTTCCTCTAATAAGTCATTTTCCTTTTTCATGTCCTTTATAAATCCTTTTCCTCATACGGCTTGTTCCAAGAACCAATCTCGATGATAT
>JBJETA010000089.1:0-12798 GCA_051883075.1 Anaerovoracaceae bacterium
CATTTCTTTCTGTCGTTATTATTGCTCTTTCTGTGGTCATTGTGGTCGGAATTTCAAGCATTGCAGGAAATGCTGTGTTGGCAGGTGCCGTAGTGGTGCTTCTGGCGGCAGGGTTTGTGTTTATTGTGGGGAAAATAAAGAGAGAACATAAGCGTGTATATGATATAGAATGGAACAGAAATCCGGAAGTACGGGCTAAGAAAATGACGGAAGTACCGGCTGCAAAAACAGAGGAAACACCAATTAAAAAAAGAAAAGCCGGTTTAAACAAAGGAATTGTAGTGTTTATTGCTATTTTGCTGGGAATGTCTATAACTGTAGCTGTAGTTATGATATTTGCAGGTTTTGATGCTCTGAATGGATATGATGGCGGATACATACAGGGGGAATATGTTACGACTGATGTACCAAATCTATGGTTAGAGGGAGAAAATACTGCTGAGTACATAGACGTTTCAAAAGGATACTGGAATTACAACGGCGAGTATTACAGTACAGAAAGTTATACAGGAGAAGATACGGATATTCATGCTCTTGTATATGACGAAACTACTGCTGTAAATGCATATGGAGAACCATATCTTTGGACGGTTTTCGACCTTGATCCTGATTTTTGTGAACTCAGGGTATGGACAAAAGAAAGCTTTGAAATGACGGATTCTTTTGACAGCGGATATCTTGTATGGGATATGGATGACGGAACCATCAGCGAGCTGAATGAGAATTTTGTATATGTTATATATGCTCATTGGGAACAGGCTGAATACAACGGAGAAGGCTATTATCTATTTACAATAGAGAAATAACTTGATGAACAGACTCAATAACAGGGGCTGAAGGAAAGGAGACACAGATGAAGAGTAACAGTTATTGCAGGGAACTTGGGAAAGGTCTTAAGGTTTTAATGCTTACTTTGGTTTTGACAGCGTTGGTATTTACAGCACAGGGCATTACTGCGTGGGCTGATACCTCGGATGATGTTAAAGTAACCATAGACGGAGAGAATGTCCGATTCACTTCAGAACTGGGGATACCGTTTATTGATGAAAACAGCAGGACACAGGTACCTCTGAGAGCCGTTATGGAAGCTTTTGACTGTAGTGTTGAATGGGATAACGATGCAAGGATTGCATCTGTAAGAAGCGGAAATACAGAGGTAAAAGTTCCTATAGATGCAAGATACATACTTGTGAATGACAGAGTTGTGGAAAACGACACTGCGGCTGTTATAATCAACGACAGGACATATCTGCCTATCAGAGCGGTGCTTGAGGCTTTTGGAGCAGGCGTGGCATGGGATAATGACAAAAGAACTGTAATCGTAAATTCTGACGGGACTGTCGCAGATACGGGAACGCAGAACGGAGGAGGTTCACAGGCAGCAGACAATGAAGAAATGCATGCTATGTGGATTTCATATCTTGAATATATGAACATGCTGAAAACAGAAGACTCTTTTAAGGAAGAAATTTGTGATATGTTTGATAGATGCAAGGAAGTGGGAATGAATGCCGTCATCGTTCATGTACGTTCGCACTGCGATGCCATGTATCCTTCAAAGTATTATCCGTGGTCTCTTTTTGCAACAGGGACGCAGGGGGTTGACCCGGGCTTTGACCCTCTTGAACTGATGATTGAAGAAGCCCATAAAAGAGGGCTTGAGTTCCACGCATGGCTGAATCCATACAGAGTAACGGGATACGGTACATATTGGAGCCAGGTTTCGGAAAACAATCCTGTTAAAGTCTGGATGAGTGACAGCGATTCCTCAAACGACAGATGGGCACTGAAGCATAAGGGTGAATATTATCTGAATCCGGCTGTGCCGGAGGTACAGCAGATGGTTATAAACGGCGTGGCTGAAATAGTGAAAAACTATGATGTGGACGGAATTCATTTTGATGACTATTTCTATCCGTCTGTAAGCAATACAGATCCCGAACTTTGGTTTGATAAACCTGAATATGATAAATCGGGAAGCCTGCTTGATATAGCCGACTGGAGAAGAAACAATGTAAATACGCTTGTAAAAGGGGTCTATGAGGCGATAAAGGATATTGATGAAGATGTGGTATTTGGAATAAGCCCTGCAGGAAATCTGTCCAATCTCAGAAGCAACAGCAATCACTTTGTTGATATTGATAAATGGTTCAGTACGGAAGGGTATGTCGATTATATCATGCCGCAGCTGTACTGGGGATTTGAAACCAGAGATTCATCGGGAAATATTGCATCATATGCATATGAAAACAACCTAAATTCATGGCTGAAGCTTTCACAGAACAGCCCTGTAAAGCTGTATGTCGGACTTGATATGGCAAACGCAGGAACAAATGTGGCGGACAGAAACGAGGTATCGGAATGGCTGAGATATAACGACATAATTGCAAGACAGGTGGTTATGGCAAGAGAAAAAGGTGACGTGAAGGGGTACGCATATTTCCGATATGAACATTTTAACAAGACGACTTCAAAAGGAGAGGTTGAGAATCTGGTAAAAGTAATAAAACAGAATTAACCTGCTCCACAGTTAAATATGAAAAAAAAGCTGCCGTCTCAGTAGTTTATGAGGCGGCATTTTTAAAAAAAGATTCAGAGGAAACTGATATGAGGATTTTACACATTTCTGATTTGCATATAGGAAAGAGGGTAAACGGTTTTTCAATGCTTGAAGACCAGAAGTATATTTTGGAAAGGATTCTGGACATAGCGGATGAAAAAGCTGTTGAAACGGTCATTATCGCGGGAGATGTATACGATAAAAATATACCGCCGGCAGAGGCAGTGCAGACTTTCGACAGCTTTATAACAGAACTGTCACAGAAGAAAATCAGCGTTTTTATCATAAGCGGAAACCACGATTCAGCCGAAAGACTTTCTTTTGGAAACGGCATTATGAAAGAAAGCGGGGTATATTTCTCTCCGGTATTTGACGGTAATGTCCGCAAGGTTACTTTAAAAGACATGTACGGAGATATTGATTTTTACATGCTTCCCTTTGTTAAACCTGTTCATGTAAGGAGCTTTTTCCCGGAGTCTGAAGCTGAAAGCTTCAATGATGCCGTGAAATTTGTTATAAACAGGATAAATCCGGATACAGGCAGAAGAAATATTCTTATAGCCCACCAGTTTGTTACAGGTGCGGCTACCTGTGATTCAGAGGAGCTTTCAATAGGTGGGCTTGAAAATGTGGATGCTTCCTCATTTGACGCGTTTGACTATATTGCTTTAGGTCATATACATAAGCCTCAGAAGATTTACAGAAATGAGGTGAGGTATTCGGGAACACCTTTGAAATATTCTTTTTCGGAGGCAAATCATAAAAAATCCGTAACCTTTCTTGAAATAGGAGAAAAGAAAGAGGGAGCAGTATATGCCGATATCTATGTTGAGAACATAGAATTGAAGCCGCTGCACGATTTATGTGAAATCAGGGGAAGATATATGGACATTACAGCAAAATCGTTTTATGAAGGAAATACGGGCTTTGACAGAGAAGATTATATGCAGATAACTCTTACGGATGAAGAAGAAATACCCGATGCGTTGGGAAAGCTGAGAAGCATTTACCCGAATATAATGAAGCTGGATTATGATAACTGCAGGACGCAGAACAGCACTCTTGAACTGAATTTTGAGACTACAGAAGAAAAATCTCCGATTGAGTTGTTTGAAGAGCTTTATGAGGCACAGAATAACTGCAGTATTTCAGAAAGCCAGAGAAGGTTTTTGAACAACCTTATAGAAAAAATCTGGGAGGTGAGGTAAATGAGGCCGATGCACTTAACCTTGTCAGCTTTCGGACCTTATCCCGGCAGACAGGAAATCCCTTTGGAAAAGTTTGGAGAAAAAGGTATATATCTGATTACGGGAGACACGGGGGCAGGAAAAACCACAATATTTGATGCTGTTACTTTTGCACTCTACGGTGAAGCCAGCGGTGAAAGCCGCGAGCCTTCAATGCTCAGGAGTAAATATGCAGGAGAAAATGAGGCTACTTTTGTGGAACTGACTTTTTCTTATGGGGACAGAATCTTCAAAATAAAGAGAAATCCCGAATATCTCCGACCTGCAAAACGCGGCGAAGGTATGGTTACTGAAAAGGCGGAAGCGGAATTAATATATCCTGACGGAAGAATTGTTACAAATTCCAAAAGAGTAACTGAAGAAATAGAATCGCTGATAGGACTGACAAGAAAACAGTTTAAACAGGTTGCCATGATAGCACAGGGCGATTTCCTTAAGCTTCTGCAGGCCTCGACAAAGGAAAGAAGTGAAATCTTCAGAGAAATTTTTGCGACAGGACTGTTTCAGCAGCTTCAGGAAAGTCTGAAGCAGGAGGCGGCGGCTGAAAGGAAAAATTATGATGAGCTTAAGCGAAGTATCATGCAGTATGCGGACAGTATTGTGTGCGAAGAAGAAAGTGCTTTTTTTCAGGAGCTGAATCAGGCACGCGGCGGGGAAGCCGTAGTTGCCGGCAATATTCTGGAAATTCTTAATAAAATAATAGAAAAGGACGAAGCTGAAAAAAACGAATTGGAGCTTAGGCTGGGTGAGACGGAAAAAGCTTTTGAGGAGATTACCATAGCTTTGACAAGGGCTGAAGAAGAGGAAAAAAATAAAAAGGAATTGGACAAAATCAGTCTGGAGTTAAACCAAAAGTTATTAGTATTGGAGCAAAAAACAAAAAATGCCGAGCAGGCTGAGAAAAAAAGACCGGAAATTGAAAAAATTACGTTGGAAATTCAGAATCTGGAAAAGCAGAAACCTCAATATGAAGAGGAAAGCAGGCTGAAGAAGGAAAGGGAAAAGAAAAAGGAAGAGAATGATTTACATAATTCAAAATTGGTAAACCTTGAGGGAAAATACAGACTGAACGAGGAAAAACGCAGTGAAACGATTGAGAAACTGGAAAATCTGAAGTCTTCAGAGCTTGAAAAAGAAAGACGTGAAAAATCAGTGGAGGAGGAAGAAAAAAGAAAGAGAGAACTGGCTTCCATCACTGATGACATGAAGGAATTGCAAAAAAGCCTGCTTGAATACGTAAGACTTCAGGAAAAATATCTTGATACCGGAACTGTGGCAGACAGATTGAAGCTTAAATTTGACAGTATGGAGCGTGCTTTCCTCGATGAACAGGCAGGTGTACTGGCATTGAATTTAAAGGCGGGAAAACCCTGCCCGGTATGCGGTGCTCTGGAGCATCCAAAGCCTGCCGGGGTGTCGGAGCATGCGCCTACAGAGGCTGAATTAAAAGCAGCAAAAAATGAATATGAATGCAAACACAGGGAAGAAGAGAAAATCAGTGTAAAGCTTAGCGACATGAAAGGCAGGATTATAATACGGGGGGAAAAGCTTTTCCAACAGGCGGAGACAGTTTTAAGTAAATCATTGTTTTTTGATTCTGATAAAATCCTTGAACCGCATATATTTCGGGAACTGGAGGCGGAACTTGGAAAAGCGGCGGTACTAAATGACGAAAGGCTTAAAGGCCTTAAAGAAAAGCTTTCTGATGAAATACAAAGGCTTGAAGAAAAAAGAGAATATGAGAAGAAGCTGGAAAAGCTCGAAATACAGCTTAAGGAAGATAAAGAAAAAATAGAAAAAGAAAAAACAGAACAGCAGGAGCTGAATCTGCAACTTTCCTTATTAAATCAGCAGTATGAAAACTGCAGGGCGGTGTTGGGAGATATGACAGTTGAAATCCTGAACCAAAAATTACGTGTTTTGGGACAGGAGAAGCAGAAAATAAATGAAGAGATAGAGAAAAGAAAAGAAGAATTAAGAAAAGCATCGGAAGAAATAAACCTGCTGAAGGGCAAGGCTGATGTTCTGAAGGAAAAAACAGGGAAAAACGACAGCACGGATGTTGAAGCGCTGAAGTTGAAAAAAGAAAGCATTCTGGCAGAAAAAACTCAGACCGAAAAAAGAGTCAGAGTTATTACGGAAAGGTGGAGATTAAATAAAGACCTCTTGTGCAGGCTTGAGGCCCAGAGTGAAAAACAGGACATTACCGCGAAAAGATGGGTCGAGCTGAAAGCACTGTCGGATACGGCAAACGGAAATCTGTCGGGAAAGGACAAAATTATGCTTGAAACATATGTGCAGACGGCATATTTTGACAGAATCATTATAAGAGCAAACAGGAGACTTATGATGATGACTTCCGGGCAGTATGAGCTGAAAAGACGGAGAGTACAGGAAAATAAAATAAGTCAGAGCGGGCTTGAACTTGATGTTATTGATCATTATAACGGAAGTGAAAGAAGCGTTAAGACTTTGTCCGGCGGGGAGTCCTTCAAGGCAGCGCTTGCTCTTGCTCTTGGAATGTCCGATGAAATACAGCATACGGCAGGAGGAGTCAGAATCGAAAGCATGTTTGTGGATGAAGGTTTCGGTTCTCTGGATGAAGAATCCCTTAACCAGGCAGTTAAATCACTTTATGAAATAACGGAAGGAAAGAGAATAGTCGGGATTATATCACATGTATCGGAGCTTAAAAACAAAATCGATAAGCAGATTGTTGTAAAAAAAGGCAGAGCAGGAGGAAGCTTTGCTGAAATTGTCGTATAGATGAGAATATGTCATAATGATAAAAGATAAAAAACAAGGAGAAAACTATGTATTTAGACAACTATGTAAGTGCCATGGAATGCTGGCACGGCCGTGTAGACAGCGATTCGGACTATGATACTTTCAGATGGCATCAGTGGGTTGAGCCGTTGGATTTGAATGAATGTAAAAAAATATATGACGGAGAGCTGGGTTTTGCTTTTATAGGATTTTGCAGTGAGCAGGGTGTAAAGCGTAATAAGGGCAGAGAGGGTACTGCGTTGGCACCTGATTTTATCAGACGTCAGATGTCAAATCTTCCATGTACGTTTTGCCGGGAAGTAAAGCTTTATGATGCGGGAAATATCATATGTGATGAGATTACCCTGGAGACAGGACAGAGGCTTTTGGCGGCGGCAGTAGAAAAAATACGCAGACTGGGTCTATTTCCTATAGTTCTTGGAGGAGGTCATGAAACTACCCTTGGAACCTTTCAGGGACTGCTTTCGGATTTAAAAATGGACGATGAAAAACCTGATTTAGGTATTATAAATTTTGATGCGCATTTTGATTTAAGACCTTATGAAAAGGGAGGCTCATCGGGAACAATGTTTCTGCAGATGGCAGATATATGCAGAAAAGAAAATATGGACTACCATTATCTGCCTTTGGGCATTCAAAGGCACAGCAATACCGTAAAGCTTTTTAAAACGGCAAAAGAGCTTGGAGTTGATTATGTCCTGGCTAAAGATTTTAATCCGGGAAATGTGGCAAATGTTCTTGAAAAGGTGGATACCTTTTTATATCCCTGCAAAAGTACTTACATAACCATATGCACAGATGTTTTTTCGTCTGCTTTTGCACCCGGTGTCAGTGCAACGCAGTCATTTGGGCTTGATCCGGAAGTGGTGATGCCCGTTCTGAAGCATATTTTAAGAACGCGAAAAGTAAGAGGCTTTGATATTTGTGAGATTTCACCGCGTTTTGACCAGGACAATACCACTGCTAATCTTGGCGCAGTATTGATTTTTGCTGTTGTGGATACTTTATGCAGCCTTAAAGGATTGCAGGTAGAAACAGAATAAAATGAACAGGAAATCAGGCATGCAATGCATACAAAAAGCGGATAACTGAATTTGTTTTCGGTTATCCGCTTTTTGTTAAATCATTTCCGTTATGCTTACAGAAGGGTCTTTTGCGAGATCAATAAATGTGCCGTCCTCAAGTTCTACCAGAGGCTTTGATTTGTGGTGTCTGTGGATTTTAATGACTCTTCCGACCTGACCGTTGCTTAACTTGACCTTGCTCTGAAGATAGGTGTTAAGCATATTGTGAAGAAATAAAAGTATGTATTCCGTATCAAATTTATGCAGACCCTCTTTTTCAAATTCGGCAGCTACCGCAAACGGACAGATAGGCTTGCGGTAAACGCGCTGTGAAGTCATGGCATCATATACATCTGCAATTGCTATAATCTTTGAAAAGACATCAATATCATCATTTTTCAGCTGCCTTGGGTAGCCTGATCCGTCACATCTTTCGTGATGGTTGAGAGCAGTCTGTTTGATTCTGTCATCCAGGTTGTCGAATTTTTCAAGAAGCTCATAGCCTTTAGTGGAATGTGTCTGCATAACAGCGTATTCCAACGGTGTTAAAGGTCCGTTTTTTTCAAGAATCTCTTTTGGCACGAGGAGTTTTCCTATGTCGTGAAATAAACCGCACATAATAAGTGTCTGTATATCATCTTCAGACATTTCAAGCCATTTTCCCATAGTTCCGGCAATCATGCCCACATTTAAAGAGTGAATGTAAACCACATCTGATATATCACGCATACCGTAAATCATATCGAGCAGATTGAGACTTTGCATATTTGATAAATTAAGGTCTGAGCCCAGCTTTTTTACAAGACCGACAAAGGCTGAACTCTGCCGGTTATTTGTACTGTTAAGAATGGCATCGAAAGCACGGGAAAGACTTTCCTGATTTTCAAGGCAGTCCTGCTTAAACTCATTGAACTTTTCGGTTGAAGTTACATCGAAAATATTTCCCGGATCGGAGATATGCTCATCAGGTTCAATGCTGTGTTCTGCAACAGGCTCAGGTTCAGGCTCAGGCTCATTTTTGCCGATTTCAATGTAGTCGATTTCAAAATTTCTCAGTTTCTCTATTAAAGGTGCTGTTATTGAGGTGTTTTTCGGGATAATGACCTGTCCCTTGTTGGAAACGATATCTCGTTCAATAAACATACCTTCTTCAATCTGGTCTAAAAATATTTTCATTGCGGTTTACCTCTCGGATTTATAGAGTTTTAATATAAAAAAAATAACAGAGCAATTATAACATAGTACGAAATTTTTTACAATGGCAGAATATTCTCAACATACCGTAATTTTAAAACAAAGAGATGTAAACCTGTGGATAACTTTGTGTTGACAAAATTTAAAACAGGTGAAAGTATTGGAAATAGTGGGGTGAAGGAATAAAAAATATCCACATGCAAAAGAGGATAAAATTGTATACAATTTTAAAAAGTCATGTGGAAAACTGCGGAAATGTTTAAAATTGCTTAATTGATAAGTTGTGGAAAATAAGAAAACAAAACATGAAAAGGTTTACATAAAACAAGAGGAATAAAAGGGAAAAAGAAAGTCGTAATTTTCAGAAAACGAGACAGGATTCCTGAAATTACGACTTTGTAAAAGCGCTGTTATTTAAGTGTGCTGTTTACATTTAAAGCTTCCACAAGCTCTATGTCCTGATGCCTTTCAATAAAGTAGTTAAGTGTAAACTGATTTGCGAACAGTACCAGAGGTCTGTCAAAATGGTCATATACAAGCATACAGCGTGAATCAAGCACTTTTTTTACTGCATCGGTATCGGAGGTGTTGAGCCATCTTACAACACTGAAATCGAGATGCTCCATGATTATGTCTGCATTATATTCGTTTTTCAGTCTATACTCAAACACTTCAAACTGAAGGGCGCCTACCGCACCTATGATAACTTCGTTGTATTCGTTATGATATACCTGTATGGCTCCTTCCTGTGCAAGTTGCTGTACACCCTTTTGGAAATGCTTTGCCTTCAAAGAGTTTTTAGGGGTAACTCTTGCAAACAGTTCCGGAGGGAAGGTAGGCAGCGGTTCAAAGAAGAATGGCTCTTTTTTTGTAGTAAGAGTGTCTCCAATCTGATAAGTACCTGTATCGTATATGCCTATTACGTCACCGGCATAAGCCTTGTCTATGGTTTCTCTTTCATTTGCCATAAGCTGTGTGGACTGACTCAGCTTAATAGGCTTGCCTGTTCTTGTCAGAGTTACAGTCATGCCTCGTTCAAAAACACCTGAGCATATTCTTAAAAATGCGATTCTGTCACGATGGGCAGGATTCATATTGGCCTGAATCTTGAACACAAAGCCGCTGAATTCCTCTTCTGATGGTTCAATTTCACCTTCGGTAGTCTTTCTTGCTCCGGGAGCAGGAGACATATCAAGGAAATGATGCAAAAACGGTGTTACACCGAAATCAGCAAGGGCTGAACCGAAGAAAACAGGAGAAAGCTTTCCCTTTGATATTGCTTCTCTGTCAAATTCATTTCCGGCACCTTCTAAAAGTTCGATTTCTGCACGGAGATTATTTAAATTGTTGATAGTAAGATATTCTTCAAGCTCAGGACCGAAGACACCTTCTTCGCCAAGCTCAATGGTTTTTCCTATTTTATAAAGGTACACAACATTTTCAAGCCTGTCATAAATGCCTTGAAAGTTCATGCCGCAGCCGATAGGCCATGTAACGGAAACGGAGGGAAGACCAAGCACTTCTTCCAGTTCTTCCATAGCGGCAAGAGGATCCATAGCTTCTCTGTCCATTTTATTTATGAATGTAAAGATAGGAATGCCGCGCATGCTGCAGACCTTAAACAGTTTTTTAGTCTGTGCTTCGATACCTTTAGCACCGTCGATAACCATCACGGCACTGTCCACAGAAGTCAGGATACGGTAAGTGTCTTCGCCGAAATCATTATGTCCCGGAGTATCCATGATAGATATAACTTTGCCTTCGTATTCAAACTGCATAACTGAAGATGTAACGGATATACCTCTCTGCTTTTCTATTTCCATCCAGTCTGAAGTAGAAAATTTTGAATTGTGACGGCCTTTTACTTCTCCGGCTTCCCTGATTGCACCGCCATGAAGAAGAAGTTTTTCAGTGAGCGTTGTTTTACCTGCGTCAGGATGGGAGATAATGCCGAAAATTCTTCTTTTCTGAATTTCATTTATCAACTGCTGATTTGCCATAAATCAAAATCCTTTCCATATATATATACTGAATTATAATTTTTTCACAAAAACATTAATATGATACCATATTATTGAAAAAAATAATAGAATTTTCTTGTAGTATATTAAAATCAAATTTATACTGTAATAGTAGGCAGATTTATCATATAAATGTATAATGCCGGCAGAATATAATAAGGAGGAGTCGGAAGACATTATGAATAAATACGCAAACGCTTTTTTCAGAGTGTATGACAGAAAGCTTCTTTCGGGAGAAATTAAATTCAGTCAGCTGGGCATTACCAAGGATGACTTTACCAGACTCTGCACAGAACCTGATTTTTGTTTTGATGAAGAAAAAACAAGGGATTTGTGTGTCAGAATGAAGCTGAACGAAGAAGAAAGCAGAAATCTGATGGAGGCTTGCGGAAAGAGCCGTGATTAGCAAGGAGGACAAAATGGGAGAATCAAAGGAAAAGAAAAAGAATAAGAAATGCAGCTGGAAAAATGCAGATGCTGATATGAAAAAGAAAATTATGGATTTCAGTGAAGGTTATATGAGCTTTCTGGACAACTCAAAGACAGAAAGGGAAGCTGCAAAGGAAATTATACGAATTGCCGAAGCAAACGGATTTAAAGATGTTAAAACAGCAGACAGCTTAAAGGCAGGCGACCGTGTATATTCGGTAAATAAAGGAAAGTCTGTATTTATGGCTGTCATAGGAAAGAAGCCGGTAACAGAAGGAACATATTTAGTAGGTTCGCATATTGATGCGCCAAGACTTGATTTGAAGCAGAATCCTTTATATGAAGACGGCGGTATGGCTTTGTTTAAAACACATTATTACGGGGGTATAAAGAAATACCAGTGGACAACTGTACCTCTTGCACTTCATGGTGTTGTTGCAAAGACAGACGGTACTGTTGTGGACATTCACATAGGTGAAAATGACGATGAGCCTGTTTTCTTAATCACAGATTTGCTTCCTCACCTGTCGGCAAAGCAGAATGCAAAGAAGCTTTCAGAGGGAATTACTGCTGAAAACCTGAATATAGTAGTAGGTTCAATGCCGCTTGAAGATGACGGGGAAGAGGGTGTGAAGAGCCATATCCTCGCTATATTGAAGGAAAAGTATGGAATTGAAGAAGACGATTTCAGAAGTGCGGAAATTGAAGCTGTACCTGCCATGAAAGCAAGAAGCCTTGGCTTTGACAGAAGCATGGTTGCTGCATACGGTCATGATGACAGAATCTGTGCATATCCAAGTCTGGTAGCAATGACAGAAATGAAGGTGCCTGAACATACTGCAATATGCCTGTTTGCAGATAAAGAGGAAATAGGAAGTGTGGGAAACACAGGTATGGAATCACACAATTTTGAATTGTTTATGATGGAGCTGCTTGAAAAGACAGGAATTGTAAACCCTTATGCTCTTCAGAGAACATTCTCTGCTTCAAAGGCTCTTTCTGCAGATGTAACTGCAGCTTATGACCCTACTTTTGCTGATGTTATGGAAAAGAACAATTCTTCATTTATAGGAAACGGCATAACTATTAAGAAATATACAGGCGCAAGAGGAAAGTCAGGTGCTTCGGATGCCAATGCCGAGTTTGTAGGATATGTGAGAGGAATCTTTGAAAAGGCAGGAGTTGTGAGCCAGTCTTCGGAAATGGGTAAGGTTGATGAAGGCGGCGGCGGAACTATTGCATATACTCTTGCAAACAGAGGTATGGAAGTTCTTGACTGCGGAGTACCTATCCACTCCATGCACTCACCTTATGAATCAGCAAGCAAATATGATATCTATATGGCATATCTTGCTTATAAAGCATTCTTTGAACATTAGTTTGAAGGGATAATGTCCGAAAATTCAGATATTGCAATAGAAAAATCAAAACACCGTTCGGGATGAACGGTGTTTTTGATTCATTTATATATAGGGAGTTTGAAAAAAGGTTTGTCT
>JBJETA010000090.1:0-12752 GCA_051883075.1 Anaerovoracaceae bacterium
AATCGTGAGGGATGATGTCGGCGCATATCTGAAGGAAGAAGAGGAACTAAAAAATAAAAAGCATACAGGCATGTATATGGGAGGTGTATTCGGAAACCATGTTTAACAGTATCAGATACACTTTAAAACAGGCATTTGTGCAGGTTTTCAGAAACAGGACCATGAGCATTGCCTCAATATTCTCAATTACAGCCATGTTGCTGATTTTAGGTCTGTTCTTCGTAGTGATAGTAAACATAAATATGGCTGCTGAGTCTGCCAAAAAGGATTATGATACAGTCCAGGTATATCTTCTTGATGAAACTACATTTGAACAGGCAGACACGATAATGTCCGACATGAAAAGACTTAGCGGTGTTTCGCAGGTTTCATATCTGTCAAAAGAAGATGCTCTGGAGGACTGGAAAGCGGACTGGGGAGAAAGCGCATATCTTCTTGACTCACTTACAAGTAATCCGCTGCCCAATTCCATACTTGTAAAGGTAGAAAATCTGGAAACCTCGGATGCTGTTGTAAGTGCTTTGAGAGCATATCCTGAGGTAGAGGATGTTAAATACTATAAAGAAACGGTTGAAAAGCTTCTGAAAATAACAGATGCAATACAGATTGCAGCCATGATAATCATGGTGTTTCTTATAATCGTTTCCGTGGTTGTTGTGTCAAATACAATAAAGCTTACGGTTATTGCAAGAGCCAGGGAAATAAATATTATGAAGTATATAGGTGCAACGAACTGGTTCATACGGGGACCGTTCCTTGTTGAAGGAATTATTATAGGAATAGTGTCTGCGGGCATTGCCGTGGCAATAACCGCTTTTGTCTATGGAAAGATTGTGGAACTGATAGGACAGGATTTGTTCCTCATTCTGTCTACACCTATGGTTTCAAGCAGCTTCCTTACTAAAAACCTGATATACATTTTTATGGCTATAGGGGTAAGCATAGGGGCATGCGGAAGTATAGTGTCCATGAGAAGATTTTTGGACACATAGACGGTAGTTTTTTCAGGAGTATATAAAGGGAGAGTAAAATGAGAAAAGTTACGGCATACACTCTTGTATTTGTTATGATACTGTCTTTTGGTGCAGTAGGACTTACATATGCGGGAAGTACGCAGGATCAGCTTAACAATGTCAACGGACAGCTGAGTGAGGTACAGCAGCAGCTAAATGAAGGCAAAAAGCTGGAAAATTCCCTGAATAAAGAAATACAGGAGCTGCAGAACAAAATCAACGCAGCACAGACGGAAATAGATGAGCTTAACGGAAGCATTGCAGAGACACAGAATGAAATCAACCAGGCTCTGGCTGATTTGGACAAGCTTGAAAAGAATATGGAGGTCCAGAACCAGAATCTGAACGGAAGACTCAGAACTATGTATAAAAACGGTTCAGTAGGCTTTATTGATGTACTTCTGGGTTCCACAAGCATAACTGATCTTATGACAAATATGGACAGGGTTCAGTGCATTTATGACAATGACAAGCAGGTCATGGAGGATTTACAGACACAGCACAATACTATAGATGCACAGAAAAAGTATCTGCTTGGACTGCAGGCTGATCTGGAGGCTAAAAAGCAGGAGGAAGCAGAAAAGAAAAATGCTTTAAATGAAGATAAGTCCGCAGTTGCTGACAAGAAGGCTGAAGTTGCAAGTGACAACAAAGCTCTGGAGGAAATGGAAAAGGCTTTCCTTGCTGAGGCAAACAGACTGAAGGCTGAAATTCTGGCAGCACAAAGCTCGGGAACAAGCTACTCCGGAGGAAGCATGGCATGGCCGGCACCGGGAGTAACAAGAATAACCTCGCCTTTCGGATACAGAATCCATCCGATCCTTAAAGTTAAGAAACTGCATACAGGTATAGATATAGGTGCACCTTCAGGAACGACAATCGTTGCGGCAAACGGCGGTACGGTTATAAAAGCGGGATGGAACAACAGCTACGGATACATGGTTATGATTGACCACGGCGGCGGTATTGTAACTCTGTATGCACATAACTCCAAGCTTCTGGTTAAGGCAGGGGATGTTGTTTCCAGAGGTCAGGCAATTTCGATATCGGGTTCTACAGGACAGTCGACAGGGCCGCATCTTCACTTTGAAGTGCGTGTAAACGGTGAATATGTAGATCCGCAGAACGGCTGGGTATAGATTTGAAAAAAGAAAAAGTTTTTAATAAAAGGGCTGGTAACAGCCCTTTTGTGATAAAATGAAATATATGGATTTTTAAAATCGTAAATAATGTGACAAGGTAAAGGCAGAAGTGAGAAACATGAAAGAAATTAATCCCATTATTGCGGAGCTGCTGAAAAAAAGAGGAATAGAGAGTGAGGAGGAAATAACGGAATTTTTATCGGATAAGCCTCGGAAAACCTATGACCCTTTCCTGCTTCTTAACATGGAGCAGGGAGTGGATATAATAATGTCTGCAATAAATGAAAGAAAAAGAATCTGCATTTATGGAGACTATGATACAGATGGTATAACATCTACAAGCATATTGCTGCAGTTTTTAAGAAACTTTGACATAGAGGCGGATTATTACATACCCTCGAGATTTGAGGAAGGATATGGGCTGAACAAAGCTGCAATACTGAAAATTAAAGAAAACGGTGTGGATTTAATCATAACCGTGGACTGTGGAAGCGTTTCGTATGATGAAGTTGAATATGCGAAAAGCCTGGGGCTTGACATAGTTGTTACGGATCATCACAGCATAACAGATGTAGTAGCTGACTGTATAGTAATAAATCCTAAAAATCCTTCATGCACATATCCATGTAAAAATCTTGCAGGCTGCGGTGTTGCTTTTAAGCTGGCCCAGGGGCTGCAGAGAAGGGCAGGACTTCCGAAAAAAACAGTAAATGAGCTGCTGGATTTGGTGGCTGTCGGAACCATAGGAGATATCGTTCCGTTAACTGATGAAAACAGAACATTTGTCAAATACGGAATGAATATTATAAAGGAAGGACACAGGCGAGGCTTAAAGACCCTTATCGAAAGCATTTCACTTGATGTGTCAAAACTGAAATCGGATAATGTTGCTTTTGGGATAGTTCCGCACTTAAATGCAGCAGGCAGGATGAAAACGGCCGGAGCCGGAGTTGAGCTGATGCAGGCGAAAGAGCCGCTTGAAATAAAGGGCATTGTTGACCAGCTTATGGAAAACAACAGAGAGAGAAAACGTGTTCAGGAGGAAACCTTCAGGCTTTGTGAGGAAATAATAGAGGAAGAAAAGTATGAGGATGACTTGTTCCTTATTATAAACTGTCCCGATGCCCATGAAGGAATTGCGGGGATTGTTGCAGGAAAAATAAAGGATAAGTATAAGAAACCGGCCATTATCCTTACTGAAACAAAGGATAAAAGCTTAAAAGGTACGGGAAGAAGCATAAAAAGCATAAACCTGTATAATCTTTTAAAAGGGCAGGAAAGCTGCTTTGAAAGGTTCGGTGGTCATGCGGGAGCATGCGGACTGCTGATGAAGCCGGAAAATCTTGAAGCCTTCAGGGAAGGTATTAAAAAATCTGTTTATGAGATGTATGAAGAAGACCCGGGGCTGTTTGATGATGAAACGGAAGCGGACTTATATATAAATGCCTCGGAAATCAGCGAAAGTCTGACTGAAGCACTTGAAAGCCTTGAGCCTTTTGGCAGTGCTAACGAAAAACCATGTTTTGCCGTTGAAAATATGCGCATTCAGGGGGTGCAGTATATGGGGGCAAAGAAAAATCATGCGAGATTTATTGCCAGAAGCCCTGAGGGTACAGCTGTAAACTGTGTGTTGTTTAACAGGGCAGAGGAGCTTTCGGATATGCTTTGTGATGGTGAAGATGTGGTGATTTTCGGCTCTCCAGAAATATCCGAGTGGAATGGCAGAAGAAATATACAGTTTATGGTTAAGGACCTTAAAAAGAAAAATTAACTTGCGGAGGCGTTAAATGATACAGCTCAAAAAGAAAAATCTTATAATAATGATACTTATTGCCGCACTTATCGGCGGCTGCATCGGCTTTAGTGTCATGTCGGTAAAAAACGGCGGTGTGGTGCTAATAAGCAAACCTGATTATGAGTATTATAATTTATTGGCAGGGAGATTCGGAAAAGTAAGTTCTCTGTATGATGTTCTGGATAAATATTACTATACCGAACTTGATGATGAAAAGCTTGAACAGGGCATGTGCTATGGGTTGTTTTACGGTACAGGCGACCCGTATACAAACTATATGTCAAAAGAAGAGTATGAAGATCTCCTGATAACTGCGACGGGACAGCTTGAGGGAATCGGTGTTACCATGAGCGTAACAAAGGACAATAAAATCATAGTAATATCCACTGTTAAGGACAGCCCTGCGGAAAAGGGGGGGCTGCAGTCCGGTGATTTAATACTGGCAGTAGACGGTGTTGAATATGAAGGAAGCGAACTGGATTCGGCAACAGCGAAAATGAGGGGAGAGCCGGGAACAAAGGTGGAGATAGAATATGAGCATGAGGGCACCCGTGAAAAAGTTGTATTGACACGCGCAAAGATAACAATGCAGTCTGTGTATGCGGAAATGCTTGATGGCAATATCGGTTATATCTATATAAGCAGCTTTGAAAACCAGACAGATGAGGACTTTGAAAAGGAACTGAGGGCTTTTGAGGTAAAGGGTGCTGAAGGCGTCATCATAGATTTAAGAAACAACGGGGGAGGCATAGTTGAATCCGGTGTCAATGTGGCAGACCGACTTCTGGGAGAAGGTGTGCTTGCATATACTGAAGGAAAAAGTCAGGAAAAAACATATATAAACACTAGGGCAGGAAAAACAAATCTTCCTTATGTTCTGTTAATAAATGAAGGTACGGCCAGCACTGCTGAGATAGTTTCCGCCGGTGTGAAGGACAATAACGGAGGCAAAATAGTAGGCGTAACTTCTTTTGGAAAGGGAATAATCCAGCAGACCGCACAGCTTAAGGACGGAGATGCCATTAAAGTAACGGTGGCACAGTACTTTTCACCGAATGGTACGGTTATACAGGGCAAAGGGGTAAAACCTGATTTTGAAGTTGAAATCCCGGAAAACAGCAAAGTGGACACACAGCTGAAAAAGGCAGTTGAGGTACTGAAGGAAGAAATTTCAAAATAAAAGAAAAGGGCAGCCATGAAATGTGACTGCTCTTTTTTTATCGTGAAATTATGAATAACATATAAGCCGCATAAATCATAAGAAGGACTATACCTTCAGGCTTATTCAGTCTTCCGCCTGTTTTGCAGAAGATTGTGGTTATTACTGAAACTGCGATTAAAATAATTAAATCTGTTATGGAAACAGGATTTACGGTTATTGGATGTATGGTGCTTGAAAGTCCGAGTACAAAAAGTATATTGAACATGTTTGAACCGATAACATTTCCTACAGCCATATCGCTTTCACCCCTGAGTGCGGCAACTATGCTTGTGACCAGCTCGGGAAGAGAAGTTCCCATGGCTACTATGGTAAGACCAATCAGGTTTGCACTTACCCCGAAGGAAGCTGCGATGGCACTTGCGGAATGGACAACAAAGTTGCCGCCAACGATTATTCCTGCAAGACCAAAGGCAATTTTCAGAAGTGCAATATGAACGGAAACTGCAGGTATAGGTGCATCGAGCGATGAGCCGGATGCCTGTTCGGATGTTCTGTCTTTCTTTGTTTCAGGTAAAACTGTAATAAGCATATAACCTGTGAAGAACACAAGAAAAATAATTCCGTCAGCCCGCGAATATGTATAGCCGCCAGCCCCTGAAAAAATATTAAATGTGAGAAAAAGCATAAGAAACGCATAGAAGAGATTAAGTGAAAAATCCTTTTTCAGCATGGAGCTTTCTACATTGATAGGCTTTATGGCAGCGCATGCGCCAAGAACCACAAGCGTATTGAAAATATTTGAGCCTATGACATTTCCGGTTGCAATATCGTTCTGACCTGCAAGAGCAGCGGTAATACTTACGGCTGCTTCGGGAGCACTGGTGCCCATGGCTACAATGGTAAGACCTATTATAAATGAAGGTATGCGGAAACGTTCTGCGATGGCAACACTGCCGCCGACAAAAACATCAGCACCTTTTACAAGAAGATAAAAACCGGCAATCAATAAAATATACGACATAAAAGAAATCCTTTCTAATCTAATTACTTAAGGGTTACAAACAATGATTTTATCATATTTTGGAAAGTGTTTCAACAACAAGGGAAAACGATTTTTCGTTATCCTTTGGGTAAGGATTAACATTTTTTGTTGACCGTATACAATACACAATGATATAATGACTATATCGTGTTAAAGTGATTGAAAGGAGCAGTATAATGGCTTATGAATCTAAATTAAAGCGCGAAGATATTGATGAATTATTCAAGGCGATATTGTCTTTGAAAGACGAAGAGGACTGCTACAGATTCTTTGAGGATATATGCACTATAAACGAGCTTCATGCTATTGCACAGAGATTGCAGGTTGCAAAGCTTTTGTCCGAAAAGAGAACATACAATGAAATAGAAGAAATCACAAAAGCAAGCACCGCAACCATAAGCAGAATCAATAAATGTTTGATTTACGGTGCAGACGGATATCAGAGAGTTTTGGAAAGAATGAGCGAAGCCGATAAGGACTGATGTTTGTATACACATCATTATACATATTGAAAATGACAGCACCATGTATTACGGTATATGGTGCTTATTTTATAATATAAACAAAGCTGCAAAGAATAAAATGATGACAAAGAGGAAAAGCATGATTCTATATTTGGCAAAGGGTATAGCGGAACCGCATAAGCAGAGCCGGGAGCTTTTGATGAGATGTCTGCAGGATTACACAAAAGGAGCCTGTGCAATTGCGGAGGTGTCAGAAAACGAGTTTGGGAAACCGTATTTTGAAAATGTCCCAGTGAAGTTTTCCATCAGCCATACGGGAAATTTGTGGGGCTGCCTGATGGCAGACTTTGAAGTGGGGCTGGATCTGCAGGAGATAAGGAAGGATGTAAAAGCGGAGAAGCTTGCAGGGCGTTTTTTCAGTGAAGATGAGTATGAATATGTCAGAAGCAATGGCATTTATGATTTTTTCAGAGTGTGGACCGGAAAAGAAGCATATGCGAAGTATACAGGGCGCGGATTGTTTGGAGAGGGAATGAAGGAGTTTTCGGTCATTACCGGTAATGACCATAAGCTGTGCCTGAAAAAAGAAATAAACGGAATAAAGCTGGAAGAAATCAGTACAGAGAAAATAAATCCCACGGAAATCTGCGGGGCATATTGCTTTGCGGGGGAAAACGTGGGTTTAATGGTAAAGGAGCTGTAGATGGAAAAAATGGATAAGGCTTTAAATGCAGCGCTGAAATATCTGTCATATCAGGAAAGGACGGAACAGGAGGTCAGAAAATATCTGAAGGGTAAAGAGTTTGACGCCGGGGAAATAGAAAAGACCGTTTTGTATCTCCGTGATATGGGATATGTGAATGACCGGGGCTATGCGGTCAGATATGCGGAGCAGGCTGTAAGAAAGGGAAAAGGCTCTTTGAAAATAAAAGCGGAGCTGAGGAAAAAGGGAATAGAAGACGAAATTCTTGAAGATATAGATGAAGAGGTCAGGGAAGAGTTCGGCAGTGAATATCAGCGGGCGGAGGAAGAGGCGCGCAGATTTGCGGATGAATACGGACCTTTGCTGGAAGCTCTTCCGGAAGAAACCTACGAAGAAAAAGCAGAAAAATATAAAGAAAAACAGCGACTTACGGCAAAGCTGGGGAGAAGACTTGCCGGCAGGGGATTTCCGCAGGATATTATTTTTCAGGTTATCCGTGAGGCATTTGAAGAATTTTAAAATTTGTTAAGTAAATGCAAAATTGCAAATAAATTTTGTTTGCAGCACTTAAAAACGAAACAAAAAGCTTGACATTCAGATTAAAAAAATATATTATCTAAAGAGTATGCAGAAAGTGCATATTCTTTTATTTTAATTCAATATGAAAGCGTTGATGGAACCAGTAGGCCTGTGTAATAACCTTACAGAGAGGCGGCACCGCCGTTTGGCGTGTGATGAGATGCCGCCGGTGAAGCAGATACCGAATATCACTCCGGAGCTTTATTTGCAACACGAGAGGCAGAGGTTGAGGCTTCTGCAAGTAGGGTGGTACCGCGGTTAAAGAATAATCGTCCCTAGTTCACGTCTGTGAATTGGGGATTTTTTTTTATATCAACTCACAGACAGAAAAATATTTGTTTAAAGTATAGAAAGGAAGATTGAAAATGTTTCAGAATTTATCGGAAAAGCCGATAGCTGAGCAGCAGAAAGAGCAGGCACAGCTTTGGAAGGATGAAAATTTACTTGAAAAATGTATAACAACAAGAGAAGGCATGCCTTCGTTTGTATTCTATGAAGGACCTCCGACTGCAAACGGAAGACCCGGCATACACCATGTTATAGCAAGAACACTGAAGGACTCAGTATGCAGATACAAGACTATGAAGGGCTTTGCCGTAAAGAGAAAGGCAGGCTGGGATACCCACGGCCTTCCTGTTGAAATTGAAGTTGAAAAGCAGCTGAACATGTCAGGTAAGCAGGATATCGAAAAATACGGCATCAAAGAGTTTAACGAAAAGTGCAGAGAGTCTGTTTTCACTTATGAAGGTATGTGGAGAGAAATGACTGAAAGAATGGGTTATATCATTGACCTTGACAACCCATATATCACTCTTGACAACAACTTCATTGAAACAGGCTGGTGGATTCTGAAGGAGTTCTTCAAGGCAGGACTTGTTTATGAAGGACACAAGATACTTCCTTACTGCCCAAGATGCGGAACAGGTCTTGCTTCCCATGAAGTTGCACAGGGATATAAGGAAGTAAAAACACAGACCATTACAGCAAAGTTCAAGAGAAAAGATGCTGAAAATGAATATTTCCTTGCATGGACAACTACTCCTTGGACACTTGCTTCAAACGTAGCGCTTACAGTAGGTCCCGATATTGACTATGTAAAGGTTAAGATGCATGATGATCTCCCTGAAAATGCAGGAAAGATTTTCTATGTAGCTAAGAACCTTGCGGGCAAGGTTTTAGGTGCAGACAATTTTGACATTATCGAGGAAATGAAGGGTAAGGATTTAGAATATGTTGAATATGAACAGCTTATGCCTTTCCTTGTGCCTGATAAGAAGGCGTTCTTCGTGACATGTGCAGATTATGTTACTATTGAAGATGGTACAGGTATCGTTCATACAGCTCCTGCATTTGGTGAAGATGACTATCAGACAGGCAGAAGGTATGACCTTCCTGTTTTAAATCCTGTTGACGAGCAGGGTAAATATACAGATACTCCTTGGGCAGGAAGATTTGTTATGGAAGACGGTCTTGATGTGGAAATCATTAAATGGCTTGCTGCCGAAGATAAGATTTTCGCAAAGGAAAAGATGGCTCATAACTATCCTCACTGCTGGAGATGCGGAACTCCGCTTATATATTATGCTAAGCCAAGCTGGTACATTGAAATGACCAAGCTTAAGGACCAGCTGGTTGCAAACAATAAGACGGTAAACTGGTATCCTGATTATGTGGGTGAGAAGAGATTCGGAAACTGGCTTGAAAACGTAAATGACTGGGCGATTTCAAGAAACAGATACTGGGGTACTCCTATTCCTATCTGGAGATGTGAGTGCGGTCATGTTGAATGCATAGGAAGCAGGGAAGAACTGGCGGAAAAAGCTATTGAGGATGTGGATGCAAAGACTGTAGAGCTTCACAGACCATATGTTGATGATATTCACATTACCTGTCCTCACTGCGGAAAGCCTATGACAAGAATACCTGAAGTAATGGACTGCTGGTTTGACTCAGGTTCAATGCCTTTTGCTCAGCATCACTATCCGTTTGAAAACAAGGAAAAGTTTGATGAAGAACTGTTCCCTGCTGATTTCATCTGTGAGGGTATCGACCAGACAAGAGGCTGGTTCTATTCACTTCTTGCAATTTCAACATTTATCAAGGGCAAGGCTCCTTATAAGAATGTTCTTGTTAATGACCTTATCCTTGACAAGGAAGGCAAGAAGATGAGTAAATCCAGAGGCAACACTGTTGATCCGTTTGCATTGTTTGATAAGTACGGTGCGGATGCGACAAGATGGTACCTGCTTTATACTTCACCTGCATGGTCACCTACAAAGTTTGATGAAGACGGTCTGATTGAAATCGTAAGCAAGTTCTTCGGAACATTAAAGAATGTATATAATTTCTTCGTTTTATATTCAAATCAGGATAATATTGATCCTTCAAAGCTGGAGGTTGCTTATGAAAACAGACCGGAGCTTGACAGATGGATTTTATCAAAGTATAACCAGCTGATTAAGGATGTAAATGAAGAAATGGGTCAGTTTGACCATATGAGAACTGTAAGAAAGATTCAGGAATTCGTTGTTGAAGACCTTTCAAACTGGTATATCAGACGTGCAAGAAGAAGATTCTGGGGCGAAGAGCTTACAGAAGACAAGAAGAGTGTATATCTGACTACTTATGAAATCCTTGTGGGTGTTTCACAGCTTATAGCTCCGTTTGCACCGTTCATTTCAGATGAAATATATACTAAGCTTACAGGAAACGAGTCAGTACACATTTCATTCTTCCCTGAAGCAAAAGAAGAACTTATTGATAAGCATATCGAAGAAAGAATGGATTTGGTACGTGCTTTGGTTGCCCTTGGAAGAGGAACAAGAGAAAAGGAAAAGATTAAGGTAAGACAGCCGCTTTCAAGCATACTTGTTGACGGTAAATATGAAGCTTTAATCAGTGACCTTACTCCTCTTATCATGGAAGAATTAAACGTTAAGAATGTAGTATTTGAAACTAAGCTGGACACATATATGAACTACAGCTTAAAGCCTAACTTCAAGGTGGCAGGTCCTATTCTGGGAGGTAAGATTAAAGCCTTCGGAGGAGCACTGGCAAAGGCAGATCCTGCTGAGCTTGTTGCAAAGATTGAAGCTGAGGGCGGTGTTACCATGAACATCGACGGTGAAGATTTCAAGATTACGGAGGAACTTGTTGATATCAAGATTAGCGCAAAGGAAGGCTTTGCTGTTGCTATGGAAAACAACATCTTTACAATCCTTGATACAACAATAAATCAGGAGCTTATTGATGAGGGTCTTGCAAGAGAACTTATTTCAAAGGTTCAGCAGCTGAGAAAGCAGAACAGCTTTGAAATGATGGACAACATCAGAATATTTGTAGGTGCTGATGAGTCTGTAAAGTCTGCTTTGGAAACTCATAAGGAATATATCATGAAGGAAACGCTTGCGGTTGAAATAGCGGAAAAGAGCGGACTTCAGGAATACGACTTAAACGGACATAAGACAGGCATTGATGTGGAGAGAGTTTAAAAACACAGACTGCTGATTAAATTAAAAAGTAAAAGAGAATTGTTTAAAACTGCTGTTTACCGGTCATTGACACAGTAAACGGCAGTTTTTATTTAAAGAAAGTTTAAGTTGACTAAAAAGGGTGTATATACTAACTTAATAATATAAAGAAGTAAAACAGGGAGGAAAAGATTATGAGAAAAATTTTAAGTATTCTGATGGTGTGCATTCTGGCTGTCGCAGGGATAGTAACTGCATATGCAGCCAATTCAGTAACAGAAGAAGTCAATGCACAGCTTAGACCGGATTTTAAAATTGTTATTGATGGGAATCAGTGCAGCTTTAAAAATTCAGAAGGAAAAGTTATATATCCTATACTGTATAAAGGAACAACTTATCTTCCTTTGAGAGCTATAGGAGAAATTATGGGAAAAAATGTAAACTGGGATGAGCTGAATAAAACAGTGACACTTTCAGGAGAAAAAACAGCATCTTTAAATGCGGCATCTGACACCTCGTCTTTGAAAAATGAAAACATTAGTATTCAGATAAGAAAAGATTTTAAAATTGTAATCGATGAAAATATCTGCAGCTTTAAAGATGTAAACGGTGATGCAGTATATCCTGTGCTGTATCAGGGATCAACATACCTGCCTATAAGAGCAATAGGTGAAATTATGGGAAAAGCAGTGAGCTGGGATAACAGCAGCAGGACAGTAACGCTGGGAAAACAAGAACTGACTGTTACAGATGCTGACAGCTTTAATACTGTATCTGACAGCAAAACTGACCAAAACACAGACAATAATAACCAGACTGTTGTGAACAAAAATACTTTCGGTATAACCAAAGCAAAAGAAATTGTATCGGAGAAGCTTGGTATACCTGTTTCCAAGATGAAATTCACAAAGGAAAAAGCGGAAATTGATGATGGCAGAAAAATATATGAACTGGAATTTGTTTACGCAGGTATTGAATATGAGCTGGAAATAGATGCAGCTACGGGAGAGCTTCTGAAATATGAAGCTGAAAACGCAGATGATTAGTGCTGCAGAAAGTAAATTTCGGAATTAAAAGTTCTATGAGGCGGAAAGCTTGTTTTCCGCCTTGTTTTTTTGCGGAGATTGGCCGGATTACAGCCGGACCTAAAGTTTTCACAAAAATTTAAAAAAGTTTTAAAAGAAATAATCTTTGTGACCGTTTTGTGACCGTCGGATGTCATAATGATGTTGTTTTAAGAGAGAAATTATTTATTACGTATTAGAAATTTATTTATGACTAAAAGGATGGAAAAGAAAAATGGTTAGAAATGAGAAGATTAAAAAGCTAATGGCAGCATTGCTGATTGCAACTGTAGTTTCCACAGGAACACCTGCGATAGC
>JBJETA010000091.1:0-12552 GCA_051883075.1 Anaerovoracaceae bacterium
GAGCCATCTTAGGGTTCCATCTTCTTGTCTGGTGTCCAAAATGTACACCTGCTTCTAGTAATTGTTTCATTGAAATTACTGCCATTTTTAATTTCCTCCTGGTTTCTCTTCCACCGGTATCCTCCTTAAAACCACCTGAAAGGCACCTGGTCCTAAGCAATCCGGTGTGCAAAATATATCTTATAGCGGTCACTATACAAACAGTGAAATTTCAAGGTTTCAGCCCTAAAAAACACTTTTGCACAGATAACCACAAAATACTATACTACAAAATCAATGCGATTGCAATAAAAAAGTTGATAAACCGCTTATTTTTTTGTCGGTCTATCAACTTCGCAAATACTATAAATCATCCTCGCCTGTATAGTTTTCCCTGCTGTATGTGATTAAGTCTTCCGCAATTTCATTTGCCGCAATCGAAACAGGTTTTTCAGTATCAGCCTCTGTAAGCTTTGGCTTTCCGTCAATGATGTCCCTTGCTCTCTTTGCAGCAAGGATTACCAATGTATATCTGCTGTCCGCCTTTTTTCTTATTTCGTTAATTGATGGATATAACATTTATATCTCCTCCTCATATTTTTTAATCAGGTTGTAAATATTTTCCGATACTCTTGAATGCTCGGCAACAACAATTGCTTTGACTCTTGCAACCGCTTCATCAAGTTCTCCGTTTATCACACAGTAATCATACTTATCTATGTATGAAACCTCTTTCAGAGTTTCGCCCAGCCTCATATTTATAGCTTCTTCCGTTTCCGAGCCTCTTCCCGTAATACGTTTTCTGAGTTCTCTCATGGAAGGTGGCAATATGAAAATGAACACGCCGTCAGGATAAGCCTCCTTTACCTTCATGGCACCCTGGATATCTATTTCCAGAATTACATCCTTTCCTTCATTCAGCTTCCTCATAACATTTTCTTTAGGTGTTCCGTAATAGTTTCCGTAAACCTCGGCATATTCAAGAAAACCGTCATGTTCAATCTTCTTAAGGAATTCTTCTTTTGAAACGAAATAATAGTTTACGCCTTCCTTCTCTTTCGGTCTCGGATTTCGCGTAGTCATGGATATTGACAGTTCTACGTCAGTTTCTTCAATTACCCTTTGACAGATTGTTCCCTTGCCTGCACCTGACGGGCCTGAAACAACAAATAATTGTCCCTTCTCCATTATATTTCCTTCCTTTTTTCTCTTTCAAGTGTAAATTCGTAACAATTATTGTACCACATGGAAAACACTATTTCAAGGAAATACTTATCATTTCTCCTCTGCTTTTTATATTTCTACTCTATGTTTTGTACCTGTTCTCTGATTTTTTCAATTTCGCTCTTTATTTCCAGCATCATGTTCGTAATCTCAATGTCATTTGCCTTCGACCCTATGGTATTGGCCTCCCTGTTCATTTCCTGCACAAGGAAGTCCAGCTTCTTTCCGTCAGGCTGATTGCTCTTTGTTATGATATTTTCAAGCTGGTGCACATGGCTTGTCAGCCTTACAAGCTCTTCGGTAATACTGCATTTGTCAGCAAAGATGGCTGCCTCAACAAGTATCCTGTCCTCAGGAATGACCACGCTTCCGCCAATCAGTTCCTTTATTCTCTCTCTCAGCTTTTCCGTATATTGCACGGTAACCTGCGGTGATCTTTCTTCAATCCTTTTCACAAGTTCTGTTATAAGCCCGCCTCTCATGATTAAATCCTCTGCAAGCTTCTTACCTTCAACCTTTCTCATTTCATCAAGATTTTCAGCTGCTTTCTGCACCGGAACAAGAAGGCTTCTGCAGATTTCTTCTTCATCTTCAACATCAGGCACAGATTTCATGACATCCGGAAGGGTAGCAAGAAACTGTAAAGTGATATCACCGGCAACCTCAAATTCGGATTTTAATTTTTTCAGGTTGTCATAGTACTGCTTTGCCACAAGACTGTTCAGTTTAACTGTTGTGTCATCTTCAGTAACATTTTCCACTATAACAGACACATCTATTTTTCCTCTTCTGGCAATATTCTTTACGGTATTTTTAATCTTATCCTCCGCAAAGGAATATCTTCTCGGCATCTTTACAGTTATATCACTGTATCTGTGATTCACCGACTTTATCTCTACTATAATGTTTCTTTTGCCGTCACTGTATTCGCTTCTTCCGAAACCTGTCATACTTTTAATCATAGCTGTTTCTCCTTGGTTGATTTATTTTTCAACATAATTTATACTGTTTTAATGGACATTTCCGCTTCGGTGCAGAATGCCCAATATGGCTCTGCGTTCATTTTAACATAAAACAACATATATTACTAAAAATATTTATAAATTTTCAACATTTACATTTTTTTAATCAAGAGAGGTATAAAATGGCTTTTGACGGAATAGCTATACACGCAATAGTAAACGAACTTAACAACCGGCTGGCATCAGGCAAGCTGGAGAAAGTATATCAGCCCGAAAATGATGAGCTTGTATTTCATATACATGCACGGGAGGGTAAATTCAAGCTGTTCATTTCCTGCAACAGCAGCAATCCCAGAATCGGTCTTGTAAACCAGGTTTACCCTAATCCGCCTGCTCCGCTGAACTTCTGCATGCTTCTTCGGAAGCATATACAGGGCGGCAGAATAAAGGAAATCGTACAGAAGGACTGGGAAAGAATAATCGAGATTTCTTTTGAAACCATAGATGAGCTGGGCTTTAATGTCAATAAAAAGCTAATCATTGAAATCATGGGCAAGCACAGCAATATCATACTGACTGACATGGAAAGCGGCAGAATCATCGACAGCATTAAAAGGATTTCCATAGATGTAAACAGAATACGCCAGATACTTCCCGGCAAGGAATACTGCTATCCGCCTGCTCAGGAAAAAATTCCGTTCAGCAGAATCAGTATACAGGAAATAGAAAGGCTTTGTCGCTGCACGCCTGACAAGCTGCCAAAATCGCTTCTCGGCGGCATACAGGGCATAAGTCCTGCCATATCCGAACAGCTCTGCACAGGTCTGGATATTTCTTCCGAAATACCTTACGGTGATGAAGAAATAAAAAATACAGCTGCAGCAGTCTATGCAAATCTTTGTGACATAAGGGAAAGGCTCTCCTGCAATGACCTGTCGCCTCGTGTATACATCAATTCGGAAACACAGACACCGGTAGAATTTCATGTGTTTCCGATATCCGCTCTGGAGGCGAGTTGCGAGACAAAAGAATTTGAAACACTTTCCGAGGCTTCGGAATATTTCTTTTCACACCGCAGTGCATCAAACAAAATCAGACAGAAAAGCTCCGATCTCGAAAGAGCCGTAAAAAGCAATCTTGATAAGCTTTATCTGAAAAAGCAGAGGCTGGCAGAGGATCTGCTAAAAGCAGAAAACTCCGAACAGTACAGACTGTTTGGCGAGCTTCTCACAGCAAACCTTCATTTGTGCCGCACAGGTGACAGCAGCGTCAATGTCATAAATTATTATGACGGAGAGACAATAACAATCCCTCTTGATAAAAAACTGTCCCCTTCAAAAAATGCACAGAATTATTTTAAACGCTACGGAAAATCAAAAACAGCTGTGAAGGAAAAAAATATCCAGCTTGAAGAAACACAGTCCGACATAGACTATCTTGAATCAATTTCAGTATTTATACAAAATGCCGAAACAGTGGAAGAGGTTGAAGAAATCAGAAACGAGCTGGTTGAGGCAGGCTATCTGAGAAAGCGCAAGGTTTACGGCAAACCGGTAAAAACCAAGCCTGCACCACATGTATATTTCACTTCCGACGGCTTCAGGGTTCTGGTAGGAAGAAACAATAAGGAAAATGATCATCTTACATTTAAGCTGGCATCGTCAAAGGATACCTGGTTTCACACCAAGGACATTCCCGGTTCACACGTAATACTCTTCAACGAAGGCAGTGAACTTACAGAAACAGCTATATTTGAAGCCGCTGCAATAGCCGCTTACCACAGCAAGGGAAAAGAATCGGAAAACGTGCCTGTTGACTACGTACAGGTAAAATACGTGAAAAAGCCTGCAGGGGCAAAGCCCGGCATGGTCATTTTCACGAATAACAGAACTGTATATGTAAATCCTAAAATTCCGGCTTCCGAAGAAACGGAAAAAAAGTAAAAGCACGCAAAATTTAAGCCTCTTTATTTCCTATATTTTTAACCTGACAAATCATTTGTGTCATAGTTCCCATAGGGCAGTATACGCACCATGAACGAGGTTTGAAAAGCACCATAGTGATAATGCCCAGAATAGTCGATGTCAGCATCACGCTATAAAATCCGAAGCCGAACTGTACAATCCATTCCGAAGCTACGCCTCCGTTATATGTCCAGCTCCATGGCACTTTAAATGTCCAGAGCAGGGTGACAATTTCTTTCATGCCATGTGCGCCGCTGAACACAAGGTAAGTGGTCCATAGCATCTGGAAAAACATAATCATAAAAAATATGAGGAATCCGTATCTGAACCATCTGCTTCTTAAAAACGCAGACGGATTTGCTTTCCTGGAAAGACCGAAACGGCCTCCGAGCAAGTTTAACAATTGGCCTCTGCCGCAGAACTTGTTGCAGTACAGTTTCCCTCCTCCTGCAATCGATATAATCAGCGGAATAAAAAAGCATAGAATTCCCAGCCATGCAAAAAGTATGTTAAAAAATCCTAGGGATAAATATACGATTGTCAGTATCCATAAATAATCATACCATTTTTTCTGCTTCTGCATTATTCCGCCTCCTTCAGTCTTATTACCGATGCGGGGCATTCCTTCACACACATGCCGCATCCCACACATTTTGTCAGATCTATCTTGGCATGGATACCTTTATAACTCGATAATGCCCCCACAGGACATACCTTGAAGCAGCATCCGCATGCAACGCATTGTTTTATATCTATATCAGCTTTGCGACGTTTTCTTGTTTTTTCCATAAATAAAACATCCTCCTGTTTTTATGTTATTGAAGTTTCATTATCTGCCGGCAGAAACATTTTCCTCCTGCCTGTATTAACAATATATCATAACACAAAAAACCGTTCTGTGAGTTTGTCACAAAACGGTCTCCTTCTGTCTTATCCTAATAAATAATTTCCACAGCCTTTATGCTGTCATACCATTTAAGCTCCGCACCCAGATTTTCCGTAACATATCTGATTGGAAGCATAGTCCGTTCATTAATGATGACCGGGGCAGTATCCATCTCTACCGACCTGCCGTTTACAGTCATAGCTGTGCTGTCAATAGTAAGCTGTATGCAGGTTTCGCCCTTCCGGATTTCCACCATCCGCAAATCATTGTTCCAGCCGATAGTTCCACCCATGGCTTCAACTACGCCGCGTACCGGAGTAAGCAGTCTGTCGTTTATAATCATTGGCTTTGTACCGTTGTCATCTATGTTAAGATAAACGCCGTTCACCGTCATCACAGGATTTTCCGACTGCATCACAATGCTGTTTTTACTGTTCCTGTCCGCTTCTCCCCGGTTTGGTTCCTTTGAGGCGTTATCTACAGAAGCAGAATCTGTATCGGAATCAGAATCCTCATCAGAATCAGAATCCGTATCAGCATCCGTACTTCCGGGCGGCTTTGGTCCGAAGCTCGTTGAAATTCTGTAATCATCATCACCGAAAAGCTCGTATACACTGTCTGCAATCTGATACAGCCAGTAGCTCTGGGTTCCGTCGCCCCACGCTTTCACGCCTTCCCATGTATATGTGCATTTTCGTTCCTTTTTATTGTAGAGCCAGTCATATCCGCTTACGGTGTCCTCATCAAACTCGGTTATTATCATGGAATGCTTACCGTCAACCCTGAGCATGTCTCCCGGACGGGCATAAGTATTTATATACTCACCCAGACTGTCATAGTCCGTGCCGGCCTCAGTTCTCTCACATTTACTGCTGTACACATCATAGCCGAAAACATTTCGCCACACATAATTAGTAAAGGCATGACATTGTATTGCCCTGCCGTTGTCATAATTGTTAAGCATGTCTGTTCCCAGATATGGTTCTGCATATTCTTCAATCAGTCTTACAATATTCACGGCTTCGTCAGAATCCTGCTCAAATCTCGAAGCTCCATAGACCTCCATTCCGGTACATCCACTGAAAAAAGCTTCTGCAGCTCCCGGAAGCATACCTGTCCATATCATATTTACAAGCATACACACTGCTGCCGCATACGTTAAAACTCTTTTAATCTTCCTCATTCCTTACTCCAACGCTTACCTTATCCAATATACCTGTCAGATATGCCAGTGCAACTCCGTAGTTTGTAATAGGCACCTCCTGCACCTTTGCCGCCTCAACACGTGACATCATATATCTTCTGTTAAACATGCAGGCTCCACAGTGCACAATCAGGTCATACTGTGACAAATCCTTTGGAAAATCCTGTCCTGCCACAACATCCACCTGAAGGTTCTGTCCAACTCTCTGCTTTAAAAGCCTAGGGATTTTCACTCTGCCTATATCTTCTTCAAGAGGTGCATGGGTACATGCCTCAGCAATCAGCACTCTGGAATCCTCCGTAAGCTTTTCAATAGCTCTTGCTCCCTTTGTAAAGCTGTCTATATCGCCCTTATATGCCGCAAATAGGACTGAAAATGATGTAAGCATGCTTTCTGCCGGCTTCTTTTCGTAAACCTGTGCAAAGCACTGTGAGTCAGTAATAATAAGCTTAGGAGCTTCATTCAGGGAGTCCAGACCCTCCTGTATTTTTTCAGCAGTCACGCATACCGGGATACAGTTTTTATTCAGCAAATCCCTGATTGTCTGCACCTGAGGAAGAATAAGCCTTCCCTTAGGTGCCTGTATATCCTGGGGCATTACCAGGAGAACCACATCACCTGCACCTACCAGGTCGCCCGTAATGCTCTTCATCTCATAATCTTCGGGAATATTTCTTACAAGAGCCTCTTTAATGTCCCCCATGCCCTGCCTTTTTTCGGCGCTGACTTCAACAGGCATCAAACTGAATCTTTTCTTGATTTCTTCACGTATTTCCGCCACATTGCCTATAATGTCCGTTTTATTTATAACCGCAATAACAGGAACCTTCTGTGCTTTCAGCGCCTCAAACCATTTTGTTTCTTCATCAAGCTCCGTATCGGTAATGACCAGCAGCGCAATATCTGTTTTCTTGATTGCCTCCTTAGATTTCTCAACACGCAGTTTTCCGAGTTCTCCCTCATCATCAAAGCCTGCCGTATCTATAAAAACCACAGGTCCGATAGGGTGCAGCTCCATAGTCTTGTAAACCGGATCTGCTGTAGTTCCTGCATAAGGAGAAACTATGGCAATCTCCTGCCCTGTCAGAGCATTTATCAGCGATGATTTTCCGCTGTTTCTCTTTCCGAACAGACCTATATGCAGACGGTTTGCTCTTGGTGTATTGTTTAAGCTCATATTATCACCCCGTTTTCCAAAATACTTTCTAAAGTTTTATAATATACAATTTTTCGGCAAAAATCTACTAAAAGGCTGTAAACAGCAAACTTGTTTTACATTTTTTCACATACGCAGCTTATCTGTTTCTATTTTATGGAATTTTCTAAAAAATCTGTATTTTTAACTTGTAATATTTATTCATTTTTGTTAATATATGTATAGAAATTCCGGTTTCTTTGATTATGTAATTCTATATGTGTATTATTTAAGGAGAAAGGAAAAGAAAAATGAGAAATCATGCATCAGGGAAAAAATGTACCATCTGCGGCAGTGAAAGCATAGCGCACACAAATAAAGCTTTTTTAGGCGGTTATGTCTGCGAGGAATGCATCAGCTATATACGTTCTTCTGAAATCTGACAGGACAGGATATTGAATCCACATATCAAAAAGGAGACTTAAATTCATATCAAGTCTCCTCTTTCATTTTCGCTATATAATAAGATGCTCTAAATCAAGAACCACTCATTTTTAATAAAGGGTGCTTACAACCTGAATAAGAAAGTATATGAAAGCACAAATTGCTTCTAATTTCATAAAGAGATGAGAATTCATATAAATAAAATTCAACCGGACTTCTCAGCCCGACCATTCTCATACTTTTATAAAATTAAGTCTAACAGTTCATCCTCATTCCAAAATTCATTTGGGAAGATTGAAATATCTTCTTTGTGCTTGCGTATGATACGGATTGGATCAACTGTATTATCATAAACATGCAGAATATCACAGATATCCATTAAAACAGCGATATTATCTAAAGCTTTATGGTATCGCTTTATGATTTTGTCCTTGTCTACATTGTGCCCACCAGAGGCAACTCTTGCTTCAACACGGGCCACATTCAGCGCCGGACTCGCAGTAAGAACAAATACACATTTGATGAAATATCCCTCAGCCTTTGCCTTTTCTAAAAAGTGGCAGCATCTTCGTTAGACATCCCCGTAGCTGCAACAATATCATCAGCATTTGTATATGTGCCCACAATTTCAAAATACTGTTTGATTGTGCTTTTTCCTGATCCATTAGGACCTGCAAACACAAGCAACATCGGTTTTTTATTTGACATTTACTTTTCTCCCATCTGGATACTCTACATAGGCAGTTCTTGTTTCTACGTCAAATTTTGCAATAGGTTTTTTACAAAACTCAGCTTTATGCAACGCAGCTTTTACAGCCTGGATTGCTCTTTCATCCATTTCCGCGTCGTTCTCTGAAATAAAAATATTTCGTTCCGATGAATGCACGATTTTTATACAACGATTATTATTATTAATTACTCTCGTCATACCCATGATTCTCTCTCCTGTTCCTCAAATTTTCTATTAGCGCCCCGGCCTTTTTCGGGCCTTTTTTTCACACTAAATTCTCCAATTATTTCTCGCATTTCTTCTCTTGATGCATCATCCCTATCAAACATATCGTCATCCCCTTTCTCTTTAATAACATTATACTCTTTTAGAGTATAGAAACCAATATAATTCAGTAATTTCCAGTTGCAAATTATTCTGTTTGAACTTCGAACAGCTTCTATGAAACCAACAGATAATATAAAGTTTGGTATGATAGAAACAAGGTAAACGTTAAACCATCCGTGCCTTGAAAAACTAAAATAGCACATCAGGCAGCCATTACAGCCAATTGATGTGCTATCGTTTCGTCTGTTACCCACATGATTATTTAGACTATCTATAATAAAATCTTACTTATTTTTCTTGGCGTGCTTCCCGCCCTTTTTAAATTTCCCCTTTTTTTCAGCCTTTTTCTGTTCTGCTATTTCTCTGTTTATGCGTCTTCTTGTCTTAGGCTTCATGACAGAATATCCGAATTTTCCCAAAGGTCTGCGCTTCATACCGTAGTATTCTCCGTGAGAATAGCACACAAGGTTCATTTTTTCCATAAGGATTTTATTATTTTCATTTACAAATTCCTCATTTACATGAACCCTGACTATTTCAGCCATGAACATGTCATGGGTAGGAAGCTCAATCACCCGGGTAACCTTACACTCAAGATTTACCGGTGCCTCCGCAATCAGCGGTGCCGATACAAGTTCTCCCTTTACAGGTGTCAGTTTCTGTTCCTTAAACTTATCTATATCCCTTCCAGACTTCACACCGCAATAGTCCGTAGCAAACGCCAGCTCCTCGCTGCACAGGTTGATGACAAACTCACCGGTTTCAGAAATCAGATTATGGGAATGTCTTGATTTTCTTACAGACACATATGTCATAGGCGGTTCGGAATTTATGATTCCTGTCCAGGCTATGGTTATAATATTATAGTTTTCGGGCTTATCGCCGCACGAGGCCATTACCACCGGCAGGGGACTTAAAAGTGTCCCCGGTTTAAAAGATACCTTTCCCATTTTCACTCTCCGTATATTTCTTTAATGTTAAACACACATTTTTAAAATTAATTGCTGCAGTTTACTGCTTTCTCAGCTTTCTCAGCACCTCTTCAAACTCCTCAGGCAGAGGGCTTTCAAACTCCATGTATTCACCGGTTCTTGGGTGCTTAAAGCCCAGAATCTTTGCGTGCAACATCTGAGTATCAACTCCCAGCACCTTTTTCTTGGGACCGTACACCATATCTCCCAGAAGCGGATGCTTTATATATGCCATATGAACTCTTATCTGGTGGGTTCTGCCTGTTTCAAGTCTTGCCTCAATCATGCAGAACTTTCCGAACCTTTCCAATACCCTGTAGTGTGTTACCGCACGCTTGGAGTTCTGCATTGTGACAGCCTGCTTCAGCCTGTCCTTCGGGTCCCTTCCTATAGGCTTGTCTATCGTGCCTTCATCCTCCGAAAAATTGTTGTAAACAATAGCTCTGTATGCCCTGGTTATGCTGTGCTCCGCCAGCTGCTCCGCCAGACAGTTATGTGCAGTATCATTTTTAGCAATCATAAGAAGTCCGCTTGTGTCCTTATCTATTCTGTGGACAATCCCGGGGCGTATTACGCCGTTTATCGAAGATAAGGAATCTCCGCAATGGTACCTTACCGCATTTACCAAAGTTCCCGTTTCATTGCCGTTTGCCGGGTGTACAACCATTCCTTTAGGCTTGTTTACCACCAGCACATCATCATCCTCATAAAAAATATCAAGAGGTATGTTCTCCGGCTCCACAGTAAGCACCTTCGGTTCAGGCATATCAATCTGTATCCTGTCACCGCAGGCTACTTTATATTTCTTTGAATCACAGACATTTCCGTTTACACGGATATTACCGGCTTCAAGGAGCTTCTGAAAAAAGCTTCTTGATTTATCCTCATATATCAAAGAGAGGGCAACATCTATTCTGCTCCCCTCTTTATTTTCATCTATTGTTAATTCCCATGTATTTTCTTCACACATACCGTTAAATGTTCCTTTTCCGTCTGCTTTTAGTTATTGCTCTCTGTATTTTTTCCCCGGCTTCCGTCTTTCCCCGCTGCAAGCCCCGGTTCTGCAACGAACACATAAATCAGTAGCAGTGCGCAGCCTGTGCATACAAAGATGTCAGCAATATTGAATACCGGCCAGATTCTGAAATCGAAGAAGTCCACTACATAGTTCAGAACAGTTCTGTCTATGATATTTCCGATTCCTCCCGCTGTAATAAAGGCTATGGACAGCTTCAGCATCCAATGTCCCGTATTTCTTATCCTGTGCAGATATATCATCAGTCCTGCGGTTATAACAAGTGTGAACAAAGCCAGTACACCTGTATGCCCGCTGAAAATGCTGAAAGCTGCCCCCGTGTTTTGCACATAGGTCAGGTGAAATACATTTTCAATGACAGGTATGGTCTGATGTACATCCATATTTGTCCTGACTAAAAATTTAACCAGCTGGTCCAAAATAACAGCTGCGGCAATTATAATATAATACATAAATAAAACTTATGGGGCATTATTCTGCCCCATCTCCTACTCTAAGATTAATCATTGTTTTTTTCAGATCATCTACGCCTGCTTCTATCTCCGAGATAATCTTTGTTTTTCTGTCATCCATATCATTTTTTGCAGTTTCAGCCGCATTATTCTTCATATCGTCCTGAGAAGCCTGTTTAACTCCCAGATCTCCGTATTCGGCAAAAAGCTCGTTGCTGAGCGTATCAAATCTCTCCAGTTCAGTTTCCAGCAGATTCTTATACTTCGTTTTAAAGCTTAAAAATCTGTTTCTGAGATTTGTACTTTCTTCCGTAAGTCTTTCAACAGACTCTTTTGCCTCCCTTGTTATAAGCTGTGCATCAAGCTCGGCATTTTTAAGAAGTATTTCAGCACGCTTTTCCGAGCTTACCGCAATATCCCTCATAAGTGCCTTTGCCGCTTCAAGAGTTTCAACCATAGCTGTTTCTGAGCCTTTGTACTTTTCAAGCTCGGAGCTGAGTCTTTTGACTTCTTCCTTCAGTACCGCATTTTCGCCCAGCAGCTTTTCCAGGTCGACAGTAACAAGGTCAAGAAAGCTGTCTACTTCTTCTTCCTTATAGCCTCTTACACCTTTTCCGAATTCTTTGTTTTGTATATCCAACGGAGTAATCATATTCCAATAACCTCCCTGTTCCAATCCTTTACAGCACTATCCAGAGAATACTGATAATCAGCTTCCTCAGAATAGAAACTACGAAAAACGCAAGAAAAACGGATAAATCCAGCATTCCTGTGTTGAGTCTCATGGTAATTCTTCTGCATGGTTCCACTATAGGCTCCGTAAGATTGCAGAGAACTGTGTAAGCCTTATAAACCGAGTTGTTATACGTGCCTGCTACAAACCAGCTCAGCACCGCTCTGGCAAGCAGCAGAAATATGATTATATCCGCAAACCAGCTTACCGCATTTATAATTAAATACTTCATCTAGCTACCTCCACGGACTTTTATTCGTGTTTCCGAATTCAATACCCTTATGTTCAACATTTGCTGCAATATCAACATTTTCAGGTGCAAATACAAAGATATTGTTTGCAACCTTCTGCACATTTCCGTTCAGAGCATAAGTAGCACCGCTTAAAAAGTCAAATATTTTTCTTGCTGTATCTGATTCGATTTTTTCAAGATTTATAATGATAGGCTTTTTAAGCTTAAGGTTGTCCACAAGCTTCGGACATTCATCAAAAGACTTAGGCTCAA
>JBJETA010000092.1:0-2810 GCA_051883075.1 Anaerovoracaceae bacterium
CACCATCATGGGAGCTCCCTCCTGAGAAAAAGCCGTCAGGATATATTTTTCCTGAGATAAAGAGAGCAGATAGAATACAATACCGTATTTCAGACGATGCGTATGGAGAAGGCAGTCCGAAAGAAAAATTCAGGCGAAACATTGAAGCAATCCGTTTTCTGAAAACACTTGATGAAAAGGGGCGTTTTGCCACAGAGAAAGAACAGGAGATACTTGCGGGCTACACAGGCTGGGGCGGCCAGCCGGAGGTTTTTGATGAATCAAACAACAGCTGGGCAAATGAGTATATTCAGCTTAAGCAGCTTCTTGACGAAGATGAATATGCCGCTGCCCGGCAGTCATGCCTTACGGCATTTTATACACCTCCTGTTGTAATCCGGGCCATGTATCAGGTGCTAAGGCAATCAGGATTTAGTGAGGGTAACATACTTGAACCATCCTGCGGCATAGGAAATTTCTTTGGAATGCTTCCTGAAGACTTTGAAAAGAGTAAATTGTATGGTGTTGAGGCGGACTCTGTATCGGGTCGGATTGCAAGGCAGCTTTATCAAAATGCCAGCATAAGCATTGAAGGCTACGAAAATACTTCTCTTCCTGACAGCTTCTTTGATGTTGCTATAGGCAATATTCCATTCGGTGATTTCAGGCTTGCTGACAAACGTTACGATAAGGAGAATTTTCTTATTCACGATTACTTCTTTGCCAAGACCATTGATAAGGTCAGACCGGGAGGTATTATTGCATTTGTGACAAGCAAAGGTACTCTTGATAAGGAAAACCCAAAGGTAAGAAAATACATTGCACAAAGAGCCGACCTTATAGGTGCCATCAGACTTCCAAGCAATACATTTACTAAAAATGCCGGAACGGAGGTAACTTCAGATATAATCTTCCTTCAAAAGAGGGAAAGTATTATTGATATAGAGCCGGAGTGGCTGCATTTGGGACTTAATGATGATGGAATACAGATAAATCAGTATTATATCCAGCATCCGGAAATGGTGCTTGGAAAAATGGAGATGATAAGCGGACGGTTCGGTCAGGAGAGCAGCTGTATAGCGGATGAAAGTATTCCGCTGTCAATACAGCTTGACAATGCGGTAAAATCCATTCATGCACAGATAACAGAAAGGGCAGGGGAACTTGCCGAAGAGGAGGATGAATATATCATAGCAGACCCTTCGGTAAAAAACTTCTCCTTTGCTTTGACAGACGGAAAAATTTATTTCCGGGAGAATTCTATCATGAAACCGGTGGAGACTACCTCTACGGCCGAAAGCAGGATAAAAGGTATGATACAAATCCGAGACTGCTTGAAAATGCTTATTACTTATCAGTCAGAGGATTATCCCGAAGCAGAAATTGCGGCAGAACAAAAAAGGCTGAATCAGCTTTATGACAGTTTTACAAAGAAATACGGTTTAATCTCAGGCAGGGCAAACAGCTCTGCCTTTTCTGACGACAGTTCATATTTTCTGCTTTCTGCGCTTGAAATCCTAAATGATGACGGCAGCTTAAACCGGAAGGCGGATATTTTCTATAAGCGAACCATACGCTCACATAAACCGTCAACCAGAGTTGATACCGCAGTGGAGGCTCTGGGAGTATCTATAGGTGAAAAGGCGAAAGTGGATATGGCGTTTATGGAGTCGCTTTGCATGAAAACAGAAGCAGAGATTTTTGAGGAACTAAAGGGTGTTATTTTCCTGAATCCAAACTGGAAAGAGGATGATCCTGAGGAAAAGTATCTTACGGCTGACGAATATCTGTCCGGAAATGTGAGAGAAAAGCTTGAAACGGCGAAGCTTGCGGTATCCGCCAGAGGAGATGATTTTGCTGAAAACGTCAAGGCACTGGAAAAGGCACAGCCTAAAGACCTTCCTGCATCAGAAATCTCAGTACGCCTTGGAGCCACCTGGATTCCCGAAAGGTATATTGAGCAGTTTACCTATGAACTTCTTGGAACCCCTTTTTATCTGAAAGAGCGCATACGAATTCACTTGTCCAAATATACAGGTGAGTGGTATGTGGAAAACAAGAGTTTGGACAGCGGCAATGTGAAAGCTAACAGAACCTTTGGAACGGCCAGAATCAATGCATATAAAATCATTGAACAGACGCTTAATCTGAAAGACGTCCGGATATTTGACTATAATTACGAAAGCGACGGAAAGAAGACTGCAGTTCTTAATAAAAAAGAAACGGCTATCGCACAGGCAAAGCAGGAACAGATAAAACAGGCATTTACAGACTGGATATGGAAAGATCCTGACAGAAGGAGCAGGCTATGCCGGATATACAATGATAAATTTAATGCCATTCGTCCAAGAGAGTATGACGGAAGCCACATTGTTTTTGAAGGAATGAACCCTGAAATTTCGTTAATGCCTCACCAGAAGAATGCAGTAGCCAGAGTGCTGTATGGAGGGAACACCCTTTTGGCACATTGCGTGGGCGCCGGAAAGACCTTTGAAATGACGGCAGCGGCAATGGAAAGCAAAAGGCTGGGACTATGCAGCAAATCTCTTTTCGTTGTACCCAATCATCTTATTAACCAATGGGCAAGTGAATTTCTGCAGCTTTATCCGGCAGCAAATCTTCTTGTTGCTACCAAGAAAGATTTTGAAAAGAAGAACCGAAAAAAGTTCTGCAGCAGAATTTCTACAGGCGATTACGACGCCATCATCATAGGCCACTCGCAATTTGAGAAAATTCCTATGTCTATGCAGCGCCAGGTAACGCATCTGGAAAATGAAATTGAAGCTGTCACAAGAGGAATAAAGGAGCTGAAAGCGAAGCGGGGAGAAAGA
>JBJETA010000093.1:0-2807 GCA_051883075.1 Anaerovoracaceae bacterium
CCATTTAAAATATATACATGATATTTACATACGGAGGTATTAAGTATGTGTACAAGATGTCAGGCTAAAGCTGCAACAGCTTTATTTTCCGCCTCAATAAAGCATGAGCAAAATGAAACTGAAATTCTTAGAATGCTAAAGGAATTTGATGAAAATTTCAGTTACAGAATTGGCAGCGGCTGGTATAAAGAAGTTCTCGAATTACTTTCAGGCTTTGAGCCCGCTTCCACAGTTCTTAAACAATATATAAACAGTAAATAAATAAGAAATAAGAATATCGGCAAAAATCATATGGAATAATTATCTGCCATATCAGTTTTCATAAGATCAGCAAGCGATATCCCGTCAAAATAATTGTTTACTATTTTATGGAATTCTGCCCACATCGGGAAAGTACGGCATTCTATTGCTCTTTCACAAGGCTTGCTGCCAGATTCAAGACATACGACCGGTGCCAGATCACCCTCTGTCAGCCTCAGAATATCCCCAACCTTGCAGTCCTCCGGTGCTTTTACAAGTCGATAACCTCCGCCTTTTCCATGCATTCCCTCAATAAAGCCATTTTTAGACAGAGCAGGAACTATCTGCTCTAAGTACTTTAACGAGATCCCTTGCCTTCCGGCAACTTCTTTCATAGGAATGTACCTGTCACTCGCATGTTCAGCAAGGTCTATCATAACTCGAAGTGCATATCTTCCTCTTGTTGATATCATCATTGTTCTTCACCTCTATGCCTTTATTAGCTTATTATACTACTAAATTAATATGCAGTTCCAGTGTGCACTTTATAATTTCTATCATTTACCTCTTAATTCTTGAAAATTCGTTAAATCTTTAATCACTTCGCCTGCAATGATAAGTCCGACTGTCTACTTAAAAACAGTCCGGCAAAGCATCAAAGCTGTACCGGACTGTTTTTGCATTGTATGCATCAATTAATTAAATTACTTTACTGAACCAAACCCCTTCTGCAAATCAGCGATAATGTCATCTATGTGTTCAGTTCCTATGGATAGTCGGATAGTATTTGGCTTAATACCCTGCTCTGCAAGTTCTTCTTCACTGAGCTGGCTATGAGTAGTTGTTGCCGGATGAATAACCAGACTCTTGACATCCGCAACGTTTGCAAGCAATGAGAATATCTGCAGGTTATCAATAAACTTATGCGCTTCTTCTACACCGCCTTTGATTTCAAAAGTGAAAATAGAACCTCCTCCATTTGGAAAATATCTCTTATACAGTTCATTGTCAGGATGATCCTCTAATGACGGATGGTTTACTTTTTCAACCTGCGGATGCTTTGCGAGAAACTCTACAACCTTTTTGGTATTTTCTGCATGACGTTCCAAACGAAGAGATAATGTTTCAATACCCTGCAGAAGTAAAAAAGCAGCAAACGGAGAAATAGTTGCGCCTGTATCACGCAGGAGAATTGCTCGAATATATGTAACAAATGCAGCCGGACCTACCGCCTTCACAAAAGAAACTCCATGATAGCTAGGATTAGGTTCAGCAATTGCCGGGTACTTGCCGCTTGCCGCCCAATCAAACTTACCGGAATCAACAATAATGCCGCCAAGGGTAGTTCCATGACCGCCAAGGAACTTAGTTGCCGAATGAACCACAATGTCTGCACCATGCTCAATAGGACGTATCAGATAAGGAGTGCCGAAAGTATTATCTACCACTAACGGTAAACCATGCTTGTGTGCAAGCTCTGCCAATGCATCAATATCCGGAATGTCGCTGTTTGGATTTCCAAGGGTTTCAATGTAGATGGCTCTTGTATTTTCCTGAATTGCCGCCTCAACCTCTGCAATATCATGTATGTTTACAAAAGTAGCAGTAATTCCAAAGTTTGGAAGAGTATGGGCAAGCAGATTGTAGCTACCTCCGTAAATTGTTTTCTGTGCAACAAAGTGACCGCCGTTCTGTCCCAATGCCTCTAGTGTATATGTAATGGCCGCTGCTCCTGATGCCAGAGCCAACGCTGCAACGCCGCCCTCAAGAGCTGCTACACGCTGTTCAAGGACATCCTGCGTAGAGTTTGTAAGTCTGCCGTAAATATTTCCTGCATCAGCAAGACCAAAACGTGCTGCTGCATGAGCTGAGTTATGGAATACATATGAAGTTGTTGCATAAATCGGTACTGCACGGGCATCTGTTGCCGGATCCGGGTTTTCCTGACCTACATGTAGCTGAAGTGTTTCAAATTTATAGTTAGACATAATTATTACTTCCTTTCGTTATTTAAATATTTTATACATAGTACATATTAGCTTCTTTTTTACCGACTATATTAACACATTCGTCCGAATCGGAAATTCGCTCTTACAAGCTCCTCAAATATTTTTCCCATATTATCACCCGCCTCACAAAATAATAGCTGTAAGATGATACATTTTTGTTATTAAGTTCATCCTTTTTATTTTTACCTACCTAACAGGTTGGTTGTATTTTATTCCATATTTCCTACTATGTCAATAGGTAAATAAAAATTTTTATATTTTTTTATTTCAAACATTTTTTCATATAAATGTAACTCTTTAAATCGCAGAAAATAAGACTTTCGAAAAGTAGAGACATTGCCGAAAATAAAAAAAAGACACGCTTCTGCGTGTCTTAATTAACCGGTAATGTCCATATAAGCCCCTCCAACTGTCAAAGGGCTTTCATGCTTTTCTTCATATTCTTTTCAAATCGCAGAAAAGCATACTTTCGGAAAGTAGAGATATTGCCGAAAATAAAAATAAAAAAAAAGACACGCTTCTGCGTGTCTTAATTAACCGGCAATGTCCTACTTTCCC
>JBJETA010000094.1:0-2806 GCA_051883075.1 Anaerovoracaceae bacterium
GGTTATGAAGGACCTGAAAAATACTTATGATGTATCAATGCCTGACTTTGCAGCTGCCTGCGTAAACGTGCTGTTTTTGGGAAGCAAAAGCCCGGACATTATCCTGAAAAAAATCACGGAGATATGCAGGGAATCCATGGACTCGGTAATGTCCAGATACGAAGCTTCCTACAGCTTCACTCTGGAGAAAAACCTGATTAATCCCGACGACAAGCCTGAACTGAACGTAAGGGTAATGTCCCTGGCAGAGCTGGAAGAAGCGGTAAGAAAACAGTACGATGACTATGAAGGTCTGAAAGCACGTCTTGAAACAGAGCTGAAAGAAAAAATCCGTTCCGCAGAGCTGACACTGCAGACTGCAAGCGTTATATACATGCAGGAAATGATTAAAGCGTCATGCCTGACAGATCCTCTTGTAGTTGTGGGTATAGCACCTCCTTATTATCCTTCCGTATGCAACAAATACATAGAGCAGGATATGACAGGTGCAAAGAACTGCATTGAAAAGGTTTTGGACAGACACGGCTTGAAGATGTGCTTCCTGCCATACTTTACGGCTATGGGAGATATCAGCTATATGACCTGCACAGACCCCGCACAGGAAAGAAAGCTGATGTCAGACCTGACACTTCCGCCATCAATCTACGATATACCTTTTGAAGTTATAAACGAGCTTGACACGCCTTGCTTATATCTCGGACCACGCTGTGAAGATGTCCACCAGTGGGGTGAACGCGTATATATGCCTGATGTAGAGCATATAGTTCCCGAAATCATATTTGAATTGATGGAAAACATAGCAAATGAAAAATAAATAGAGTGCGGCTTCTGTACTATGAAGCCGCACTCTGCGGGGTTTTATTTTCCAGTTTTTTTCTGTATATAACAAGAATTACTGCCAGAACGCTTAGTGAGAACTGCGTTGCGGGGTATGCAAGCCAGATTCCCTCCAGATTAAATACCGGCGGCAGACCGGCAAGAAAAACCGGTGTGAATATCAGAGGGTCTGCATAAACCATAAGTGAGGCACTTTTACCGTCATCTATGGCATAAAAATACGCCGACATCAGTCTTGCCACAGCTATGAAAGGTACTGCCGCCGCAAGAGCCAGCATGGCAGGAACAGCCTCCCTCGCCACTCTCTCCGACACACCGTATAAAACGGCAAATTCATATCTCACACTGACCGTTACTGCAACCAGAAGCACGCTCATTATCCCTGCCAGCAGGAGGGATTTTTTCAGGACTCTTTTCATACCGGCACCGTCGCCCGCTCCCTGGCAGAAGCTTATGATGGGTTGTATACCGTCTGCAAGCCCCTGCATCAGGCTGTAAATCAGATATGCGGCATATGACATGACGGTATATACCGCTACGCCGTCAGTTCCCCCGTACCTGAGAGACTGCAGGTTTGTAAAGATAATCACAATCCCGGGAGCAAAGGTAAGTCCGAAAGGCGAAGCTCCTATTTTCAGTATGTCCCCGGCCATTCCCATGTCAGTTTTAGTCTTTTTCTTTCCTTTTCCCATGCGCAGTATTTCCGCCACTGCAAGCAGAGCCACAACTCCCTGCCCTAAACAGGTTGCAAAAGCCGCACCGCTGAGACCCCATTGCCATTTGTATAAAGTAATCCAGTCAAACAGAACATTCACAACCATTCCGGTTATCATGACAATCATGGCATATACGGGCTTTCCCAGATTTTTGAGTATTGGTGTAAGTCCGGAGCCGACTATTTGCAGAGTTCCTCCCCACATAACAACCTTTATGTAATCCATGCCGTACTCATAAATAATGCCCTCTGCTCCAAGGACCTTCAGTACAGCCGGTGCAAATCCAAAATATAATGCAGTCACTGCAGCAGAAAAAAGTACAAGAAGAATAATTGCTGTTTTTTCCGCCCTTTCTGCTTCCTCCGGTCTGCCGGCGCCCTGATGTATGGACATTATTATGGCTCCGCCCGTTCCTATTCCTACTCCTAAAGAAGAAAGCAGGCTGAGCATAGGCCACGCAATATTGATTGCTGCAAGTCCCTCATCACCCATGACCTGACCTACAAAAAAACCGTCTACAATACCGTAAAAGCCTGTCAGTATCATCGTCAGCATGGACGGCACTACATATTTCGCAAACTGCTTCGTTATATCCTGCTGAATATAGTTTGTTTCCATTTCTTTATCCTTCATCATTTCATCTTTTTATATCCGTGTTCCTATATCATATCACTTTTGTACATTATTCTTCAATACTGCAGGGAAAACCTGATGCACTAAAAAACCGAAGCCTGTAAAATAAGCTTCGGTTTTTGATTTATGGATAACGATTAGTTATTTATACGTCAGTAGCCTGTTCGGACTACATCATGCCTGGCATGCCGCCTCCCATTGGAGCCATTGGAGGTTCTTCCTTCTTAACATCTACGATACCTGCTTCTGTTGTGAGAAGAGTAGCAGATGCTGAAGCTGCGTTCTGAAGTGCTGAACGTGTAACCTTAGCAGGGTCAACGATTCCAGCGCTGATCATATCAACATATTCTTCTGTTGCAGCATTGAAACCTGTTCCTGCCTTCTTTGTCTTAACTTCTGCAATTACTACGGAACCTTCAAAGCCTGCATTTTCTGCAATCTGTCTAACAGGTTCTTCAAGAGCTCTCATGATTATAGCAGCACCTGTCTTTTCATCGCCTGAAAGTGTTTCAACATATTTAGCAACAGCCGGGATAGCATTTGCAAGAGCAACACCGCCACCTGCAACGATACCTTCTTCTACTGCAGCCTTTGTAGCGTTAAGAGCATCTTCGATTCTT
>JBJETA010000095.1:0-12412 GCA_051883075.1 Anaerovoracaceae bacterium
GAAGTTGTACATAGCACCGCCGGCTGATACGTCCTTTGCCTTTTCCATACAGCCTTCATACATGATTGACATAAGAGGCTTTGGTGCAAGCTCTCTATGTACACGCTGTGAAATAACAGTAGCAACGCTTGTCCACTTAGTTACATACTTAATCATGTTCTTTACAGCTGCATCAAATTCTTCATAAGTCTTGTACTGGCTGATATCACCAAAGTCAGGGCAAACCTGCTTTCCATACCATAGAGGAACACCATGGTTAAGAACAAGTTCAATACAGATAGGCCACTGAGTATATGCTGTTGAAGTCCACTGGTATAAACGACCTGACTTCTGAGGTTCTACACAGCCCATCAGGCAGTAGTCTCTTGCATCTTCAATTGAAACGCCCTTTGCAAGCATCATCTTGATGTGTGTATCATCAAAGTGGCATGCAGGGAATCCCATACCTGAACGAACTACATCAACAATCTTCTTCATGTACTTGTCAGGAGAAGCCTTGTGGATACGGCATGCAAGTGATGGCTGATAAATTCTTACGTGTCTTACTGCATCCATCAGCAGGTAAGTAAGATCATTTGTAGCATCCTGTCCGTCTCTTGTAACACCGCCAACGCACATATTTACAAATGGCTGGTATCCTGCGAAGAACTTTGAACCGCCTTCACTTGTAATCCACATCATTTCCGAAAGCTTGATAAGCATACATCCTGCCAGGTCAAATGCTTCATATTCAGTCATTCTTCCTGATTCAATATCAGCCTTGTAGAATGGATACATATACTGGTCAGCACGTCCGATTGACATACCAGTCTGGTTTTCTTCAACTACGAGAAGTGACTCGATAGTGAACATTGACTGGATAGCTTCCCAGAAAGTTTCAGGCTTATACTTAGGAACTCTTGCGTTTACTTCTGAAATCTTCTGAAGTTCCTGTTTTCTTACAGGATCAGTTTCCTTAGCTGCAAGTTCTGCTGCATAATCTGACATACGCTGTGCGTAAATCATAACGCCTTCTGTTGTATCTATGATTGACTTGTAGAAGTAAATCTTTTCAATATCATCAGGGTTTTCATAATCCAGCTGTGCCAGATGTTCCTTAGCTTCGTTCTGGATATCAATCATACCCTTCTTCATAAGGATTACATCATATCCGGGGTTTGAGTCACCACCACCGTTTACAGCATGGTATGAGCAGTCTGAAACAAATGATTCACCTGAAAGCTCCCATACACCTGCTTCTCTGTACTGGTCTTCACAGAATTCATCAACAGACTTTCCTGCCCAGAATGGGAACAATTCTTCTCTCATGATCTTCTTATCTTCTTCTGAGATATAGAATGGATCCTGAGGACGAGTTCCGATTGTATCGATTTCGTCTACCATCCATCTCCATGCGATGTCAGGAGAAAAAGCTCCGGCTCTAGGTGCTCCGCAAGGTGCACCTACGATAAGTTCGTTATCCTGGATAACAAGAGGTGCTGTTTCACAGCAGTATCTGAAGCACTTTGCACGAAGCATAATCTTCGGCATACCAGGATTTTCCTTTGTAATCTTAGTTACCGCTCTTGCTCTGTAAGTAGTGATTGAAGGAACCTGCTTCAAATAATTATCCTTCAGCTTTCTATGTCTTGGGGTCATTCCGTCAGGCACGCCTGTTCCGTGTGTTGTCGCAACATGGTCCTTGCTTGTAGTAGGAATGTTTCCGCCCTTTGCAATTTCACTTGAAACGCCTTCGAACATCTTCATGATTGCTGAACGTTCTTCTGCAGACATATTTTTGGTAGCTTCTGCAAATTTTTCTGAAAATTCACGAATATCCAATTTCTCTACCTCTTTTCTTTAAAAATTTCGGATTATACAAATCCTTCGTCATCTTTTTTCTTTATTTTTAATTGCCTTCCGATTTGATTATCTCATAGGCTTTTCTTAACACAGTTTTAAGCAGTTCATCATCGGACTGAATGTCCTCGTTTCTGCCAAATTTATTTTCACTGCATCTTTCGCCTTGTGAAAGTTCTCTCAAGAAATCTTCCTTGCTTTTTATTCCATAACCCACCTTACGGATATAAATAAGGTTCATAGGCGATACGTTGTCCGAGGTCATTCCCCGTCCCGCCGAACCGCTTCCTAGTGTCATGGCAGGGAACAAATTAGTAGTTGCACCCATACTTCCGAATACCGCAGGCGTGTTTACCAGAACCCTCGCCACCGGTTTCTTTAAAGCAAACTGTTTTATAACTTCTTCATCTTTTGAATGTATAACAAGCGTATGGCCGTTTCTTTCATTTAACAGCAACTCTATACATTTCTCACAAGCATGCATCCAGTCGTCTTCAATGTAATATGCCAGTACAGGGCAAAGCTTTTCCTTTGAATAAGGATTGTCGTCGGAAACATATTTCTGCTCCGAAATCAGAAGCTTCACGTTGTCACCTACAGCAAAACCGGCTTTCTTTGCAAGCTGCTGTGCTGTCTTTCCGAACATTTCAGGATCTGAACTTCCGTCAAATCTGAAAAACAGTTTTCCCAGACGATCAGATTCCTCTTTTGTCATAAAATAACCGCCGCTTGCTATAAGCTCACTTTTCACTTCTGCAGCAATGCAGCTGTCCACAACTATGGATTGTTCCGCAGCGGATGCCACACCGTTGTCAAAAGTTTTGCTGGCTATAATATCCTGTACAGCCTGTCTTATATCTGCCGTTCTTTCTATAAATGCAGGGCCGTTTCCGTTTCCTCCGTATATAACGGGCTTACCCGAGCTGTATGCTTCCTGAAGCATTCCCGGAACACCTGTATTTAAAATCATGGATACGTCTTTATGCTTCATCAGTTCTGCTGTCCCCACAGGTGTAACCGTATGCAGGTAAGACAGCGCGCCTTCCGGCAATCCGTATCCTTCGGCTGCGCGGATAAGAATGTCCAGCGTTCTCGCAATTGTTTTTTTCGCTCTTGGATGAGGTGAAAAAATTATAGCATTACCGGACTTCACCGCAATCAAAGCCTTATACACAGTGGTTGAAACCGGACTCGTTGCAGGGCAGATAGCTGCTATAACGCCAACCGGAACGCCTACATCCATAGTCTTTTCCGATTCATCTTCCCTGATAATGCCCACACATTTCATTCCTCTGAGCTTCTTTCTGAGCATTTTGCAGACAAATTTGTTTTTAACGCATTTATCCTGCCAATTGCCGTAATCTGTTTCATCGGCAGACATCTTGGCAAGCTCGCAGGCATGTTTTTCGATTTCCTCCGCCATGCGTTCCACAATCTCATCTAATTTTTCCTGTGGAAAGGCTGCAAGGGTTTTTTGTGCTTCCCGTGCATTCTCCGCAAGAATACGAGATTCTTGAATGGAGAGCAGATCATTATCAATAATATTCATTTGAACTCTCCTTTTACTTAGAAAATTTTTCTTTCAGCTGTGATTTCCTTAAGGAAGAAGCTTATCAAGAGAATAACGTGAAATGATTTTTTCCAAATCATGGTGAGGTCTTGCGATAACAACTGAGCTGTAAAGATTTCCGTCTTCCATCTCATTTACTGCTTTTACTCCTGCAGCAACTGCAGTTTTGCAAGCACCTACATCTCCTTTAACCAAAACCGAAATGTAACCTGATGCTGTGTTTTCATAACCGATTAGCTCTACATCAGCAGCCTTACACATGGCGTCGGCAGCTTCCAAACAAAAAACCAAACCAAATGTTTCTATCAAGCCTATTGCTTCCATATGTGTAATTCCTTTCTTTAATTAAATCTTCTTACATTTAACTTTTAAACTTCTTTATACGTCAATATCGTGACATGATACGATATCTCCTACTGCGGAAATCGGTCTTGGCATAACATTCTTTGCTGTCAGCTTTCCGATAGCCGCTGCAGCCTCTGCACCTGCTTCAACTGAAGCCTTTACAGCAGCAACATCGCCCTTTACCAAAATAGTAACCAGTGTTGAACCGATGTTTTCATAAGCAATCAGCTCAACGTCTGCTGCCTTAAGCATCTTGTCAGCACCTTCCAGGGCAGGAACCATTCCTACAGTTTCAATCAGACCTAAAGCCTGTTCTCCGTAATATCTCACGGCATTCTCCTCCTTTCAGACTTCGCATATGCTTTATCCGAATATGCGTTTTATTTAAATAACTTATAAAAAGCTTATTTATCTTCCGCAGAGCCGGCTGACGCAGGCCCCGCGGAATAATATTTTCACAGATTACTTAATGTAAGCGTTAATTGTAGCTGCACCTTCTTCATGTGCATGGTAGTAAACTCTGAGTTCTCCGTTTGAATCAAGTTCATATCTTGTTTCTTCAATAAGACCGTTAGCTTCAGCAGTCATAAGAGCTTCGATTACAGATTTCTTCTTTAAAGCCTTAAAGTTGCCGTATGTAGGCTTAAGAGCTTCGATTACATCTTCTGCGCAAGCTTCTTTAACTGTTGTAAAATATTTTAAGATTGCATAGTTTAATGGTTTCATTTTTGCATTACCTCCTTACTCTACTATTCAGTCTGTGACTGCTGACCGAAAGCGATTACAAAGATACCTGCTACCATTACAAGAGCTCCAACCCAGCCCTGCCATGGAATAGCCCATGCATCTCCGCCTCCGAATGCGATACCGCATACAAGAAGACAAGCTAAAGGACCCCAGAATGAGTACATGCCGTTGCAAGCCATACCTAATGCAGCTCCGCACATGCTGTTTCCTTTGTACCAGAATCTGAATGACAGCATTGAGAATAAACCTGAGATAGCAAAGAATACGATTGAGTAGTCTGAGAAAGCTCCTGCAAACAGGCTGAATCCTGATGCAACACCTTCTCCGCCAAGCATACAGATGATAGGTGTTATAATGATTAAACCTGAAAGACCTGAAGTACACTGTCTGATTGTGATACCGATTTCGCTGTCGATAAGTGAGCATCCGAAACCGCCGATAGCACCTTCAGCACCCCAGCCGATAGCTGCAACAAGACCTGCAAGAATACCTAAAGCAGCTCCGCCGCTTAAATCTATACCGTCGCCCATAGCTGAGCTTCCGATAAGAACAGCTGCTCCGAAGCAAATGATGATACCTAAAATCATCTTTCCGTTTAATTTCTGCTTAAATACGAATTTACCGATAATTGCGCCTATAGCTGCGTTTAATGCCGCAATAGGAATCATGATGGAGCCTGCCATCTGAAGACCAAGTACATAAGCTGTTGAAGCAATAGGTCCGCCTACAACTGCAGCGCACATCATTACAACACCCGGCTTTGTCTTTAGTGTTCTTCCGAAGTCACCAAGCTTTCCCTGAACTCCTGCAAAGATTAATGCCCAGATTGCCGAGCAGATATCATTTGCACACGCACCTACTGCACTCAATACATAGATTGTTGCGAACACAGTAAGAGGGGTATTTTCTGAATACCATTCAGCCCATATACCTTCGGCCATACCCTGTGTCATGAAAGCGGTGTATCCACCATAAAGAATACCTGAAAAAATTGCGATAGCTATGCCCTTCTTAAAGAAGCCGGCCGCTAATTGTTTTTTCGCAGCTGCTGCACTTGCGTTTGCTGCTCCTGAAACTTCGTTCATAAAATAAAACTCCTTTCACTTAAACGTATAAGTTACGTCCTTTTTTATATCATTAATAATAAAAATTATAATGACCTCTGGTACATGCCGGAAAACATGAGCAATATATATTTCTATAAATTAAATTTAAGTGTCATCATAGTATTTTTCTATCGAAGCATTACTTTATTTTATGGTACTTTAAAATTATACTCCTTTCCCTATGGGGGAATGTCAACACATATTTTGATATAAAAATTTAAGTTATTTTTATGAATAAAATTAACTTAACGGTTGTTTTTTTACATCAAAAATATATTTTTTTGTCCTTTTTCCGACATTTTTTTACAAGAAGAAGTATAAACATTACCCTTAAGGGAATGTTTATACTTCCCATTCATTTTATATACAGTTTTATTCCGTAAAAGCTTTGCTTTCAGGCTTTAGTTGAGTAAACCTGTGACTCTTGCTATTATTATTTCTGCCTGAACTTTGGTAGCTGTATCCTTAGGTCCCAGCACTGTCTGCGATTTTCCTATCACTATCTTGTTATTAACTGCCCATCTCATAGGGTTCTGCGCATAAGCAGAAGTTTTTGACCAGTCATTAAATTCCGAAACCGCCATTCCCTCAATATTCGACACATCGAGGTTCTTAAACTTGGCATAATTATACAGAATTGTTACAAGCTGCTCCCTTGTAACCGAAGCGTTCGGACTGAAAGTCTTTTCAGTAATTCCGTTTATTATACCGTTATTTTTTGCCCATGAAACAGCTTCCGCATAAGAAGTATCCTCAGCAACATCCCTGAAGTCCGAAGTTGTTCCCGAATATTCTTCTCCGCTCAGGTTATACAGCATTTCAACAAACTGTGCCCTCGATACAGGAGTATTTGATGTAGCGAACTCCTCTATCCATATTGGGTTTGTAGCTGCATAGTGTCCGTCTCCGTCTACTGCAACAAAGCTGTACCACAAATTCTTTGTTCCGTCATTCTTCATTTCATATGTGAAGCTGACTGCATCTTCGGTGTCATAATCATATGAAGCAACTATTTTGCCCATGCTGTAAACATCTATCCTTTTCAGGGTATTAACTGCCTGAACTTCAGCCTCAAATATACGGCTTTCTCCCTTCTTGACATCATAGGTTTCACCGAACATAACCGAGTCCCCGGTCATAAACAGAGGTCCCATGGTTGCATAAGAATGCCCTGATGTAAGTGCGGCAAGATACTTTTCTGCAGTTACATCTCCGTCGATATGTGCATACATCCTGATAATGCCCGGATACAGTCCTGATTTTACATCATGCTGGTCAGAGCCTGCGCTCAGGAACTTCTTTTCCCCATTATTCCAATAAACATTCATGGCATCTGCCAGTGCTCTGGCATCCATATTGCTTGAATCTGCGAGGTTCATAGTTGACTGAAGTTCAATCAGGTCAAACTTTTCTGCCGCCGCTTCATTTCCGCCTATTACACCTGCCCTGTTCAGGAAGAATCCGTAATCCGTATAAGGGTGGTTTACAACTACTACCGCTTCCATAGCATGTCCTTTTGCTATGATTTCTCCCGGCTTTGAACCCGGATTTATAGGTGTCGCTTCTTTGTCGGCATTTGAATAATCTACATTGAGTATGCCCCAGTGTCCCCAGCCCGGTGAAACTTCAAGGCTAGGTATTACAGGTCTTCCCGCTGCTTCAGCCAGCTTTACCATTTCTTCGTCGTTCTGCACCGAATCATGGTCTGAAACAAGATTGAAGTCAAGTTTTGCACAAACCTGTGCGATAAAAAGCTGATCTATCGGAGTAGCGCCGTCACCAAGGCTTGAATGCTGATGGTTGTCCATGTTATACCAGTCTCTTAATCTAGGATTTACAATTTCCTCAATTACGAGATCCTTAGTATTTACATAAGTCTCGCCTGATCCGATTTTTATATCACTTATGGTAGCTTTCTTTGATTCGTAATCAGCACCGTATGAAGCCGTAAATTCAAAAGTTCCTGCCGGTACATCAAAGTCTGCCACATATTCACCGTTTACCAGATTTGTAAAATATACTGCGCTTCCCAGAAGTTTTATATCCGTAGGTGCAGATGATTTCACATCTATTCTTGCAGGAATATTTTTTCCTGTCTGGTCTTTTACTTTCAGTGTTGCGTGTGCTCCTGCCTGCAGTTCAAAGTTCAATGTTTTTACATCTGAAGCTCCGTCTTTTATAACTGCCGCACCTGATTTTGAAGGAGTCTTTCCCAAAGCTTCCGCATGAATACTGTAGTTTCCGTCAGGAAGTTTGAATGAGTACTCTCCCTGTTCGTCAGTCATAGTCCATGCCAGCGGTGCCGACTCTGTTTTCACAACAGTAGCATTGTCATTTGCGACGTAAGCGCCTTCTTTATATATGATTACGAAAGCATTCTTAACAGCATTGCCCTTGTCATCAGTAACCTTTCCTGTGATTGTATCCGCTTTCATACCTGCCTTCTCAATATTGCGTTCAATGACAGGTGTTGTTGAAGCTGTATCCGAAACAAGCATTTCTCCTTCAAAAGTAACCGTCTTTCCTCCTTCAACAGTTACTCTTTTATAAAGATCCTTATATCCGGACGAGCCTTTATATGTATCGGCACCGTCAAGAGAAACAGACACACAGTAAGTTGCATCGTATGACTCCTGTCCGTAAGTTGCCACAAAATTAGCCATAGGCTCGTTTATACGCGGGTCGCTTCCGATTCTTATGCCGGTAACCTTTACATCAGGATAAAAACCGAAAGGTCCGTACATATTTGCCGCAAGTGTTGAAATTGAATATCCGGCATTCATTTCTTCATAAGCCTGATTTCCCGCAGGATTTTCCATAGTTGTAATCATCCTGATATAATCTTTTCCGTCTTCAAGAATATATCTTATGGTTACGTTAAGCGGCTTGTCATGACCTTCCTTGTAATATCTGGTCTTTGCAATCACTTCAATGCTGTCAGAATTTTCTTTGTAAGTGACCTTTACGTCATCTTCCAGAAGATCTGTCCCCTTGTAAGCATCTGTAGCTGTCCAGTAATTGTTCAGAAACTCTACATCATTTACCAGATCCACGCCGAAAACAGGGTTCCCGGAGCTGTCAGTTCCCTTCATCTTAGCAATGTCCAGGATACTTCCCTTTGTCATATTCCAGTAATTTGATGTGCCTACTGCAAAAGATGCCGCTATCTTGCTATTGTAAATAGTGATATCTTCGGCATTGTTTGCCATTCCCTGGTCAATCGGTGTGCTGCCCTTTACAACTCCGCCCTCTGCCGCAAAGACAGGGACTGCCATAAGCAGAACAGCCAACAAACCTACTGCCAGGATTAGTCCTGTTTTGATCTTCATCATCTTCCTCCTTATTTGCATAAATTTAACAAAATAATTATAATGTTTACCCTTTAGAGGAATGTCAACTTAATTTAATCTTAATTTTTCGATAATTCGAAATTTGCCATATATTTCGTTTTTTTATTATTCGAAAAAGATTGATTTTCTTTTATTAACCCACTGCACGCCTTAATTTTCACAGGAACTTGCCGTATCTCCACTACCCCTTTAACGCATGACTATTTTGTTCTTATTTTTTTATTTTCTATTTAAATGTTGCTTTAAACACAAAAAAACATTCCACTAAGCAGAATGTTTTTTGTATAATTTTGTTATAAATATTCTATTTTCTTGTAATCCTTACACTGACTTCAGTTACAAACTGTTCCTCATTTTTTATGGTCCAATAGTCCGTAACATATCTTTCGTAACAGTCTTCCGCACACTCATATCCGTTTGCTTCCGTCCATTTTACTATCTTTTCGTATGCGCTTTCAATTTTATCGGGGCTTCCTATATGATAGCAGGTAGCCACCATATAACCGCCAACCTTGATAACCTGTTCCTTTTTATACTCCAGTATAGGCTTCTGCATGATATCGACCTTTTTTGCCGTTCCGTTCATTTTGTCTTTTAATGACGGAAAATGCAGCACAACCGCACCGGTTATTTCATTGTTTATACTTTCCAGATAATTTGTCCAGTCAATGTTAATAATTGACTCTCTGTAATTATAATTAAAATCCTGTTCCATAAAGCAGTACACTGTAGGTTCCATAAACTTAACCGCAACCTCATGTACATCATTTTCCAGAACGAGCTGGGCTTCAAGCACCAGATCGTACCAGTCCTTTACAGATACATAACTGTTATGGATGTTTTCTTCCATCTCTTTCAGCTCATCTATTTTCTTTCTGAACTGTCTTTCCGTAACAGCATATGACTCTCCTTCAAGCACTTCTCTCATTTCTTCAAGCTTAAAACCCATCTGCTTATAATACTTTATAACAGGCAGTGACAGAAGGGTTTTCCTGCTGTAATATCTGTAACCGTTTTCCTCACAAACTTTGTCAGGAGAAATTATGCCTATCTTATCATAGAATCTCAAAGCCTTAGCCGATATATTGCAAATCTTGCTTACTTCACCGATAGAGTAGAAATCTTTATCCTTCAATTTTCTTTCCTCCTAATAAAATCAGCCTGTAACATTTCGTTGTGCCATATCATCAAACTTTTTTTGCCGTTATATGCAAAATATTACTATATTATTACTATATTTGTCAAATACCGATTTCATCTGTTACATTTGCTGAGTTATTTATTAGAATTTCCTTTCCGTGAACAAGCGTATATGTTTTATAGATTTTTGTAAGCAGTATTATATCTAACACTATCACTGCAATAAATGCAAATAAAAGAACAAAAATACCTGCCATTTGAAATATCATAGTCAGAAACAGACCACATCCCAGAGTTCCTATTGCTATCCATATATACTTATACCAGAAAGCCCGCATTTTTTCTTCTTCTCCGGTCTCTCCTACGCCTTTCATCAAGTCAGCAAGCCCCATGATAAGGTTATAGCAAAAAGCCACATTTGCATAAAGACAAGCACCTCCTACGATTAAAAAACCTGTCATTATTGCAAAGAGAATCAATTCTCCCACATGAGCTGATATTTCAAATACCGCTTCAATTACGGCCGTTGTAATGACAGCGCATTCAATAACGGCTAATGCCAGACAATATTTATACGCTTTTTCCAGTCTTTCGCTGTAAGCTTTTGTCTCCTTCAATGCCAAAATCTGCAAAGCATATCCCACAAATTGCACAATATACCCAGCAGCATTCAAAGGGACTGCATCCCCCGACACATTGATAACAATATTTCCGGCAGCACAAACCACCATCCCCAATATAAGCTGCTTCAACTTCTCCAGATTATAAATCCCCTGCATTTCCCAATTCTCCTTCTTATTCTTAGATTTTTCAACTATTCAATACATCATAAATATGCTGACGAAGCCCGTTCTGTCTGAAAAGCCACTCTTTAGAACGGTGTTCCTCCTGCACACATACTTCTTCTTTAATAAACGCCGGCCTGCCTGACAAGACAAGAATCCTGTCTGAAAGATAAACCGCTTCATCTATATCATGCGTAACAAAAATAATGGTTCTGTTCAATTCCTTTCTGATATCAAGAAGCCAGTCCTGCATCTGTCCTCTTGTAATAACATCCAGTGCCCCGAAAGGCTCATCCAGCAACAGTATATCCGCATCGCACAAAGCTGTACGCAGAAAAGCCGCACGCTGGCGCATTCCGCCGGACAACTGACCCGGAAAGCTGTACTCATAACCATGCAGTCCAAACCTTTCAAAGTTTGCAAGGGCCTTTTCCCTTGCTTCCTTTTTTCCTCCGTGGATGCTCCCATATAAGCAGACATTATCAAGGATGTTTTTCCATGGAAAAAGAAGGTCCTGCTGCGGCATATATGCAAAATGCCCTGATATGCCCCGCACTTCTTCACCGTCCACATAAACATTTCCGCTGTCCGCACTTTTTGTTCCCGAAATAATGTTAAGAAGCGTGGATTTGCCGCAGCCCGAAGGGCCAAGTATGCTTACAAATTCACCTTCGGCAATCTCCAGATTCATTTTTTTAAGTATAACACAGCCGTCAAACGAGCAACTGATATTTTCAGCTTTTAGTTTCATAAATATAGCTCCCGTTCTTTTTATCCGGATTATTTCTCAGGCAGAAATTCGTTTGTATAGCACTTGTCCGCCGGAATAGCATTCTCAATCAGACCGTTTTCAACCATGAAGTCAGTATATCTGTTCCATACGGAATCCTTCATTATTCCCCATTGTTCCACATCTTCCATGTATTTATCCGCAAGATATGCCTGCGATTCTTTAAGCATATCCAGATCGTAAGTTCCTACAGCTTCATAAAGTATTTCTGCCGCGTCATCAGGATTCTCTACGGCATAAGTATATCCTTTTGAAGTTGCAGCAAGAAATGCCTTAACCATCTCCGGTCTTTCTTCCAGGGTTTTCGTGTTAGCTACAATGACAGGAGTGTAATAATCCAGTCTTTCATCAAAATCCCTGATTTCCATGTAGTTAAGGTCTATACCGATTCTCTCTGCGGCAATGCCGTCCCATGCCCAGTAAATCCATCTTACATCTATATCTTCTTTCAGCATGCTGTAATCCATGTTATCTGCCACAATAATATTAAGTTTACTGAAATCCCCACCATCTTTTTCCATAAGAGTTTTCAGTATTGCTTCCTCGGCAGGGGAGCCCCATCCCGAATAAGTCTTTCCTTCAAAATCAGCAGGTGATTTAATGTTCTTTCCCACATAGCTGCCAAAACCGGAAGTGTTGTGCTGTATGATTGCAGCTATTGCTTTTATAGGAAGCGGATCTTCCATGGTCAGGGCATAAGTCACATCCTCCTGGAAGCTTATGCCGAAATCTCCCTTTCC
>JBJETA010000096.1:0-2750 GCA_051883075.1 Anaerovoracaceae bacterium
TATTCGTCACACCATCCGTAGGTTCTACGATTTCCACATCAAGTCCTGCTTCTTCATAATATCCTAAAGCCTTTGCCGCATATATACCCGTATGATTTGTATTCGGTATATAGTCAAGTACAACCGTAACTTTTTCCAGCTTCTTTCCATTGTGCTGATTTTTTTCTGAACCTGCACAGGCTGCTAAAGAAAGAACCAATACCGCAATAAGACTTAAAACTAACAACTTTTTTCTCATTTTCTACCTCTTTTCCAACACACATCGTCAATTTACAATTAACATTGTTTGAGTATTTTCAATATGTTTCGACATCGTTTTTACAGAACGGCTTAGCAGGTCTTTTCCTTGAGATGAGGCATGCAGACAAACTGCAGCATTCGCACTAATCCGTTCATTGCCAAACTTAACAAAATTACAACTGCCACACATGCAAAGACTTCATCAATAGCAAAGCTGTTTTTTGCACGAAGCATGTAGTATCCGAGTCCGCTGTTTGATGCCAGCCATTCTCCGACAACCGCCCCCGTTATGCTGTAGGTTGCCGCTACTTTCATGCCTGAAAACAGCCCCGGTAACGCCGATGGGATTTTCACAAGAGTATAAACCTTCAAAGTACCCGCACCAAACAGTTTCACCAGATTGACCTGATTTTCATCAGTCTGCCGCATGCCGTCAGTAAAGCTTATTACTATCGGGAAAAAGCACATCAGCACAACCATCAGAATCTTCGGCAGCATGCCGAAGCCGAAACAGATAATAAAAATCGGTGCCAGCACAATCACAGGTACAGTCGGGCTCACCACCAGTATCGGATATACCGCCATGTTAAACAGTCCGAACCGGTCCATAAGAACCGCCAGTATCACAGCGAGAACCAGTGCAATAATTATGCCCGCAAAAGTTTCCTTTAATGTTACTATGCTGTGGAAAAGCAGCAGTTCTCTTTCGGAAACCAGTGCCCTGCATATATCTGTCGGTGCCGGCATTATATACAAGGGAATGTCCGCAAGCCGTACAGCCAGCTCCCAAATCACCAGGATTCCGCCAAATGTCAAAGCTGATGCAAATATTCTTTTTTTCCTGTCATTTCTATCTTTCATATCTGTCTTTATTTGCCTGTTTATCTGTCTGCTGATTGCCCTGAAGCTAAGATACATTTTTCCGCATCATTCATACATCTAAAAAAGCACTCCTTGCGGAATGCTTTTTGTTTGTATGCTGCTGCACAAAATATGTAAAGCTTTCCTTGCGATGGTACTAACCATATCAGGTTCAAAGGGTTTAGTGCTGTCACATTCTCAGCCGGATATATCCGGCACCCCCAGCCTTTGTTAAATTTGTAATATACCTTTTGATAATACATCAATTTTTTTGTGCTGTAAAGAATTCTTTTTATTCTGTTGTTCCTTTAGTAAAGCTCTCTCCTTTCAATCTGTGCCTTTTTCAGTTTGATATATGTTGGCAGCATTGCAAAAGCAACAATCGTGCTATATAGCAGTGAAATCATTACGATAGCTATGTACGGCCCTATTTTCTGAAGTTCTGTAACCATCAGCACAAGAATCCCTGATAGGAAGGTTTCCGTCAGTGCCGTTGCCGTAGACGCATACACTACGGTTTTTACTGCTATTAGTGCCTTTCCAATCTGAATCTCCGAAAGCTCTTTTTCCAGTCCCCAGAAATATTTTATTGCTGTAACAAAGTCGCCTGTCAAACGTGATATTATGAGCATGATTGCACATACCGAAAATATCATAACTATTGGCACAATATCAAAAATCCTCACAAACACACCTGAACCGCCTGATAAAACGGCAATTAAAATAAACAGGATTATCAAAACAGCACATCCCACTGCCGATACCAGTGTGCTGTTTTCATTTTTCTTTTTCACTTCATTTGTTTCTTCAATAAGCCTCATCATATTCTCCTCCGCTCTTTTACTGTATTCTTCTGTTGAAAGGCATTCTCCCGAAAGCAGATCATTTACACTTATGCCCAAAATACGGCACAGTTCTATCATACTTCCTGTGTCGGGCAGTCCATTCCCTGTTTCCCATTTGGAAACTGCTTTGTCACTTAGTCCCAGCTTTTCCGCAAGTTCCCTCTGGGTCATATTTTTATTTTTTCTCATACTTGCTATGAACTTTCCGATTTTTGCTTGTTCCATATCGCTTTGTCCTTTCTTTTTGAGGTCTGTTTTCTTTTGCAAAAGAGTTTACAGATTTAAACCGGCTTTCCTTTTATGCTTTTATTATTGCACAGTATATGAAAAAAATGAAGCTACCTATAGTAGAATCACTCTACTTTCAGCAGGTATACCTTCTTTTTACAACAGCCTGCTGTATTTATTCAAAAAGGATGTAAGTTACTATAAACTATGTCCGAAATATCCCTTGTCTTTCTTCATACAATGCTGTTATACTTAAGTTAGTTTATCGGACCCGATTGCGGCTGCGTTTTAAACGGCGTATATGTTGCATCACGGGCCGAAAAAGAGAAAGGAAGCGTAAAGAGATGATAAAGATTGAAATGTTAAACGTAAACGGTCAGGCTGTTCAGGGTATTGCTATCCAGTCACCCGGCGGCGAAGGCCATCCAAATATGTTAGTGCTTCTTTGCAAACACGGATATATCATGTGCGGATATCTTAATACTGCAGCATCAGAAAAGTTTGAAGATGCTGCTGCGGTTGTAGGCGGAGCTTCTTTTGAAGAAATCCTTGCAAATCCTGTAAAGGCAGTTTCAC
>JBJETA010000097.1:0-2728 GCA_051883075.1 Anaerovoracaceae bacterium
TATAACTCTCATTATTATTTAACATAATTTTACGTCATGCTGTTTCCTAAATCAAGACAATCTTATCTGCCATCCCTACCGGTTATTTATTTTTTCCTTAAAACAATTTTTATAAAGTTCAGGTACCTTCCACCGCCGGCTTCCATGGCCCTGCGGTCGCCTACTGCGTACTCATTTTCCTGTTTCAGCCAGTCTTCCCATACTTCTTCATTTGATTCCATTTCAGAAACCTCAATAATCTCTGCCTCGCTGCACTTTTTCACCATTTCAGTCCAATACCATACATCGTGCATATAGTCCATCTGTTCAGGTGTCCACGATAAAAGAAGTTCCTCAGGAAGATTGTCGTGACAGTCTTTTTTCATGCCGGGCACGGTTATATAAATATAGCCGCCGCTTTTTACATATGGAAGCAGTTTGCTGTCAAGATACTCAGGATCCCGTCCGAAATAATTATATGAATCGGTACTGATAACCGCATCAAAAAATTCTTTTTCAAAGGGCAAATCCGTTGCGTCGGCTTTTACGGGTATAATCTGTTCATCATCAAGACCCATTTCACGGAAGAATTTTCGGTTTTCCTCCGGCTCACTCCATAGGTCAGCGGCATAAACCTTAAAACCGAATTCCTTTGCAAGAAAAACTGAAGTAAGACCCTGTCCGCTTCCAAGGTCACATACAACGGCATTTTTAGGAATATTGCAGTCTGCAAGCAGTTCCTCTTCCAATTTAATAGGATTTGGTCCCATTATTTTTGTCATAAATTCAGGTGTATCGTATTTTTTACTTAAAATATATTTCATGATTTCTATCCTCCTTATCTTTTGCGGTTCTTTTTGTTTATTTTCGCAATTTCTTTAAATTTACTCTCTTTTGCCGCAAGATAGCTGCTGCTGTCAGCGGCAAAATCGTTTTCAGCCTTTAATTTCAGATATGACTGCCATCGTTCTTCCGAAAGTTCCCCGCTTTCAAGCGCCCCGGCTATGGCACAGCCTTTTTCTCCGGAATGGGTACAGTCATTGAACCTGCACTGCAGCGCCAATTCTTCTATATCACTGAAGGTATGTACGATACCTTCCTCAGAATCCCACATACCAAGCTCCCTCATACCCGGCGTATCAATAACAATGCCGCCATGCGGGAGCAAAATCATTTCACGATGTGTTGTCGTATGTCTTCCCTTGTCATCATTGCGAAGGCCGTTTGTCTGTATCCTTTCCTCCCCGAGCAGGCAGTTAATAAGTGTTGATTTTCCAACACCTGACGAGCCCATAAAGGCAACCGTCTTTCCCTCTGTGATATAAGGAAGAATCTGCATATAGCCGTCCTTTTCAGCTGCCGTTGTTATGAGTATATCTACACCAAATGCAATATTTTCTATCTCCAGCAGCTTATTTTCCACATCATCACACAAATCTGATTTGGTCAGCACAATTACGGGAGTTGCGCCGCTGTCCCAGGCAATAGAAAGATAGCGTTCCAGTCTTCTGAGATTGTAGTCATTGTTAAGGGACATGCAGATAAACGCAATATCAATATTGGCTGCAACAATCTGCTCCTGCCTGCTTTCCCCCGCAGCCTTTCTCATAAAGCTGCTTTTGCGTTCAAGTATGTGGTGTATAACAGCATTTCCGTAATCATTTCTTTCAATCATTACAAAATCGCCTACAGCAGGGAACTCCGATACAGTCTTTGCGTTATAACGAAATTTGCCTGAAACTTCAGCAAGGCATTCCCCTTCTTCTGTTGCCAGACGATACAATCCTTTCTCCTGCAAAAGAATTCTGCCCACCGTCAGATTTTCATGCATTGAGGCAAGGGCTGAAAACCTGTCATTTAATCCATATTTTTTCATTTTTGTATTCATTTCTTTTCTCCTGATTGTTCCATCTGTTTTAAAAACTTATCAATATGCTTTTCAAGCAACGGCATAACCCTGTTAATGTCAGGCGTACCGTCATATATGCTGTATAAAAGATACATCGGTCCGTAAAACTCAAGTGCTGCCTGCAAAGCGTCATCTTCTGAGCCGGTCATTTCCGCAAAAATATCTGCCATATATTTCACGGGACCTCCTGCTATATAGTTCTGATAAAGCTCTGACATCTCCTGACTTTTATACTGTTCCAGAGCCAGCATTTTCCTGAAACGGCTTGAAAACTCTTCTTCCGTCCAGTGCAGAAACATGTCCTTTGTATACTCCTTTATCTTTTCAACCTGGACATTTTTATAGCTTTCGGCATCCTCCGCTATGTCCTGCTCCGGCATTTCATTTTCCCTTGCCTTTTCACTATCCATCTTATTTACCCTCTCAATAATGCTGTCAAATATGGCTCTTTTGTTTTTATAGTGTTTATAAAGAGAAGGAGCTTTGATGCCTGCTTCTTCTGCAATTTCCGCAACTCCGACAGCCTCATAGCCTTTCTGTGCAAAAAGCTTTAATGCTCCGTCCAGTATTCGTTCTTTTGTATCTGTTTTTTTCATACTATCCCCTTTCATATGCTTATATTTCTTCATTTCAGTTTCTCTTGTCCCGGAAAATCTTCTCGTTTCAATTTAGCTAATAACCGTTAGCCTTATTTTAGCTAATAATCATTAGCCTGTCAATACTTTAAACCTGTTTTTAAGAAACTAACTTACGAACAATAAAAAAGACGGGATAAAGAGAATATATTTTTCTCTTTCCCGCCATTTTCTTATATGACTTATAAAAGCTCTATTTCTTTAA
>JBJETA010000098.1:0-2726 GCA_051883075.1 Anaerovoracaceae bacterium
GGGATATTATGACAAACAGACCTGTTTCATCGCGAAATTTTATTGTGGCAGAAGGGTTTTGGAAAGGCAGGATGGAGCTTGTCCGAACAGAGGTGATTCCTTATTTTGCGTGGGCAAATCGCCTGATTTGTGGTGGAAAACTCGAACAAAAGTATATGAGGAAACCGTAAAAATAAAGAAAGCAGTCAACATAATTGCTGCCAAAATCGGTGCGACCGTTATTTTCCGTATTGTTAAGTAAATTTTATCCATGATTCCCTCCGATACTATTTATTAATTCTGATAGATGGATATACCGGGCGTGATGTAATTACAGAGACTCCAATACCTGCAGCGTTGATACCCACATGGTTCCACTGTTATTCCGCTGTTCGTATCGGTTACAATTGCGGTTTTCATAAGACTCTCCCTGTTATTGACAAGCGCATATATCTTAACTTCCAGTAGAAGTTGACACTCAATCGAAAATGAGTGCTTAAAACGGGCAGAAAATCAGCGATTTTTCTTGATTTTCTGCCCGTTTCTTGCTATAATTATTGAGTAGGTATACATACTTAATAATTGAGTGAGAAACAACTATGTATTATGATTTTTTGGTTAAGATTCCTGAGGAAAAAGGAAAGATTTTTGAGCGTACCATAAAGGGTGTAACATACATTAATTATGAGTATGACAGGGTATATAAGCCGGACAAGAAATACAACATTCCCAAGAGAACCACGATAGGAAAAAAGTGTGAAGATGATGATACCATGATGTATCCTAATCCGAACTTTATGAAATATTTTCCTGACGCGGAGCTTCCTGCGGATGAGGGACGGGATGAGCGGAGCAGCTGCCTTAGAATTGGAACCTTTATGGTTATAGAAAAACTGATGATGGAAAGTATGGTGGAAAACATCGTGTCATCCATTTATAACGATGGAAGGGGGGCAGGCTTATTTCTTGACCTGGTATCCTACTATCTGACAACAGAAAATAATGCCGGGCAGTATTATCCTGATTATGCTTATAATCATCCGCTTTTTACACCCGGCTATAAAATATACAGTGATTCAACGGTATCTGAGTTTATCGGACAGATTTCTGTTGATGATTCTGTGGAATTTCAGAATGAATGGAATGCATTAAAGAAGAATAAGGACAAGATATATATATCTTACGATTCTACCAATAAGAATTGCCAGGCCGGAGACATTGAACTTGTTGAATACGGTCATGCCAAGGAAGATAAGGGACTGCCGGTTTTTAATTATTCCATTGCTTATGACTGTAATAACAGAGAGCCTCTCTTCTATGAGGATTATCCCGGAAGTATTGTGGATGTATCACAGCTTCAGTGCATGCTGGATAAAGCCAGGGCTTATGGATATAAGAATGCAGGATTTATTCTCGACCGCGGTTATTTCAGTCGTGAAAATATCAAATATATGGATAAATGTGGCTATGATTTTGTAATCATGGTAAAGGGCATGAAAGCTCTTGTTAATGATGCTGTCAAAGAAGTCAGGGGCACGTTTGAAGACAGCAGGCAGTATACAATAAGACGCTTTGGCGTAAATGGAACCACTGTGGAACGAATTGTTTTTCCATCGGACGAAAGAAACAGATATCTGCACATTTATTACAGCTATAGCAAGGCAGCTGCTGAGAGGGAACAGCTGGAACAAAAGATAGACAAGCTTGCCGCTTATTTTAAGAAACTGGAAGGGCAGCCTGTTGTACTTGATAAATCATATGAAAAGTATTTCAGCCTTGAATATTATCATGAGGGTCAGGAAGACCAGTGCTTTGTGTGTGCTATAGAAAAGAGTTCTGTTATTGAAGAAGAACTGAAAATGTGTGGTTATTTCTGTATTATCACTTCAGAAAATATGAAGGCGAAGGAAGCGCTTGAACTGTATAAGAGCCGGGATGCTTCTGAAAAGTTATTCAAGGCAGATAAGACATTCTTAGGTAACAGGAGTATGAGGGTTTATACCGGAGATGCACTGGAAGGGAAAATGCTGATTGCATTTGTTGCGCTGATTATCAGGAACCGCATGTATACAAAGCTTAAGGATGAGGAAGAAAAACTGCTCAGTTCTCCAAACTTTATGAATGTACCTGCAGCAATCAGGGAACTTGAGAAAATAGAGATGATACGGCAGGCGGATGGTGTTTATCGCCTGGATCATGCTGTAACAGCAAACCAGAAAACGATACTAAAGGCATTTGGTATTGATGCGAATTATATCAAAAGAAAAACGGAACAAATCAGCAATGAACTGAATCCAAAAGTTCTTAAGGTTAAGATTAACGGGAGGAAATCATAATGGCAAGAAAATATAAATCCAGAGTGAGCGCAGACAAACTTGATGTAAAAATCGAACAGCAGAAAGAGGCACTGGAGAAGGCCAAAGCCAGATATGAAGCAGAAAAGGATGCTCTTGCGGAGCTTGTAAAAATGCGTAATGAACTGCGCAAGGAAGAATTAATGAATGCGGTTATAAATAGTGACAAAAGCTATGAAGAAATCTTAGCTTTTGTCAGAGGGGAAGTGGTTGAATGAAGATACTTCTTTTCGGAATAAGTAATGTTGGCAAAAGTACAATTGGAACAATGCTTGCCAAAGAACTGGGGTATAGTTTCTATGATCTGGACGAGGAAGTAAAGAAAGAATTTCAGATGACTCTTGAAGAGTTTGTACATACAGAAAATCTTCGCTGGAGAGACCAAAAAAGAGG
>JBJETA010000099.1:0-11957 GCA_051883075.1 Anaerovoracaceae bacterium
TCTTCGGGAACAGTTGAAGTGCTTGGCGAAAAAATGCCGCAGCTCGCCATGATGAGTAAAATAGGATATATGGCTCAGGGGGATGCACTGTACACAGTAATGACCGCAAAAGAAAATCTGGAATTTTTCGGAGAACTGTATGGTCTGAGAGGAAGAGTCCTGTCGGAGCGTATAGAAAAATGCCTGAGTTTAGTAGACCTTGCGGACAAGAAGGATATGGCGGCAGAAAAATACTCGGGTGGAATGAAGCGCAGGCTGTCGCTTGCGGCAGCACTGCTTCACGAACCTGAGATTCTCATTCTGGATGAGCCTACTGTTGGAATAGACCCTTTGCTGAGACAGAAAATATGGAAACAGCTGAAAAGGATTTCTGAACAGGGCACAACTATTATTCTTACAACGCATGTGATGGATGAAGCTGAAAAGTGTGACAGGCTTGCCATGCTTCGGGGAGGCAGGCTGCTTGCGGTGGACACCCCTGAAAAGCTTGAAGAAATAACAGATTCGGCAAGCATAGAAGAGGCTTTTATAAAGTACGGAGGTGATGACGCAGATGATTAGAGCTGTTGTGAAGCGTATTCTGAGGCAGATGAAAAATGACCGAAGAACCTTGGCTTTAATCTTCGGAGCACCGGTTTTTCTTCTGACACTGATATATTTTATATTGGCAGACAGCACAGTAAATATAAGTGTTGCTGCGGTAAACTGTCCGATTGACTATATAGAGAGTCTGGAAGAGGAGGAAGTAAGGGTCATGAGAATGACCGAGGCTGAGGCTTACAATGCGCTTGAAAGAGGAGAAATCAATGCGGCACTGACTTTAGAAAATAATAAAATGGAAGTCCTGATTGATGGGAGTAATTCGAGTGACACCTCCCAGACACTCAATCTGATAAAGTCTGCAAAGCTGAACTTAAATCCTGCATCGGCGGATACGATAGATGTTGAGTATATATACGGATATGAGGGACTGGGCATGTTCGATAATTTTGGTTCGGTACTTATTGGATTTATAGTTTTTTTCTTTGTCTTTCTGATAGCCGGTATTTCGTTTTTGCAGGAAAGAACCAGCGGAACCCTTGAAAAGCTGCTTTCCACTCCTATAAAACGATGGCAGATAGTAGTTGGATATGTGGCGGGCTTCGGAATACTTGTAACGGTGCAATCGGTCATTATCGCATCTTATTGTGTTTATGTGCTCCGCATTATGATGATAGGAAACTTTTTTCTTGTACTTCTTGTTGTCCTTCTTGCGGCGGTTACGGCACTTACGTTGGGAATACTGATTTCAACAATGGCAAAGAACGAATTTCAGATGATACAGTTTATCCCTATTATTATAGTGCCTCAGGTATTTTTTTCAGGGCTGTTCGACATATCGGAGGGACTTATGGTTATCGGAAGATTTATGCCGCTTTATTATGTTGCCGATGCTCTCGGCAAAATTATGATTAAAGGCATGGGCATTGAAGATATTTTTTGTGATATAGCGGTGCTGGTTGGATTTTCAGCGGTGTTTATGATTTTAAATACAAAAGTGCTGAAAAAGTATCGCCGGTTATAGGAGGAAATCAGATGAGAAAGAAAGTTGCATTGGCTGCAGTACTGATTGTCATTGTTGCGGCTGTGTTCGCATTTCAGACCGGAGACAAGAAAGTGGAAGGCTTTATTGAAACTGAAGTTGTTTCCTTATACTGTGAGGCGGCAGGTACGGTAAAGGATGTGCCTGTTTCACTTGGGCAGGAAGTAAAAAAAGGTGACATTCTGATTGTTATAGATGATACTGATGCAAGATATAAAATACAGCAGCAGGAGCAGAATCTTATAAAACAGCAGAGTGCGCTTGCACAGCTTGAAGGTGCATGGGATTATGAGATTATTATGCAGAGCTATAATCAGGTTACGGTTATGCGTGAAAGCTGTGAAAGTGCAAGAGAAAAGGCTGCCAGACTCAGGGAGCAGTATGAGGATGCAAAGACTCTCTATGATGCCGGGGCAGTATCTGAGGAAAGTCTGCGTGAAGCTGAACATCAGCTCACTCTGGCAGAAAACAATTACAAATCAGCACTCGCACAGCTTAACAGTGCAGAACAGCAGCTTAGTCTGAATCAGGGAGCTCAGGGCAATGACAGCCAGATTGAAATAGCAAAAGCAAGTCTTGTGCAGGCAACTGCAGATTTGGATAAATCAAAAAACGATCTGGAGAAGTATACAATAAGAGCGGAAAATGACGGAAGGATTCTTAGCCTGTCTTACCGAAAGGGCGGTGTTGCTTCTGTGGGAAGCCCTGCTGTGGACATTGCCGTTGAATCTGAAAACTACTGGGTAGGTTATGTTCCGATTAAATACCTGCAGAAGCTTGAATATGGACAGGAGGTTGTGATAAAGGGAAAGGACATTACTGAAAAGGCAAAGATATGCTATATGGATGTCAAGAGTCAGTACGCTTCTGAGGACTATACAAATAATACAAACAGAAATCAGGAAACGGTAAAGGTAAAATGTATGCTGAAGGAGGATACAAAACTTAAAGCAGGTCAGAATGCAAATCTGATTGTTGCAATATTGTGAAAATTTAGTGTATAATAATAGCCATATACAGCGTTTAAGCTTATTAAATGCAGGAGAAGAAAGGAAAATGCAGCTATGAAAAAAAATTTTGCAATTATGTTGGCTATTGTTATGGTTATGACAGCGGGGCTTTCGTGTACATTTGCTTATTCGGAAGCCGGAAGCTCAGACACCGCTGCATATATTAAGTCATGTTTCAGTATCTATACTACGGATGAAGAAAAATACGGAACAGAAGCTTATGTTACCTGCAGTCCGATTACCCTGTATGAGACAGGTGAGTTTTGGGACGGAAGCGGATATTCTCCGCAGAGCAGGCCTGAAGAGGCGCCTGATGTGGATACCTGCAGCGGATATAATGCCATTACCGCTGATACGAAACTGGTTTTTAAAAATACATCAAATGAAAATCTGGAAATAGCTGTATGGGCAATACCGTATAAGTTTGACGGAAGCAAATATGTCTGCAATTTTTATGACGAAGAAAACGGATATTACCAGTCCTTTGCACTCCAGTCAAACGGCAGGTTTGAAGATGAAATGGAAGGTGCGGCTGTAAATAAGCTTAAACCGGGAGAAAGCTTTGATTTTGGCTTTGACAGCTTCTACCTTGACGATGGAAAGACAAAAATAAACCTTGCGGGAGAAGATGTGGTTTACCTTGTAAAGATAGTAGCAAATTTTCCGTTTAACGGTGCAAGTTCCGTTACTACATATACACCTTACTTCTTCTTTAAAACAGATGAGGCTGCTGTGGCTGCCATGGCACTTACTGAGGAAGTTGAAACGGGTATTTTCTTTGATGAAGGCTATGCAGCCGATGATGGTATTTTTTACAATTATACTATAGGAAATTCAACAAATGAAAAAATGGAAGGCTATTATGCACTTCTTAGCTACGACCCTGATAAATATAAAAGTAATTACTCGGAAAACGGCGAGATATATTTAGCACAGTTGCATATTCTTGATATAAATCTGGGAGCAGGAAAGAGTCAGAAGGGCGGCCTGACTTCAAACTTTACATTAAGTGATAAGACTCTGGGATGGATAAAATTTGAAAGCAAGGCTGAAAGAGACAGCTTTGTAAAATCGAAGGGCTTGACTGAAGTGCAGTCACAATCCGGAAACAGATATGTTATTGCCGGCAATGACGGTGAAAAATTCCTAAAGGAAAATTTCGGATTAACATTAAATCCTGCTAAATAGTATAAGCTATTAAATAAGAGGATACATAATAAAAGTGCTTAAATATAACTGAAGCAAAAAAACGGAGGAAAGAATTATGAAAAGAACTTTTAGAAGAGCCGCTGCGGGTATCCTGTGTGCATGTCTGGTATGCTCAAATGCCTATGCGTTTACTTATACTGAGCTTGACAACTCAAAGGTATTCAGCGATGAAATCCTTCAGAAGGAGCAGGTTTCAAGCTGGGCGAAAGAAGACGTTGAGGCGGCAAGGGAACTTGGACTTATACCTGCACTTACAGGAAATCCGGGATATAAAGATAAAATCACAAGAGAGCAGTTTGCGGAGCTTGTAGTTCAGACTGTTGATGTTATAGTAGAAAAGGAACTTGAATCTGCTGATGCAGGTACTTTTTCCGATACAAGCAATGACAAAATCTTAATTGCCTACAATCTGGGCATAGTAGACGGTGTGGGAGACGGAAAATTTGCTCCTTCCAGCACCACAAACCGTGAACAGATTGCTACAATGGTTGCCAGAGCCGTAAAAAGTGTAAATGAGCTCACAGGTGTAAATCTTGCTCCTGTGCAGGGAGATTTAACAAAGTTTTCAGACCGTGATAAGGTTTCCGGCTGGGCAAAAGAGGGAGTTGGTACGCTTGCGGCAAACGGCATCATGGAAGGTACCTCAGCAACAACTCTTGAACCGAAAAATTCCTGCACCGTAGAGCAGAGCATACTCCTACTATACAGATTATACAATAACTATCAGGAAGCAAAATAAATTTCAGAAATTAAATAAAGAAAAATGACAAATGACCGACAGACTGCGATATGAACAGGTATGTACTGCAAATATCGCCGGACTGTCGGTTTTTTCTGCTTTTAAACGCTCATTGTTCCCGCACATGCAGATATTTCTCTTTTGTTGCCATTCCGCCCCTCAGATGCCTTTCGGCTTTATTGTTATCCAGAACGGATTTTACCTCTGCTGCCAGAGCAGGATTTATTTCCTGCAGGCGTTCGGTTATATCTTTATGAACCGTGGATTTGCTCACCCTGAACTTGGCTGCCGCAGCTCTCACCGTAGCATTGGTATCTATGATGTACTGAGCAAGCTCCAAGGCTCTTTCTTCTATGTATTCCTTCATTATTATTTCACCGCCCTATTCATTTATTTGAATTTCTTTATGAGTTCGATAACACAATATATGCGGAAGGATATGGAAGTATGAAGCTAAAATTGATAATGAACGATTTGTATGTTAAAATATATGGTATTTGAATTGGGGAAAAACCGCTTATAAGGAAAGGGCAGAATATGAATTTTGAGAATAAGGAAAAATGGCTTCAGAAAACAGCGGTGGTGTCCATAGGTGCACTTTTATGCTGCGGATTGTGGGGGAGTGCTTTCCCGTGCATAAAAATAGGATATAATCTTTTCGAAATAGATGCGGCAGATACGGCGGCACAGATTCTTTTTGCAGGAGTCAGGTTTACGATTGCGGGAGTTCTGACGGTCATTATAGGAAGTGCTGCGGCACAAAAGGCTCTTATACCAAAGAAAGAATCGTGGCATATGATTTTTAAACTTTCACTGATACAGACGGTGGTACAGTATGTGTTTTTTTATGTTGGTCTGGCAAATACAACAGGTGTAAAAGCTTCGATTATTGAGGCTATGAATGTATTCTTTGCCATTATTATATCTAGCCTGCTGTTCAGACAGGAGAAAATTACTTTTTTGAAAACCGCAGGCTGTGCTGTAGGGTTTGCGGGAGTTGTACTTATCAATATGACAAAAAATGGAATAGATACTGCCGTTACGCTTAACGGAGAAGGCTTTATTTTGTTATCTACTCTCGCGTATGCTTTCTCGCAGGTTTTTATTAAAAAATATTCAAGGTATGAAAACCCTGTGATACTGAGCGGGTATCAGTTTTTCGCAGGCGGAATTATTATGATTGCTGCCGGATTTGCTATGGGAGGCAGGCTCAGCGTTATTACGGTACAGGGGGCGGCTATGCTGGCTTATCTTGCCTGTATTTCCGCTGTTGCGTATTCAGTCTGGGGAATACTGCTGAATCACAATCCTGTTTCGAGGGTTGCCATTTTTGGATTTATGAATCCTGTTTTCGGAGTGCTTCTGTCTGCACTGTTTGTTGCGGAAGAAAGCACACAGGCTTTTGGAATGAAAAGTCTGATTTCGCTATTTTTGGTATGTATCGGAATTTATTTAACAAACAAAAAAGAAACGGAATAGCTGTATGGAACTTGATATTTTGAATCTGACACAGTACTTAATAGTATGCCCTTTAGTTATGATTGCGGGCTTTGTAGATGCCATAGCAGGAGGAGGCGGACTTATCTCACTGCCGGCTTACATGATTTCGGGACTTCCCGTACACGCAGCCATAGGAACAAATAAGGTAAGCAGCGTCATGGGAACCTCGCTGACAACATGGAGATTTGCCAGAAACGGATTTATAGAATTCAGACAGGCAATTTTCTGTATCATATTTGCACTGGCAGGCTCTTCGTTGGGGGCAAATATTGCACTTTTTATTGATGATTATATATTTAAAATAATTATGCTGGTATTGCTTCCCGCTACGGCATTTTATGTGACAAAAGCAAAAAGCATAGATGAGAAGGGGAAAAAGTTTTCACATGGAATAACAATCCTGATAAGCCTGCCTATAGCATTCTGCATAGGCATATATGACGGATTTTACGGACCCGGAACAGGAACTTTTCTTATACTGCTACTTACCGGAATCGCAGGTATGTCGTTACAGGATGCGGCCGGTATTGCAAAAGCGATAAACCTTGCCGCAAATACAGCGGCTTTATCTGTATTTATATACAGCGGAAATGTAAATTTCAGACTGGGACTTACGGCAGGTCTGTTCGGCATTGCAGGAAATTATCTCGGTTCGAAAGCTTTTATTTCAAAAGGAAGCAGATTTGTGCGTCCGATTATGATTTTTGTGCTTGTCGTGTTTTTCATAAAAGTCCTGTGGGAAATTTTAAACTATTGATGACATGAAACCAAAACTGTATAATAAAAAATACAAGAAAAAAATAAAAACATTGCTTTAAGCGTTAAGGAAAAGAAAGGAACAGAAAATATGGCACCGGTACCGTTTTACAGAATTGAAACAGTTATGGAAAAAGAGGATTACAAGAAGTTTTTATATACTACAACCTTTACAAGAAATAAGTCGGCACTCAGATTTCTTGCGGTTATGTCCCTTATAGGAGCTATTCTTCTGGCACTTGTGAAGTTCGGATTTGGGATAAAAACCTTTTTTGTGTCATGGGCAGTTATGTTTGCCTGTTTATATGTTATTGCGTGGATTAAGGTGGAGTATAATTACAGAAAAAAGATTTCCATAGATGATTCAGGTGTTTTTGGGAGCGTTACTACTATTGAATTCTTTGAAAATTATATGACTATGGAATCTACTATGGCAGAGGGCAGATCCGTGCTTGATTACGGTAAGTTTTTCGGACTGCTGGAGATGAGACCGTATTTTGTTTTTTATTACACAAAGACTATGGCAACAATAGTAAGGAAGAAGGACATGGACAACATAAATGTCCAGGAATTCAGACAGTTTATTGCTGAAAAATTCGAAGGAAAGTATCAAAAAATCTAACTTTTTATGGAATATTTACTGAAATTATTTTAAAATTAAAGGTAAGATGATTTTTAAAAGAAAGGTTGAATAATCATGGCAAATAAACAATCTGCATACGACAGCCTTCTGTCAAAACCGGCAGGAAAAGAAGATTTAGGCGATGCTTTTAATATGATTATCCACAATCCGTACAGAATTCTGGGCGCTTCAACTTTCTGTGAAAGAGAACAACTGGAGCAGCTGTATACCGAATGGGAGGCTGCACCGGAGGATTATAAGCCGAAATTTGATAAATCCAAGCTTGGAGCACCTGTAAGAACATCGGAGGAAATGCAGTGGGCTCTTGAAAACGCAGACAATTATGTTTATAAGCTTTTCTGGTTTTCAGATGCAGATATTGCAGTGAATCTTGGAAACAAGTCTGAATTTATAGAGTTCTTCAGCAAGAGCCGGGATGTAAATAATACTGACTATAACTCATTTCTGGCGCAGTATATATTTTTATGCATATATGACAGAAACTTTACCATGACGGAACAGTGGGGCATTATCCTGAACCTGATAAACAGCCTTTTAAATGTTTCTGTGGGACGCTTCTGGGCATTCTTCAGCGGAAATAAAATTGAAGCCATAGATAACAACAGGATGGCATTTCTATATAACCAGTTCAAGGACAACATACTGTTCCCAATCAGGGATATTGTCAATAAAAACAACGGAAAGATTGAACTGGAAGAGATTATACATATTCACAGCGTACTTAACCTTGTGGAAAAGCCTCAGCTGCCTTTCTCACGTATACAGAATCTTTTGTATGAGAAGATGGAAAGATGGTTTGTAAAGGAGTCGGAGTATGTAAACAATGTTCTTCTTGCAAATGTCACAAGTGTAAATGCCACTTCCATGGAAGAAAAGCTTGCAATTACAAGTGCTTACAACTACATAATAGGGAATATCCTTCCCGAATTCCGCAGAATCGTTGAAAATATCATACCTGCGGATCATTCCATGAACACAAGACTCAGAATGATGTTTTCCGGGAAGTTTATTGTAGTTTCAAAGATACTGAGCAACACGGGACTTTACAATGAAAGTCTTAAGCTTTGCCAAATTTTTAACGAACTGTTTGAAGACGACTACATTTCAGGTGAAATCGAAACCTTGAACACCCTTATTCAGCAGGATGAAAAGACACGCATGGCACCGCATACGGTGGGAAGCTCTATGGGCAATCCTGCAATGGATGAGGGCAGCGGACTTGCACATCCTGCAGAGCTGGGGGAACTTGAGGAACTGCAGAAAACCAGAAGAAACCAGTTCTTTAAACGTCCGGTTAAAAAAGTACTGGACTATAAAGATGTGATTCAGGAGGAATTTTTAAAAAGAACTCCGGGCATCGGCATTGATTATAAAGAGGTTATACAGGGTGTTCTTGATAATGAACTGAAGCTTGTTTCAGAGGATGAGGAAAAAGAGAAGATTCCTTATGTTGAACGAATGGTTGAAGAAAACGAGGCTGAAGCGGAAGCTGAAGCGGTCAGACTGAAAACTGTTATGGAACAGATGCAGAGGGAACATGAACTTGAGCTTAACAGTAAGATTGAAGCTCTTAATGCCGAATACAGACAGAGTATGAAAAAGCTCATGAAGGCTATGGCGATTATCATTGTTGTTGCCATAACAATCACGGGAATTTCAGTAGTTCAGATGCTGAGATCAAATGACTCGGATGACGGCAAAGGCGCAGCGGCAGCAAACAGTGATGAGGCTGTGTCACTGCAGACACAGATAAAAGCCCTTGACAGCGAACTTGACTATATGGAATCAACGCTCTCGGAGCTCTCGGCACAGATTGCCGAAATCAGCAGCCTGTACGACCAGACGGGAGATGCGGCATATGCAGAACAGTTTACGCAGAAGCAGAATGAATATAATGAACTGCGCGCTAATTATGATGAAAAGGTTTCCTTATACAATCAGATGAGGGATGAATATAAAGCTATGACCGAATAAAAACATATCTTGTTTTCTGCCCTAAATTGTGATAATATACCATTGTATGTTTGTAATTAGAATAAGGGAAAGTATGTATGAAAGAAAGAAGCGTAGCTTTTTATAAGAGATTAATCCTTTCTGCTGCTTTAATTATAGTTGTTATTCTTGCTTCGGTTACTACCTATGCAGTAGGTAAAGCACTGAATTTCTGGGATAATGACCCGAAAAATGCAGACGGAGGGAAAACAGTTTTACAAAGTCAGGAATATACGGAAGCAGCAGATAAGACCGGCGATGTTCAGGAAAATAGCGGTGTGGCTGCAGAGAAGGATGAAAATACTGTCGGCAGTACGGATACAAAGGAAGTATCTGCCCAGCCGCAGTCAGACAAAATGGTGTATCTGACTTTTGAAGACGGTGCTTCAAAAAACACTTCCCGTATTTTAGAGGTTCTGAAGAAAAATGATGTAAATGCAACATTTTTTTTCAATACAAATGAAGAGCAGACCTCAGATGAGATTATAAAAGAGGCCTATGACTGCGGCAATGAAATCGGAATACTGACTTCAGAGCCTTACAGTTATAAAAAGATATATGCTTCAGTTGAAAGCTATTTGGCTGATTTTGAAGAATCCTATAACAGAATAACGACTGTAACAGGAAAGGCACCGGAAGTTGTACGCTTCCCGGGAGGAAGTATAAACGGGTATAACAGCAGCAACTATAAGGAGATAATTGCGGCTGTTGAAAATAAAGGGTTTACTTATTTTGACTGGAATGTATGTGCGGATAACGGCTCTGCCAATGCTTCCAAGGAGAGCATGATCAGGAACGGCACAAAACTGCCTGGAAATTCCGACATATGCATTGTACTCATTCATGACAACGGAAATACTGCTGTATGTGAAGCACTGGAGTACATAATAAGCTTTTACAAAGATAACGGATATGGTTTCGGCGTATTGAGCCCGTCAGTTAAGCAGATAACCTTTTAATGTATACAAAAACTACGAGTTAATTTATCGGAGGCACCAACATGAGTAACAAAGGAAATTTTAGCCAGGCTATGAGAGAAATACTGGGTCTGGACAGCTCTCAGGATAAGCAGAAGAACAGTGAAGAGTTAAAGACTGAAACTCAGAATACTGCGGCTGCAGGGACAGAACAGAGCGCAGACAGATTAAATAAGGACTTCAGCCAGTCATTTAATCATGATCCTTCGGCCGGCAGTGCGCAAAGCGAACAGTTTAACAATACATATAATCAGGAGACAGCAGAAAAGGCAGCTTCCGGAAACGAAGAACCTGCGTTTTTTGATAAGCCCGGATACAGTGGCGAAAACCAGTCTACCTTTACAGGTAATTTTAAGGCTGATTCGGCAAAGTTTACGGAAGATTTTAAAAACACTGCAGGAGACGGTACAGGAGGACAGGGTTTCTATGAAGAAGAGGAAGTCGGTACTACTATCATAACAAGAAATACCGTAATCGAAGGAAATATTAAATCTTTTGAAAACATTGAATTAAACGGTAAGGTTAAGGGAAGAATTGATACTACAAAGAATGTTGGTGTATCAGGTTTTGTTCAGGGTGACATCCAGGCAACGGACATTCTCCTAGAGGGTGCCCAGATAAAGGGCAATATCAACTCAAAGGGTGCGTTGCTTATGGATAAGGATACTTTGCTTGTAGGTGATGTAGCAGCACAGAACACGAGAGTTGACGGAAAAATAAAGGGAGAAGTCAACATAGGCGGAAACGGAGAATTCTTATCGAATTCTGTAGTAGTAGGCAATATCACTGTATCGAACTTCTATGTACAGTATGGAGCAAGAATGCAGGGCTACATCAATACTAATTTCTCAAAGAACGAGGAAGACAGTATTTTCGGACAGATTGCTGCAAGTAATTAGTATATATAGGTTATAACAACATAGACTAATGGTACTGCTCTTTAGTAAAGATTTGCTTTAGAGCAGTTTTAATTTCTTAATGAAAGGAGATATAAAAGTGGGATTTTCATCAGAAGTAGGAATTGACCTTGGCACAGCGAATGTTTTAGTTTATATCAAGGGCAAGGGTGTAGTTTTAAATGAGCCCTCAGTAGTGGCAATAAATCAGGATACTAACGAGATTCTGGCGGTGGGAGAACAGGCAAGACAGATGCTTGGAAGAACTCCTGCAAATATTGTAGCGGTAAGACCTCTCAGAGACGGTGTTGTTTCTGATTATGATATAACAGAAAGAATGTTAAAGTATTTTATTAAAAAAACCTGCGGAAACAGCAGATTTTTCAGACCCAGAATCATGGTCTGCGTTCCAAGCGGAGTAACCGATGTTGAAAAAAGAGCAGTACGGGAGGCAGCCACAGAAGCGGGAGGAAAAGACGTTTACCTTATGGAAGAGCCCATTGCGGCTGCAATAGGGGCAGGTCTTGATATTTCAAAGCCTGACGGAGTTATGGTTATAGACATCGGAGGAGGAACTACAGACATAGCTGTAATTTCACTGGGAGGTATTGTAGCAAGTGCTTCGGTTAAGATTGCAGGTGATAAATTTGATG
>JBJETA010000100.1:0-11745 GCA_051883075.1 Anaerovoracaceae bacterium
GTACAGCCTCTCACATAGTACTCTTTTTCCGTAAGAGGTTCGACAATATCAATTGGAAACCGGTCATGAATGATCTCTATCTGGTCATCAAAGAAAACCGTCGTAACGTTTGCTTCCCCTGCCTCTCTCTTCTGCTTCATAAGCATTTCATTGAACCCGCCTATTGTATTATTTTCCAAACCTTCCATGGAACAGCTCCTGTCCAAAACAAAAACCAGTTCTGTTAATCCTTTTTTCATATGTGCACCGCCTTTCTTTTTATATACACATATTACAATTTTGGGTGGCAGAACCGGTCGCTTATGAAGAGACATTTTATCTGGAAAGTGTTCCCTCTCCGTATTCATCCAGAACAATGTTTGCAAAATGAACATTATATTCTTTGTTTTCAATTAAATATGTAATAATCAGGTCAAACTTTGAAGAAGCCGATAAAGCATATCCTGCCGCTTCCAGCAGCTTCCTTGCTTCGTCAATTTCAAGCTCCAGTGCAAAGCAGAAAGATATTGCCGTTTTTTTACTTGGAGCATAATCTTCATCTCCACGAATCTTTGAAAAAAGTCTTCGGTCTATATTGGCATTTTTATATGCATCTGAATCTCTCAGACCCTTCTCATCAATCAGTCGCAAAAGCATAGACGAGAAAGTTTCTTTTTTATTGTCCAGAAACTTATCAATTTCTTCTTTTTCATCATCAAAACTCAAAAATGCCGGAATTTCAAACCTAGCTTCAACAAGCTTTGATTCAAAGCGTGCATCCTCTTTATATAACTTTATGTCCAGATATGAATCCAGCTCATCCCGTATTTTATTTAATTTGTTATAAAGATTTGCATCTAATCTGTCCATATCCTGTAATCTCCTTAAATATTTTAAATTCAGCATTTATATTCTGCCCAAAATCTTAAATATCAGTATCAGACCTCTGCCTATATACAGAATACCTCGTTAAGTGTACTATTGAAAGGACAGTTATTCAGATTTGCCTTGCTTTTTCCGAAACCGACTAAAAGACCCAGCTGCAATCAGCCGGGTCTTTGTTATGTAACCTTTATTATAAAATTAAATAAATATTATTCCATACCGGACATATGCTTTCTCGCCTCTATCATATCTGCAGGCGGGGTAAGATCCATATCCTCATATTTAATCCATACAGTCTGTTTTTTCTTCTTATAAACGAAGAACATAACAATTGAAAGCGGAATAATAGCATAACAAGTAAGGAAATCGAACCAATTGAAGTTCTGGAATACCCACCAGTTTGCGCCAAAGCATACTGCTATGCATACAACAATACAGAACCATGAACCAAACGGATAGAACGGTGACTTATAATCCAGTTCATCAAGCGTATGTCCCTGAGCAACCCATCCTTTTCTGAATCTGTAATGTGCCACACTGATTGTCAACCAGTTATATACTCCGGCAATACCGCAAAGATAATAAGCTGCTGTATATGCTCTTCCGTCGCCGATTAATGAAGCTACAAACGCTGAAGCTGCAATAACTACTGTAAGCATTATAGCTCTTACAGGTACTCCATTTTTGCTTGTTTTCGCAAAGAACTTCGGAGCATCACCTGAAGCCGCCATATGCTGCATTGTTCTTGACGCTCCATACAGTGAAGAATTACCGCATGACAATACCGATGTAAGAATAACGGCATTCATAATTGAAGCTGCAGCCGACAGACCTGCATTTCTGAATATAATTGTGAAAGGAGATGCCGCTATATTATCCTCCGCTGCATCAAGCAATGAAGGTTCTGTAAAAGGTATTAATGTAGCTACTACAAAAATCGTTCCGAGATAGAAAATCATCAATCTCCAGAATACGCTGTGGATAGCTTTAGGAATATCTTCCTTTGGGTTTGCAGATTCTGCAGCTGATAATCCTACCAGTTCCGTATTTGAGAAAGAGAAGGCTGCAACCATCAATATACCAACAATACCGCCTATACCGTTTAGGAACGGAGCCTTTCCGTCTTCTCCTGCATCCAATACCCAGTTGTGGAATCCTGCATCTTCTCCTGCATTAATGATACCTACAATCATTAATACACCTGTAATCAAAAACAGAATGGTAACCACTACTTTAATTCCTGCAAACCAGAATTCCGCTTCTCCAAAGCCCTTAACACTAAAGAGGTTGATTACCAGCAGTATTGCAAGAAACAGCATCGCCCATAATGAAGAATTTGTTCCCGGGAACCAATATTTTACTATAATAGCGCCTGCAATAAGTTCTGCTGCCACCGTCATTGACGAACCGAACCAATATGCCCATCCGTTTATAAAACCCCACGCTTTGTCAACAAATCTGTTGGCATAGGCTGTGAAGGCACCGGGAACAGGATATTTAGCAGCCAGTTCACCAAGTGCTGTCATCATAAAGTACACTACCACACCCATTATAGCGTAGCCAACAAGTGCTCCGCCAGGGCCCGCGTCTCTTATTGTTCCGCCCATAGCAAGGAACAATCCTGTACCGATGGAACCGCCAATAGCAATCATCTGCAAATGTCGTCTCTTTAGACCACGTTGCAATGATTCATTGTTTTCATGCTTATCATTGCTCATAGAAATTTCCTCTCTTCCGTAAAAATGAGTGATAATTGCCGCAAGTTTATTTTAAAGCTTGCCTAATATCTCAACCTCCATACCTGCATATTGTTCAAAATATGATTTGATTTTCTCCAGATATTCATCCGGCGGTGCTTTAAAAACAGCTTGTTCCCCGCCAATATGACGTTTTTTAGAGACTCCTAAGTTATGGTATGGAAGGAGAGTAACATGTTTAATATTATGTTTTATATAAAACTCTGCAGTTTCCTCTATGATTTCCCACATATCATTCATATCATGTACAAGAGGCATCCTCATCCGAAGCTTTTCTCTTGTCTTCGTAAAAGCAGCCAGCCGTACAAGATTTTCAAGAATGATTTTATTGCTTTGCCCTGTACATTTTATATGAACTGCTTCATCTATGCTCTTCATATCATATAGAATACAGGTCACGTTTTTTCTTTCAGCCAGTTCTTCCAGACAGGCTCCGTCGCCATATCCGGAAGTGTCCAGGCATACCTTTATTCCCCTTATACCGGCTTCATCCACAAGGCTTTTTGCAAAATCCGCATGTGAAAGCATCTCTCCTCCGCTTATAGTCATGCCACCGCCGGTACTGTCATAAAAATCTTTATCCTGTTCTACCTCTTCCATTATTTCATCAACCGTCATCTCTCTGGCAACAGGCTGAAGTGCTTCTGCGTAACAAATGTCCGTACACTTCAGGCATATGTCACAAAGATTCCTGTCAATATCAATCTTCTGTTCATCATTTACAAAAATTGCATTTTGCGGACACTCTTTGATACAGCATCCGCATTTTATGCAATTGTTTGGCATTTCTATAACCTGCTGCCGAAACTCAATAAGTTCCGGGTTATGGCACCAAAGGCAATTCAGCGGACAACCTTTTAAAAAGACTGTCGTGCGGATGCCCGGGCCATCCTCAGTGGAAAATTTCTGTATTCCTCCTACCAGGGCAGTTGCAGTTTCTTTTTTCATTCTATGCTTCTTTTCCTTCCTTAAAATGGGTAGTTCTGTAAATGATAGAATCCTGAGCAGCCCTGTCAAGTTCAGTAAAATAAGCCATATATCCTGCTACTCTTACCATAAGCCCTTTATAATTTTCCGGTTTTTCCTGAGCCTTTTTTAAAGTAGCATCATCAACAACATTAATCTGGATATGCTCACCGCCATTTTTGAAGAAAGTATTTATTACACCTTCAATAGTCTGTATGCCTTTTTCGCCCTTTACGCCCTGCGGGTCAAAACGCAGATTAAAAAGTGCTCCGTCATGGAAGTTTGCCTGATCCATTGAGGCTACTGATTTAACTGTAGCAGTAGGCCCCTTTATATCTCTTCCCATCATTGGAGAAGCATTGTCACAGAAAGCCTCTCCCGCAAGCCTTCCATCAGGTGTTGCTCCGCATACAGCACCATGGGAAATATTTACGGTCTGTGACAGGTTGCTGAAGGAATAATATCCACCTCTCGCATCGTGCCAAGATTGTACATTATCAGCAATAAATTTAAGCATATCCCTGTAAACACCATCAACATGTGCATTGTCATTGCCAAATTTAGGCGGTTTATTAATCAGCAGCTGTCTCAGCCTTTCTTCACCTTCAAAATTCTTATCCAGTGCCTTAATTAACTCATCCATGGTAATGTCATGGTCTTTATATACGCATTCTTCAATTGCTACCAGAGAATCCGCAAGATTTGCTGCTCCTGTTACAAACATACCTGCCGTAGTATATTTAGCCCCGCCTTCCTGCACCGAACGTCCGCTTTCAACACATCCCTTTGTAACCATTGAGGCAAAAATAACAGGAGTTCTCAGCATATGATACGGCTGCATCATGTTGTAGCCTACTCTGATCATGTTGTAACAATACAACAGCTGCTTCTTGACAGCTTCGATAAGTTCTTCAATATTTTTAAATTCTCTTGGATCTCCTGTCTTAAGTCCCAGCTGTTTTCCGGTTCTAGGATCAAGGCCGTTATGCAGCACAAGTTCCAGTACCTTTGGTGCATTTACATAACCGGCATCCGGTGATCCATCCGTAGTTCCGTTTCCGGGACCCGGCTGGATGCATCCGACAATAGTCCAGTCTCTTGCTTCTTCTATCGTACAGCCTTTTCCGAGTGCCATCTTCATTGCAGCATAATCATTGAAGAATCCCGGATTGGCCATTCCGGCCTGAATCATTTCCACTCCCTTGCGAATCAGGCTTTCAGGAGTTTTCTCCCAGACTCTTACCGCAAGAACCGGCTGGGTAGTCTGTAAATCAGATGCTGCTTCCAGACACAGATGGGATAACTCATTTGTAGCATCTTTTCCGTCAGGAGTCTGTCCGCCAACGACTAATATTTCCCACATAGGATATCCGGCAAATGACTTTGCATACCACTTATCTCTTACTTCGTATACTTCGCAAGCTTTAAGATACAGGCATTCAAGCATTTCCAGTGCTTCTTCCTTTGTAATATTTTTTTCATCTATTACATCCTTCTTATAATAAGGCCACATATACTGGTCAAATCTTCCAAATCCGCATGCAGTTGTACAAACCTCAATATGGAAGTACACATGCACAAACCATACCATCTGAAGTGCCTGCTGGAAATTTTCCGGCGGATTTTCAGGAACCAGTCTGCAGTTTGCTGCAATGTCCAATAGTTCCTGTTTTCTCTTAGGATTCGTACATACTTTAGCCTGACGTTCTGCTTCATCGGCCATTCGGTGTGCATAAATGATAAGTCCCTCACACTGGATTATGCAGGCCTGCCAGAAATCTATTTTTTCCTGTTCTTCTCTGCTTCCGCTTATAGTATTTGCTATGTTTGACCTGCATTCTTCAATATATCCCTTAAGCCCAACCTTAAGAATCTTTTCATGGTCGCAGGTAGTTTCTCCTGATACGCCGTTTCTCAATCCAACGGAAATCAGGTCTTCCTGTCTTGCTTCTTCAATGTTCTTTGGAAGAACGTCTGCGGCAATGTCTTCAATTGCCTTTCCTTCCCAGTATTTCAATGTTTCCAATATGGTTTCTCTATCTTCCGGAGAAATATCATATGGATCTGTAGCTCTGATTGGGAATTCATCTATATCGCTTATATACCATGAACTTGATTGAAATTCCGGATGAAGATTAGCTCCGCGATATTTATTAGTCGGAGTACCGACAATCAGCTCATCATCCATAATCAATGTTGTCATATGCTCCATAATGTACTTGACAACCTTGGCGCGGAAAATCGGAATAGCCTCTCCCGCAAATTTTTTATATGCTTCTGTTTCAAGAACTAAATGCTCCGCTGTAATACATGGTCTTGAGTTAAAATATTTTTCTCTCATTCTTTGAACTCTTTCTGTCAGCATTATGCTTCCTCCTCTCAAATGTAATTTTTTTCTTGTGCCTTTATGCTAAAACTTTGTATTGCCCTTCACAATAATTGGCTTGTTACAAAACCTGATTACCTTGTCGTTTTAATGCATATTTATGCCTCATTTTGCTTAAACATTTTGTTATAATATGTTCATAAAATCAAATAAGGAGCTATCAAAATGAAAAAACTCAGAAATTTCTTTATAACCTTAGGCATAATGACCGCACTTGTTCCCGCATTTCTTTTTCACTTTCAAAAAGCTTACTACGGAGCAAAGTTCAGCCTCATGACTTCATCTATAACCTGCATATTATTTGCTGCAGCTGCTTTTTCACATTTTGTCGGCTGTAAAAAAAACGGACAGGATACAAGCAGTTCAGGACTTATTGCTATAGGCTTTATATGTCTTTTAATATATATAAATTTCTTCTTGTTTAAGTAAATTAGTATTTTTCCATAAGAATCTTTTCAACGGGTGCCGGGAAAGAACGTGACAGCTGTTCCAAATCCTCATCGCTCAGTACAATATCAGCTGCAGCAGCGTTTTCTTCAATGTGCTCAAATCCTACCGCCTTAGGAATGGCAACCATATCCTCGAGGCGCATTACAAATGCCAGTAACAGCTGCACTTTGGAAATATTATGCCGTTCAGCTACCTCTTCAACATTTCGGTCAGTCATCAGTGCCGCTTTTGAGACTCCATCCTGTGTAGTAAGCGCTCCTGCCTGCCCAACAGGGCTGTATGCCATGAAAGGCACTCCTCTTTCACGCTGCCACTTGAGCAAATCAAATTCAATTCCTCTCGTACCCAGATTGTACAATATCTGATTTATGCAACACTTGTTTCCGTTTGGGACATTCCATAGGTCTTCCATATCCTTTACATCAAAATTTGAAACACCCCATCTTTTTATTTTTCCCTGTGCTTTCAAATCTTCCATGCATTCAACTACCTCTGCAAGATCTGCATCTTCTCTCCAGTGCAGAAGATACATATCCAGATAATCTGTGCCCATCAGCTTTAAAGAGCGCTCAATGCTGCTGTATATTCGTTTTTTATTTGCATTCTGCGGATAAACCTTACTTACAATATACAATTTTTCTCTCTCATATCCCTCTATGGCATGACCTACGATATTTTCTGCTTTTCCATCCGCATACATCTCGGCTGTATCAATCAAATTAATGCCTATATCAATGCCATGCCTCAATCCGCTGATTTCACGCTGCATTTTTGTATCATCTTCTCCCATCTGCCATGTGCCTTGGCCCAGCTTCGGCATATATGAACCATCAGGCAGAAGAATTTTGTTCATTTTCATGCTCATCGCTTACCTCCTTGGAAAATATCATTATCTTGTTTATATAATCTTAGTTTGTCAGAATTGCGCCAACAATAATTATATTGCGGTAAAGTTCGATTAGATTGCTAAAATAATTGCAGGTTATTGAAGCATTCTTTATGTTATTATGATATATTTTAAACGGAACATTAAGGCAGGAGTCTGTATCTGCAGCCGGCAGAAACAAGTGAGGAGGATAGATTATGCTATATGAAAAGACCGAATATCTGGATGATTTTCCCATTAATATTAATATAGTGCGCATAAAAGAATATCCCGTACACTATCATCTCGACGTAGAATTTGTGTATGTCCTGGACGGTGAAGTTAAGCTCAGAAACGGTTACTGCGATTACATTCTCCGCAGAGGTGATATATTTACAAACAGCGGTCATGAAGTTCACAATCTGGAAGCAACCGACAGTGACAATGTTGTTGCTCTGATTCAGGTAAGCAACCTTTTCTTTACACAGTATTTTCCTACACTTAATAATGCCTGTTTCCGTACCTATACAACCAGAGATACTCATTCAAAGTTAGACCGTCTTCGCAAAATGCTTCTGAATATTTTGCTTGACTATTCCCGCAGAAGTTTTAACTACAAGCATACATGCATCGATATGATGATAGAAGTCATCAAATACATGGATGAGAATTTTAACCTGTTTTCTTTTGAAGATCAGGTTGTTGTAAATTTTAAAAGCAACAACAGGGTAATTGCAGAACGTATAAGCCATGTTATCAATTATATATATGAAAACCATGCAAGCCATATAACTTTGCAGGATCTTGCCGATATTGAACATCTCAGCACCTTCTATCTGTCACACCTGATAAGAGATTATGTAGGTATAAGCTTTCAGGAGCTCCTTTGTTTTGCAAGAGTTGAGATGTCTGAAATCAATCTTCTGGGCACCGATAAAAAAATAAGCACCGTGGCCAGGGACTCCGGATTTTCCACCACGGCATATTATGAAAAATTTTTTCAGCAGTGGTTTCATCATTCGCCGCAGGAACATCGCAACATGTTTCACAACAAGATACTCAGCGAAGATTTTCTTCCCAACATATATTTTCCTTCAACGAATGAAATCGTAAATCTGCTTAGACGCCGCCTGTCCTCTTTGGCTTCGCAGGACAACAATCCATCAACAATAAACCGTATGCAGCTGAGTATACAGGTAGAAAAATGTAAGCAGCCAATCATGGAGCTACATCATGCTCTGGATGTTATTATCACAACTGCAGACTACCGTATCATGGGGAACAGAATGTTCGCCTATCTTGAAGAGCTGCATCCGGCATTAGTCAGCATTTCCGTTAATGACCATAGTACTAATGATAAAAAAATGGCTCGTGAGTTAAGCTGCATACTTAATAAAGCCGGGTATGCAACCAGGCTGATACCGCAGGCAACCCTTGTGCTGCAACCATCATACGGTTATGATTCCATTGCAGCTGCAGCATACATTTTCAAGGAGTGCTTTCTGTCCAAAGATGCCTATCTTCCATGCAGGCTCAGGGATCAGGGAAGTCCTGAAATTGTATTGCAGGGTACTCCGGCATGCCTTACAGCATCAATGATGCGCAAGCCTTCCTACTATGCTTACTATATTCTTTCTATTTTAGATGGAAATCTTCTTTACTGGAGCCGGTCGCACTGGGTAATACAAAGTAAAGACAGAAACGGCAGATCTATGTATATACTGGCAGCTTTAAATTTCAATGATGAAATTCCAAGGCTATGCACAAGGGACGCAAGTATTTATGAGGTGAATGATGTCTTAAACCGTTACAACGATGAGATTTCAATATCTTTTAACCTTCCTGTTCCAAATGGAAAATACACAATTGTAAAATATGCTTTAGGGACGGAAAATACAATTTTTAATTATATGTCCCAACTTGGTCTAAATGAAGAATCAAAATTTCCTGATGCGTGGGGGAAGCTTCTCCACACAAACTTTAATTCCTATGCAATGATTGACGAGGCAAAGGACGGGCTTGATGTAAGCTTTGATTTACAGGGAGCCGGAATACAGTTGGCTATTATACAGAACTGTGAGGAGGTAAAATAAATGAAAAAAAGCAGTACAGAATTATTATCGGTAGCAGGTCTTCTTGCGGCCGCACTTCTTTGGGGTATCAGCTATCCGCTTACAAAAGCTGTGGAGAATTGTCCGACTTTTTACATACTTCCTATCAGATTTATTGTTGCTTCTGCTGTCTTATCATTATTTTGCATTAAACGATTTAAAAATTTCAGCAAAGAGCTTTTAAAATGGTCTTTTCTTTTATCCTTTTGTATAACTTTTATGTATATTTTTGCTACGGTTGGAATCAAATACACCACCTCGGTCAGAGCTTCATTTTTTACATGTCTGGGCTTTGCCATAGTGCCGGTTTTAAATGCAGTGCTTTTCAAAGTGAGATTTACAAGGATAACAGCAACAAGCGTGCTCATATGCCTCGCAGGCATGTTTCTTTTAAGCTATACGCCCAATATGGGCAGCTTTATGCTTAACCTTGGTGATATTCTCTGCATACTTGGTGCAACCTCAGGTTCTTTGCACATTATATTTTTGGACCGTATTTCAAAAGAAGAGTATATGGATCCTATGTTTTTTACTTTATTACTGATGCTGTTTACAGCTTTATGGACATTTATTATTTCTGTCATTACCGGGGCAATCACATTCAAAGAGGCCACATTAAATCAAATATGGATAATCATTTTTCTGGGTCTGTTCTGCAGTGCCGCCGCATTCCTTCTTCAAACAATATGCCAGAAATACGTACCGTCCAACCGTGTCGGCATAATATTAGCCATGGAACCGGCTTCAGGTTGCATCGTATCCGTTATTGCCCTTGGCGAAACCATGGTTATGACAGGCTGGGCAGGAGCTTTCATCATCATGTTCAGTCTTATATATATGGAAATTGCAACCGGCAGAGCGACTGCCATTGCAGAAAAGAATAGTTAGAAAGGCCATTCGGCTTGGTGGACTTCTTCTTAAGTAAAAAACAGGGCTTCTAAACATAAGAAGTCCTGTCTTTTATTTTCAATATATAAAATTTCCTCTAAAGTGATAATTCTAATGACCTCACTTTTCTGTTTGAGGCATCAAACATAACATTAAATGTATTCCAATCGTCATTTTTCCAATATGCCCTTATATAGTCTTCTTCCGTATCTTCTTCATAGTCATATGGTTCTCCAAGGATTTGTAAAAAATCTTCATAAGTACTGTCTTGATTTAATCCACTTCCAATAGACCATATGTATGCTGAAAAGTTGTCTTCTGAAAATGTACTTCCTAGAGTTACTAATTCAAGTGTACACTCTGATAGTTTTTTATCATTCTCACTAAGATTAGAAAAATAGAAGGACATATCCTCTCCGTTATGGCATTCATATAATATGCCTTCATAATCTTCAGATGCAACTGTCTGGTCCATATCTGCAGTTAAATCAAAGCCAAGTTTTTTCATATCAACAGGGGTTGTTTCCTCTATTTTTAATAATTTTCCATTTATCGTAATATGCTTATAATCAACTTCGGTGTTATCTGCAAAATCCGCAATAGGTTTCATTGGCCCGGTTTCACCATCATCTGTAATGGAAAGATTTCCAGCGGAGTCATTTTTTCCGTCATTTGAGTCTTTTGACTGACATCCGGTAAAACTGCAAGCCGCAAGTGTTACTATTAATAATGCTAAAATCGTTTTTTTCATAAAAATATTTCTCCCTAAATGTCTTATTTTAATATGGTTATATACCCAACCATATTTTACCATTTTACAACTGTATCGAAGCTGTGTCAACAGCTTAAACACAAAAATTCAGGTGTTTTCCATATGTTTTCCTTTTGATGCTACAGTAAACTGCCTCCTCGCGAACCCATTTTTATTCAAATCATTTTTAACAAAATCTTTCTGAATTAAATATGCTACAAATTAGTATGTACAGCAATCCTTTTTTTATATTTCTTTGGCAAGATGATTTTTACTGTTACTGCTTCTATTATCCAAAATCAATATATTTTAATTTTTGGATAATAGAATTGATTTGGTCCTACGGGGCTTTTGTTGTATGACAAATGTCAAAGTGATATAATATCCGTGAAATTTCTATTTTGAAAGAAAAAGTTATGCAAGTGGAAGAGGGAGTATACTACCACTTAGATACAGGGGTATATGACCTTTATAAAAATGGAACCATATATACCGGTAAATAATGAATTCCGTTTTCCCATTTATAATCTTTGGTATGAACAACGTATTTGTCTCTTATCCGGATGCTAAACTTGTCACAGAATACATCTAAAGATTTATGCCCTCTATAATTACCTGACTTCACTTCAATTGGGTTAATTTTATCTCCTGTTGAAGTCAGAAAATCAATTTCATACAAATGATTTGAGGTTTCGCTTTCCATCGTA
>JBJETA010000101.1:0-2652 GCA_051883075.1 Anaerovoracaceae bacterium
GAAAGATTATGTTTAGCGAAAAAGATTTTGAAAGACTGTGGTTCCTCTACAAGACCGAGGGTGAGCCCAATGGAGTTTCCATCAACTCGTTCTGCATTGGCAACAATATTCCATACACGGCATTCTATGACTGGTTCAAGAAGACACAAAAGAAGGTTGTACCTGTAGAGGTTGAAGGGATTCCGGAAGAGTTGATCCAGACAGGCAATGAAGAGCAGCAGGATGTTGCTAAAGACAAGCCCAAACGTACAACTCCCCATAAAGGAAGCATCATGGTGACGATAAGAACCCGTGAAGGCTTGTGCATACAGAAGAAAGGCTTAGACTATCAGGGGCTGAAAACACTGGTAGAGAAACTGGAGGGCTTATGCTAAGTATAAACGGACTGCATAACTTCTATTATCTTCCTGAGCTTCACGATATGAGATGCAAGGCTCAGCGTATATGCGAGATAATCCGCGGTCGATACCACCGTGATCCATTGAATGGTGATGTTTACATGTTCATGTCGAAAGACCAGCGCAAGGTCCGTATGATACACTATGAGCGTAATGCCTACTACCTTCATGAGAAGTCCTTCATAAAGGGCTATAAGTTCATGAAAATAGAGCGCAAGGACGATGTGACAGTATATAAGATAGACTGGAAAGACCTGGTCACAATACTTGAAACTCCTGTAATAACGAGCATAAGAATTTAATGATAAAACTCTGAAAATCAGCAATAAAAGTTCTCTGAATATTTGTATATCTCACTGAAAATGAGTATCTTTACATAAAATTTAGAGAACATGGAAACAGAGGAACTCATAGAACACATACTCAGACAGAAGCATCTTCAAGAGATGATGGACAGACCTGAAAAGGAGCATACACCCCTTGAAGGTATGGATAATGAGCAGATCAAAAGGTTCGCCCTGTTCCTGTTTGAAGAGAATCAGAAAAAGAGCAAGCAGCTTGATGAAATGATAGCACGACTTGATGAAATAGGAAAAGACCTGAAGGAGGCCAACCGTAAGATTGATTCCCTAACAGATGCCCTGCTTAAGGCAAACAGCAAGGCTGAGAAGGCTGCCATTGAATGCAAGCTCCGCGACAAGGAATACAAAAAGCTTGAGAAGAAGCATAACGCCCTTGTCGAACGTCTTTCCCTTATGAACGCTCAAACATACGCTTCATCCAAAAGTCTGAAGGGTATAGAACGCAAGAAGGTTCTGAAGGGAAAGCATGATGACAAGGATGATTTTGACGGAACTCCCACTGCTCCGACAATAGAATTTCCACCGGCAGACTCTGCCGCATCATGCGACACTCAGGATACTCCGGTCGCTCCTCTTTCCAAGGAAAGACCATACAGGAAAGGAATGACATACAATAAGGCTTGTGTAGGTATACCGATTATACACAAGTCCGATTATACAATGCTTCCTGAGGGTTCTGTTGTAATATCGTCAAGCTACCGTAAAATAAGAAACATTGTGAGCCATATTGAGGAACATCACTTTGAGGTGCTTAAGGTGAAGCATGCCGACGGCAGGATTGAAAGCATGTTCCTTCCTATGAAGGATGACGTCCGGGCCAGCCTTTATGACGAGATAGTACCGGGTACAAGCATTACGGCAAACATGCTCTCGTATCTTATGTTCAACCGCTTCCAGATGTCAACACCTGCATACAGGGAGGCGAAGAACCGTCTGTCGGATATGGACTGGAACACTTCTGTCCAGAACCTGCTGAACTGGGCCGACAAGGGTGCCATGCAGCTCAACAAGCTGATACCTGCCCTCAAGAAGATAGCCCTTCAGGACGGTGCCAACGTGAATGTGGACGAGACATGGCTTCGTTACCACGCTTACAATAAGAAGCGCAAGACCTATATGTGGTGTCTGGTAAACAGAAAAGCCCGTATAGTCATCTTCTTTTATGAGGATACAACGGATGATGAAGGTGTACATAAACATGGAGGCAGGGGCAGAAACGTATTGAAAGAGTTTCTTGGTGATGCAAAAATCAAATCACTGCAGAGTGACGGTTACAACGTATATATGTATCTTGACAATGAGCTTATGGATATAGAGCATCTCTGCTGTCTGGCTCATGCAAGGGCAAAGTTCAAGTATGCCTACGACCAGGGAAGCCTGCAGGCAAGAATCTTCCTTGAGCTGATAGCAAAGCTATACGGCATGGAAGATACTTATCGCCGGGAAAAATTTACCGCAGACGAGATTTACCGCAGAAGGAACAGTAAGGAAACGACGGAAATCATCGATAAGTTAAGGACGGAGCTTTATGATTTGCTGGCAAATCCGGATGAGAACCGAAGCGAACTTATGAGCAAGGCCCTTAACTATCTGAAGAACTTCTGGAATCAGATCTTCTCCTACAGAAACGATGGAGAATACTCAATAGACAATATGGCGGCTGAAAGAGCGATAAGACCAATCACTGTCCAAAGAAAGAACAGCCTGTTCTTCGGAAGTGTGAAGGGAATACAGAACTCCGCAATCTATAATACCTTTATAGAAACCTGCAAACAGGCAGGAGTCTCCTTCAGGGATTACTTCTGCAGGCTGCTCAAAGAATTAAAAAAGGGAAGAACGGATTACGAAAACCTTCTTCCCATGACAATATGCAAATAATAATCGTTAAATTT
>JBJETA010000102.1:0-11398 GCA_051883075.1 Anaerovoracaceae bacterium
TACGGATGATGTCATACTGTCACAGATGAGGGAACAGGCGGAAATTGCCATGGATACGGCAGATGTTATCCTTTTCATGGTTGACGGAAAGGACGGGCTTACACATGCGGATTCGGAAGTTGCCGTTATGCTGAGAAGAACGGGTAAGCCTGTGTTTGTTGTTGCCAACAAGATTGACAATCCAAGCAAGCTTCCCGACCATTTTTATGATTTCTATGAGCTTGGTCTTGGCGAAGTTTTCGCTATTTCTGCGGCCAATATGCTTGGGCTGGGTGATGTGCTTGATGAGGTTGTCAGAAATTTCCCTGAAGGAGAGGCAACTGATGATGAGGACATTACCAAGATTGCGGTAATAGGAAAGCCAAATGTAGGCAAATCTTCAATTATAAACAAGCTTGTGGGTGAAAACAGGGTTATAGTTTCAGATATAGCCGGAACTACACGCGACTCCATTGACACTCCTTTCGAGTGGCAGGGAGAGCAGTTTATCCTGATAGACACGGCGGGTATCAGAAGAAAAAGCAAGGTTACCGACAGCATCGAGAAGTTCAGTGTTGTAAGAGCTGTTGCGGCGGTTGAACGATGCGATGTCTGCCTGCTTATGATAGATGCTTCTGAGGGCATTACCGAGCAGGACAAGAAGATTGCAGGTATTGCGCACGAAGCAGGCAAAGGTCTTATGGTTGTTGTAAACAAATGGGACCTGATAAAAAAAGAAACAAATACCATGAGGGATTACGAAAGGGAGATTGCAAAGGAACTACCGTTTATGAGTTATGCTCCTACGGTGTTCATTTCTGTCCTTACAGGTCAGAGAGTGGACAATGTCATGGTTATGGCAAAGTCAATTGCGGAAACAAGAGCAATGAGAATCCCTACAGGGCAGCTTAACAGCCTGATTGCAGATGCGACCATGATTCAGCCGCCTCCATCGGACAAGGGTAAGCGACTGAAGATTTACTACGCAGCACAGGTTGGCGTGAAACCGCCTCTGTTCTCCTTTCAGGTAAACAAAAGAGATTTGTTCCATTTCTCTTATGCAAGATATATTGAAAACAAAATCCGTGATGCATACGGCTTTAAGGGTACTTCAATAAAGTTTGTATTCAGGGAAAAAGGCGAAAATGTGGAGGAGTAATATATGACATCTAGTGAAATTGCAGGTATTGCAGCGGCAGTGGTGACCGTAATAGCAGCATATTTTATGGGAAACATTTCACCGGCCATACTGATAGGAAGAATGCACGGTATCGACATAAAGAAGGAAGGCAGCGGAAATGCAGGAACAACAAATGTATTGAGAGTTCTGGGAAAAAAGGCGGCTGCTGCCACTCTTTTGATAGACATATTTAAGGGTGTTTTTGCGGTGCTTCTGGGAAAGCTTGTGGGAGCGTTTTTTCTCGCACCTGAAGTGGCGATATATTTAAACATGGCTTGCGGTCTGGCAGTTTTCTGCGGACATATCTGGCCTATGGCGTTTGGATTTAAAGGCGGTAAGGGAGTTGCCACGGCGTTCGGAGTCCTGATGGCAGTATCTCCTGTTCTCGGACTTGCTGAGCTTGCGGTAGTTGCTGTTGTGGTACTTCTGACAAGAATGGTATCACTTGGCTCGGTGCTGGGTGCGATTGCATTTCCTTTTATAGCAAATCATTATGATCCCCGATATCTGGGATGGGGTTTAATCATGGCGTTGATTGTCCTTTACAAGCACAACGCAAATATCTCTCGAATCGTAAAGGGAGAAGAATCCAAAATCAGCTTTAAGAAATAGCGGAATTTCGGAAAGGAAGAACTATGGACAAGAAAAAAATAGCGGTAATCGGTGCCGGAAGCTGGGGTACGGCTCTTGCACTTACTTTAGCCAATAAAGGCCACGAAGTAAAGATTTGGGACGTAAACAGGGAACATGTACAGGAATTAAGGAAAAACAGGGAAAATGTAAGGTACCTGCCGGGTATAAAATTTCCTGAGAGTTTAAATATAGCAGATACGATAGCAGAAGCGATGGACGATGCGAGAGTAGTCCTGTTCTCAGCACCTGCCCAGCATTTTAGAAATGCCCTTGACAATGCCCTGCCGTATCTGAGCCAGGATATGATAGTCGTAAATGTGGCAAAAGGAATTGAGCAGAAAACCCTCAAGAGAATGTCGGAAATTGCCCACGACAAAATGGCAAATATGAAGTATGTTGTACTTTCCGGACCTTCCCACGCGGAAGAAGTGGGCAGAGCCCTTCCTACAACTGTTGTTGTTGCGTCGACAGATATAAAACTTGCTGAGTATGTCCAGGACATATTTATGACAGACAGCTTCAGAGTATATACAAGCAGTGATGTTATAGGCGTTGAACTGGGCGGAGCCTTGAAGAACATCATAGCTCTGGGAGCAGGCATTTCTGATGGAATGGGCTATGGAGACAATGCAAAGGCAGCCATGATGACCAGAGGTATAGCTGAAATTTCAAGACTTGGAGTGAAGCTGGGCGCGGATATTCATACATTCTCAGGACTGACAGGCATAGGAGATCTGATTGTAACCTGCACAAGCATGCACTCAAGAAACAGAAGATGCGGTATCATGATCGGAGAAGGTGTAAATCCGCAGGAAGCTATTGAAAGAGTCGGAATGGTAGTAGAAGGCATGTATACTACTGAAGCAGCCTATGAGCTTGCAAAGCGTGAAGGCATAGAAATGCCTATAACAGAGGGTATCTACGCGGTTATCAACAATAAAATCGATGCACGGGATGCAGTGAATATGCTGATGACCAGAGATAAAAAGAGCGAAATGTAAATTGAACAACTATATAGTGTGAAATTTGAAAGCAGGGAGCGGCATATGCCGCTCCTTTTTCAAAAAATTGACAAAATGAGTAATATGTAATAAAATGTAAGCTGTACCATATTATATAAAAATTAAAATATAATACGTATTGAAATAATACGTAAAAAGTAGTATAGTTGTATTAGAGGAAAGGAAAAAATATGCCAGTAAAACCAAGAGAAATGGAAAAAATTATTCTCGCAGCAGGGTGGAAATTTAAATCACAAGTTGGTTCGCATAAACAGTATACTCATCCTGAATTACCAGGAAAAGTTACAATTCCTTTTCATTGCAAAGATATTTCGAAAGGGACAGAGAACTGTATTTTGAAGCAGGCAGGCTTAAAGTGAGAAGCTTGCTATTTAGGAGGGATTTATATGTTATCTGCTTATCCGGCATGCTTTTTTAAAGAAGAAAATGGATATTCGGTTGTTTTTTCTGATTTAGACTTTTTGGCTACGTGCGGAGAAAATTTAGATAAAGCCTTGTATATGGCTGTTGACTGTCTTGCAGGGTATCTTTATTTACTTAAAAAGAATGGGGAGAAATTTCCGGAACCTTCGGGAATAAATGAGATAGATATTAAAAAAATTGCAGAGGAAATAGAATTTGCGGGCAATGAATGTTTCGTTAATATGGTTACGGTAGATGTTGAAGAATATGCCAAAGCTCATTTTGAAAAATCAGTAAAAAAAACCCTGACTATTCCGGCATGGCTGAATAATGCCGCAATAGAACAGAATATTAATTTTTCACAGGTTTTACAGGAAGCACTAAAAAGAAAACTTGGATTTCAATCTTAGCCTGTATAGTTGCTTTGAAATGTCAAACTGTTAGATGAAACAAGCAGGGAGCGGCATATGCCGCTCCTTTACACTTTCGTACATTTGAACTATAATATAATGATAGACAAACAGAGGAGGAACAGCTTTGAGCATAGATAACAAAAAATTTTATATACTGACATTCGGCTGTCAGATGAACGAGCATGATTCTGAAACTATGGCGGGCATGCTGACAGAGATGGGGCATATTCCCACAGAAAACAGGGAGGATGCGGACATTGTCATCATAAATACATGCAGCGTAAGGGAAAACGCAGATAAGAGATTTTTCGGCACACTGGGACAGCTGAAAAAAATGAAGGAAAATAATCCTGAGTTCATAGCCTGCGTATGCGGATGCATGATGCAGCAACAGCACATTATTGATGAAGTGAAGAAAAGTTATCCGTGGGTGGATCTGATTTTCGGAACACACAACATTCACAGGCTGCCTGAGCTTATTACAAATGTTATAAATGAAAAAAAGAAAATAGTTGATGTCTGGGAAAACGGAGGAGCAATCGTTGAAGGACTTCCTGCAAAAAGGCTTTATTCCTTCAAGGGTCTTGTAAACATTATGTACGGCTGCAACAACTTCTGCACATACTGCATAGTGCCGTATACAAGGGGAAGAGAAAGAAGCAGGCACCCTCAGGACATTATCAATGAAGTAAGGAAGCTGGTTGAGACCGGAGCAAAGGAAATCATGCTTCTCGGACAGAATGTAAACTCCTACGGAGTCAGCAGATATGAGGATGCGTACTGCAGCGAAGACGGCGGCATGGATTTTGCGGATCTGATATATGCACTAAACGAAATTGAAGGTCTGGAAAGAATCAGATTTATGACCTCGCATCCTAAAGATTTGTCAGATAAGCTGATACAGGCATTTAAGGACTGCGACAAGCTTTGCAACGCTATTCATCTGCCTGTGCAGTCGGGAAGTGATGCGGTTCTTAAGAGAATGAACCGTAAGTATACAAAAGCGGATTATCTGCTTCTGATTGAAAAACTGAGAAAGGCTGTGCCTGACATAGCCATAACGACGGACATTATCGTGGGCTTCCCGGGAGAAACGGAAGAGGATTTTCTTGAAACAATGGATTTAATTGAAAAGGTACAGTATGACTCTGCATTTACCTTTATTTATTCCATAAGAAAGGGAACACCTGCGGAAAAATATGAGGATCAGGTGCCTGAAGATGTTAAGCATCACAGATTTAACAGACTTCTTGAACGTATAAATGAAATTTCTTACGAAAAGAACAGGGCATATGAAGGAACTGTACAGAAGGTGCTTGTAGAAGGGCCAAGTACGGGAAAGGAAGAAAATATGATGGCAGGAAGAACAGAGTCATCAAAGCTTGTAAATTTCCCGGGCAATGATGAACTGACCGGAAAAATAATAGAAGTTGAAATAACAGAAGGCAAGCCGTTTAATCTGAAAGGCAGACTTGTTTCTGTAGAAGGAGGCAGACATGAGTTGTAAGATTTTAGTTATAAATCCGGGTTCAACCTCAACAAAGGTTGCGGTATTTGATGCGGAAGAAAAGGTTTTTGAAAAATCCATTGCACATACACCGGATGAGCTTAAGGATTTTGAAAGGGTCATAGACCAGTTTGAATTCAGGGAAAAGGTTATTTCTTCCGTACTTAAAGAAAATAACTTTGATGTAAGAGAACTGGAGGCGGTAGTTGCAAGAGGCGGAATGTTTCCTAAGATTGAAGCGGGAGGATATCTTGTAAACAAAGCTATGATTGATACCTTAAATGAGGGACTGGCATCTCCTCATGCATCAAATCTGGGTGCACTTATAGCGAATAAAATTGCGGAGCCTTTAGGAATACCTGCATATATATATGATGCGGTTACTTCGGATGAACTGATGAAAACTGCTAAGATATCAGGCATGCCTGATGTTGAGAAACAAAGCATCTGCCATGTTTTAAACATGAAAGCAATGGCAAGAAGGGTAGCAAAGAAATACGGAAAGACTTATGAGGATATGGATCTTCTTGTGGCACATATGGGCGGAGGTATCAGCGTAAGCGTTCATCATAACGGAAAAATTATTGACTGCGTCAGGGATGACGAGGGTCCGTTTTCTCCGGAACGTTCAGGAGGAATCCCAACACTATGCATGGTAGATTTATGTTATTCAGGCAAATATACGAAGCTTGAAATGATTAAAAAAATCAGAGGAAGAGGTGGCTTGATGGGCTACCTGAATACCCAGGATTTAAGAGATGTGGAAGCCATGATTGCAGAAGGAGATAAGCATGCCGAAGAGATTTACAATGCCATGGTTCTGCAGATTACAAAGGGCATAGGACAGCTTGCACCTGTTTTAGGCGGCAGTTATGACTGTATCATACTGACAGGCGGTATGGCTTACTCCAAAAAGCTGACTCAGATGATAAAGGAAAAGGTTGAATTTATTGCACCGGTGGAAATAGAACCGGGAGAAGATGAAATGGGTTCGCTTGCCCTTGGAGCTTTAAGACTTCTGAGAGGACAGGAAAAAGCAAAAAATTATGTTCATCCATAGAACCGGTTAAACATAAGGAGATTACTGATATGATAGCTAAAAGCATGGAGCAGTATGTGAAAGGCAGCTCTGAAATAAGAAAAATGTTTGAAGAGGGTGCAAGGCTTGCACGGATATACGGCAGTGAAAATGTTTATGATTTCAGTCTGGGAAATCCAAGCATAGCACCTCCTGAGGAAATAAAAAATGCAATTTCTGAGATAATCAGCACGGAGGATCCGGTATTCCTTCACGGATATATGAACAATGCCGGATATGAAGATGTGCGTGAAGAGATTGCAAAGGATATAAATAAGAAGCACGGAACGACTCTCAAAGCGGAAAATATACTGATGACGGTAGGTGCGGCAGGCGGGCTGAATGTTATTTTAAAAACACTTCTGGATCCGGAAGATGAGGTTGTCGTTTTTGCTCCGTATTTTGGTGAATACAGAAGCTATGTTTCAAACTTCGGCGGCAGACTGGTGGAAATACCGGCAAATCCTCCGTCTTTTCTTCCTGACATGGAGAAACTGAAAATGGCTGTAAATCCAAAGACAAAAGCGGTTATCATCAATACGCCTAACAACCCTACAGGTGTTGTATACACGGAAGAGACTATAAAGCGGCTGGCGGAGGTTTTAGAGGAAAAAGAAAGAGAGCTTGGAACAGACATTTATCTGATTTCGGACGAGCCTTACAGGGAGCTTGTATATGACGGTGTGGAAGTGCCTTATATCCCGGGATTTTACCATAATACCATCGTAGGCTATTCCTATAGTAAATCCCTTTCACTTCCGGGAGAAAGAATAGGTTATCTGGTAATGCCCGATACTCTGTCGGATTATGAAAATCTGGTTTCGGCAGCTGTTACGGCAAACAGGATTTTAGGCTTTGTCAATGCGCCGTCCCTTCAGCAGAGAGTCATAAAAAGGTGCCTTGAATGTTCTGTTGATGTGGAAGCATATAACAGAAACAGGGAGGCTCTATATGAGGGAATGACGGAACTGGGCTTTGAATGTGTAAAACCGCAGGGAGCATTTTATCTTTTTGTTAAGTCGCCTGTAAGCGATGAACGGATATTTTGCGAAAAAGCAAAGGAGCACCGGGTGCTGGTTGTGCCGGGAAGCTCTTTCGGCTGCAGCGGGTATGTCCGCATGGCATACTGTGTTAAACCTGAAACCATAAGCGGAGCATTGGTCCAGCTGAAAAAAGTTATGGAAGAACTCAAATAAATGAATATGAAAAAATCCCCTTTCATATACTGTATCATCAGTATCGTACGGAAGGGGTATTTTTATGGAGAAATTGGATATATACGAGAGCATTTGTGAAAGAACGCAGGGCGATATTTATGTGGGAGTGGTGGGACCGGTAAGGACGGGGAAATCTTCTTTTATAAAAAGATTTATGGATTTGATGGTAGTTCCGAACATTGAAAACGAACACGTCAGAGAGAGAATTCTTGATGAGCTGCCCCAGAGCGGCTCGGGACGTACGGTTACAACAACAGAGCCTAAATTTGTACCGGCAGAAGCGGTTTTTTTCAGCATGGCTGAAAATATAAATTTCAGTCTCAGGATGGTGGACTGTGTGGGATATATGGTTCCTGAAGCTCTGGGGCATATAGAAGACGGAAAAAGCAGGATGGTAATGACGCCATGGAGTGAAGAGCCCATGCCTTTTGAGGAAGCGGCGGAAACAGGTACAAGAAAGGTTATAACAGACCATTCCACCATAGGACTTGTTGTTACCACAGACGGAAGCATAGGAAGCATAAGCAGGGATGCGTACATTTCCGCAGAAGAAAGGGTTATTGATGAACTCAGGGAACTGAATAAGCCCTTTGCTGTAATTGTAAATGCCGTAGACCCTCAAAGCGATTCGGCAAAACATACTGTTGAGTACATAGAAGAAAAATACGGTATAGGTGCAAGGGCGGTAAACTGTCTGAAAATGAACGAGGAAGAAGTACAGGAAATACTTCTTGAGGCGCTGATGCAGTTTCCGGCTTCGCAGATTAATTTTTATTTTCCGGGATTTGTAGAGGGATTGAACAAGGAGCATTGGATAAAAGCGGGTATTATCAGAAGCATAAGAGAGTGGATTGATGATGTCGACAATATCAGGCAGATAAGAAAAACTATAGGCGGACTGCGTGACGGACGGATTGTTTCGGACATAAACATTTCCAACATGGATTTAGGTACGGGAAATATTGATGTGGATGTGGAAATGGCAGGAGGTCTGTTTTATCAGGTTGTGGCAGAGCTGATGGAGCAGCCGGTAAAAAATGACTGTGAGTTTTTTGAACTGCTGAAGGATTTTGCTGCCTCAAAAAAGGCATATGACAAGCTTAAGGATGCCATGGCACAGGTTGAAAAGGACGGATACGGTATAGTTCAGCCTAAGCTTTCGGAAATGGTTCTTGAAGAACCTGAGGTCTTCAGGCAGGGCAGCAAATACGGTGTATGCCTGAGGGCAAAAGCACCAAGCCTGCATATCATAAGAACGGACATTACCACGGAGGTATCTCCCGTTGTCGGTACGGAAAAACAGTCGGAGGATCTTGCAAAGCATCTGATGGAAGAGTTTGAAAAAGAACCTGAAAAAATCTGGGAAACAAATATTTTCGGAAAGTCGGTTTACGAGATGGTAACCGAGCAAATGGAAAATAAATTGTCGAACGTACCTGACAACATACGGTATAAAGTGCAGAAATCGCTTCAGAAAATCAGTGATGAGGGTAAGGACTATTTCATCTGCATTATTTTATGATTTGTATGGGTGCGGACAGGACCGGCATACAGACATAAACTGACCGGTATATATGGGTATAATTCTTGTTGAAAAAATTCTGAATATGTCGTATAATTTATACTAAGTATCAGTTTATTGTAAGAATATGTTATCTGAACATTTTTTCAGAAAATATAAGGAGTATGATATGAGTACAGACACTGTAAACAAAGATATTGAACAGAATGTAGCAAATGATGACCGTGCTTGGCTTATACTGAAAGTAAGAGATCAGCATTATGCTGTAAGCTGCCAGGATGTACTTAGCATTATGATTGCAGATATGGAGGTGACTCCTGTATCCGGGTATTCGGGAGAAGTAAAAGGTGTCATGGATTTCAGGGGTTCGGTTATTCCTGTTATGGAACTCAGAAACGTTCTGGGGGAGATTGGATTTGATGAAGAACATCAGGAATTCATATACATGATGGAAGAACGTAAGGAGGACCATAGAAACTGGGTAAATGAACTTGTCAGATGCACCACCTGCGGAGAACGTTTTACTTTGGCAAAGGATCCTCACCAGTGCAAGTTCGGAAAGTGGTATGACAATTTCAAGCCTTCGAATCAGGCGGTAGCTTTTGACCTGAGGAAGATTGAAGAACCACATAGGCTTCTGCATGAAACGGCACAGTTGATAGAAGATAGTATGAAGCTTCCGGAAGGAGAAAGGGAAACCCAGATTAACAATCTTCTTGCAAAAGCCGAAAAGGAGTATATGAAAAAGGTTCTGGCGCTTCTTGATGACCTGAAAGAAATTTATAAAAGCGGATTCAGAGAGATGTGCATTGTTTTGTCAAACGAGGAAGGTAAGATGTTGGCGCTTCTTGTTGATGAGGTTAAATCGGTTGATATTCTCAGAACAGTCAATTCACAGGATTTGTTTGATGCTTCCGTAATTGACCATGTTGCAAGGTCTTCAAATTTCCAGGGTGAAGTCTTTGTACTTGACAGGGATGCTCTTTTCAGGAGACTTTTTTAAAAAAATTATATATTGAATTTTGTTTATTTGTATGTGAACCCGCCGCGGGATTAACGCGGCGGGTTTTAAGATTTTATATGCCAATATTCTTTACGAATAATTTAAAAATTGATATAATATACATTGGCTTATAATATAAAAAAAGGATAGTAAAATGTGTATTAGCGAAAGACTGAAAGGATTTAAAAAAATAAAATCAGCTGCTGCGGCGGTTGGTATTATGTTTCTGGCTGCAGTGATGCTTACGGGATGTTCTGAGGCAGAGGCAGACGGAATAAACAGTATTATAAAAACAGATGACAGCCGTTATAAAATCGAAACCGAAGCAGACGGCTCGCTTCTGATAAGGCTTCCGGAAGGAAGGCCGCGGGTCCCTCAGCTTCAATGTGAAGGAGCTGAAATAACCCAGGCATTTTTTTCCGACGGATACAGAGATGCTATAGCAAGAGTTACTGTAGGAGACAAATTTTATGCAATACGATTTACAAAGGATGCTTCTTTGGGATTTGAACTGCAGTATGATGACAGATATAAATTTATTCCCAAAACTATTCTGGCAACAAGCTTTACAAGCAGCAATCCTGATGTTGCACAGGTTGATAATCTGGGAAATATAAAAATAGTAGGTGTAAGCGATGACGGTGCGGTCATTACCGCGTCTGACGGGACAAAAGAAGAAAGACTTGTTATTACGAGAACCATAAGGGCACCGTTAAGCATATATCTTATGACGGGACAGAGCAATGCCTCATACTATTATGCGGAACCGGAGCTGGCGACCATGACTAAACCGGGAACCGCATACCACTACAGTGAGCTTGTAGGCGGAGTCCAGATTTGCCCTATGAACAATGAAGACGGAACCATGGCAAGAGGAAATATTGAAGCGGCCCTTGCTAAAAATCTGTATGACATGACGGGTGAAAAGGTACTGCTTGTAAATGCGGGTCTGAGCGGACGAATGATGTACTCCTTTGTACCTATACAGGGAGAGTCGTATAAATACATAAACAACGTATGGCAGGTTATAAAAAGATACATATATGATGACGAGTTTCAGCAGAAATATGAAACGCGTTTAAGAAGCTATATATGGGCACAGGGTGAATCTGACGGAGACACTGATGTCGGTTCATATAAAAATGACTACCTGAAGCTTCATGAAATGCTGAAAAGCCGGGACTTTGGCTTTGAATACGGTTTTATCATAAAGGTAAGACCTATGTACACAAATGCGGCAGAAGCTCAGGAGCAGCTTGTGGCTGAAAATGAAGACATAGCTATGGCGACAAGGTCTTCTGAACATTTTTCGGTCGAAAACGGAAAAATGAGATTTGATGATTTACATTATTCGCAGATAGGCGACAACCTACTGGGGGAAGAAACGGCAAAATCCATTGCAAAGGCATATAGCGACGGCATAGGTTCCGTAAGCGGAAATT
>JBJETA010000103.1:0-2524 GCA_051883075.1 Anaerovoracaceae bacterium
CTTTTTATTTTTATTTTTATTTTAAGTAATACTTTTTGAATTCTTCAATAAGCATAGCTCTGTCTGCCTTTGAGATTTCTCTTCCTGCAATTCCGAATTCCTTATATTCACGAGCAAGATGTCTAAGCTTTGTGACTCTCATCTTCTCAAGAACTTCTGCAGCTTTTTCAAAGCCCTGTTCTTTTACCAGCTTATCAAAGTCCTCTCTGCCAAGTTCTTCTGAAACAACGTCTTCACTCTGCTTTTCAATGCTTTCTTCTACAGCTTCCGCTTCCGGTTCTGCTTCCGCTTTTTCATCAGCTTCTGATACTGCAGCCTCTTCTTTAAGCTTTCTTGCTGAAGTCGGATATATGATAGTTTTACCGACTTCCTCGTGAGGTCTTGGTATAACATGGACAGAAATAAGTTCTCCCACTCTCTGGGCTGCCGCTGCACCTGCATCTGTTGCTGCTTTAACAGCTCCTACATCTCCGTCTATGATGATTGTAACAAGTCCGCCCTTAACGAAAACCCTGTCTACAATGCTTACATTTGCTGCCTTCACCATAGCGTCTGCACTTTCAATAGCTGCAACCAAGCCCTTTGTTTCAATTAACCCAAGTGCCTGCATTTATCTTACCTCCTATAAAATCCGGTTCTCACTAGTAAGTAGCATAAAATGCCTTCATCTTGTTTGGAGAACCAAACTCAACCTTTGCTCCGTTAGGGAAGAATACCGAATCTCCAGGCTTTGCTTCGTAAACCTTGCCATTTACTGTAACTGTTAAAGTTCCTTCTATAATATGGTAAAGTTCTTCACATGCGCATTCCCATGCGAACTGGCAGTTTTCTATAGTGATAAATCCTGCATTCATGGAGCAGCCGTCATCCTTGTTTATGATTTCCTGATAAAAAACCTTATCTGACGGATTTCCTGTATCCAAAGCTTCATACTGTACTGTATTTCCTCTTACAATCTTAAGTCCGCAAGGGTCTTTCTCTGAAACGTAAGGCTTGCCGCCTGCTGCACAGTCGAGAACTCCCTGAAGCATTCCTTTATCTGCCAGAGCCTTCAAAACATTGTAGATTAAATCTGCATCAATTTTGTCTTCACACTTTGTTTCTGCCGCTGCACTTTCCTTACATGGTTCACATGCCTGAACTCTTACAGGAGCAGGAGCATCTGTTGAAAATGTGATACCGCAGCTCTTTGCCGCATCCTTTGCGGAAGGAGTTATGAGGGTATTGTCATCAATGTAGAAAACCTTTTCTCCCAGTTTATGAAAAGCTTCAATGTCTTTCACACAAATCAACTTTTTCATTACCGTTTCACTTCCTTTCATAATTATCAGATTTTAACGATTATAATAATGATGGTATCAGTCTTTCCGACGGTGAAGGAATAACTTCTGCATTTACCATAAGTCCCTTCTTTTCCGCCAGTGCTGTACCTGCGTCAACACCTGTCTGAACCGCTGCAACATCGCCCGTGAAAGTAAAGAATGCCTTTCCGCCAAGTCCTGTTCCCAGACGGAGTTCTATTGGTTCAAGCTCTGCTGATTTCAATATAGCATCTGCCGCAATCACCATAGTCGACAATGAGAATGATTCAACAATTCCCAGTGCCTGTACTCTTTCAGGCATCGTAGCTCCGGTTATAGCCGGAAATACCTGAGGATGTACGTTCGGAATGATGATGGAATCAACCCAGAACTCACCTGCTGTCTGTTCACCCATGTGAACGGAATCTTCTACTGCAGCAACATCGCCGTGAACAATCGCTATAAATTTGCCGGGGCAAGTACTTCCTGCCGTAACAATCTCAACCTCGGAGATCTTAACCATCTGGTCGGCTGCATAAATGCCTCGTGCAATACTTGTAAATTCGACCATACCTATTGCATTCGCCATATTAACCCCTCCTTATAACAACATAATCTTTTCCGCTTTCAACAACAGTTCCTGCGATGCTTGCATGAATTGCAGCGCCAAGGCTGTCCTGCGGAATACTGCCGATTACCTGACCTGCGCAAACCCTGTCGCCTGCGGAAACAACCGGAACGGCCGGTGCGCCTACATGCTGCCTTGTTGCTATATGTACAACTTCAGGGTTCATATCAATATCGGTCATAGGAGCAGGTCTGTCAAAATCACTCAGACCGATTCTTGCAATAAGTCTTTTGCTTGGAACAAGTCTGTGCTTTCTTGCTTCTCTTGCTTCAAAGCTTTCCTGTGTAGGTTTATATTTTATGTTCTGTTCTGCCAGCTTTGCCCTGAAGAAGTTGTTTGCATCCTTAGGGTACAAGCCTGCAGGACATGAGAACAGATTACACAGATTGCACTGGCAGCACAGCTGTGCTATTTCCTGTGCCTTTAAATCCTGCAGATTATAGTTCATAGCCCTCATCATCTTATGAGGCTGTGTAGCATGTCCTAAAAGGAATCTCGGACACATATCCGTACACATACGGCACTGTTCACATGAAGCACGGTTTACTCTCTTTGCCTGTTCCATAGTAACAGTCTTTCTTCTTATAAGCGGATG
>JBJETA010000104.1:0-5554 GCA_051883075.1 Anaerovoracaceae bacterium
TTTTCTTTGTAACAACTTAACTCTGGGCTTCTGACCCTGCAACGATTTCAATAATTTCATTTGTAATAGCTGCCTGTCTTGCTCTGTTGTAGAACAATGATAGACTATCAAGCATTTCACGGGCATTGTCCGTTGCATTTTCCATAGCCATTCTTCTTGCAGCATGTTCACAAGTAGCAGACTCAACAATAGCCCCGTAAACCTTTATTTCAACATATTTAGGCACCAGATAGTTAAATACCTCTTCTACAGAAGGTTCATATTCAACCTGCTGTCCGTGCTTAATAACCTCAGGATCAGCCTCTATGCTGAATGGCAGAAGCGTTTCGCACTTCACCACCTGTTCCATGGAGTTTTTGAACGAAGTGTAAATAATCATAACTTCATCAATTTCACCCGAGTTATACATGTCTATGATAGGTTTACTGATCTCGTGTGTTTCCAGAAAAGAAATATCTTCAGGTGGAGCAGAATATTCACTGTAAATGTCATATCCTCTCTTTTCAAAGTATTCCTTGCCTTTTGTTCCTACTGCTACGATTACCGGCTTTTCCCAATCGTTTTTAATATGTGCTTCAGCCTCTTTTATAACGCTTGAATTAAAGCTTCCGCAGAGACCTCTGCAGCTTGTTACAATGATGTAGCAAGTATTCTTTATTTCACGATTGCCTGCCAGATAATGTCCCGGAACATCCTCGATATTGTTAAAAATATCTGCTATCGATTCTGTAATATAATGAAAATACTCAGTTGTTTTTTCGAAGGTGGCCTTAGCTCTTCTCAGCTTTGCAGCAGAAACAAGCTTCATCGCACTGGTTATATGCTCTGTGCTGTTTACGCTCCTTATGCGGCGTTTTATGTCCTGCATATTATTTGAAGCCATAATCTCCTCCTAACTAATAGTTCCGGTCTGCAAAAGAACCTACTTGTCACGTACTTCTTTGTACTTGACAATAGCCTCCTTCAGCATTTCTTCGGTTTCAGTATCCAGCTTGCCTGTTTCTTTTATTTTCTTTCCAACCTGGGCATACTGAGTATCCATGAAATCATAGAAGCCCTTTTCAAATCCTTTGATTTCTTCCACCGGAATGTCCGCAAGGTAGTGATTGATTGCAGCATAAATAATCATAACCTGATGTTCTACCGCAATCGGGCTGTACTGTCCCTGCTTCAATACTTCCATTAATATCAAACCGTGATCCAGTCTCTCTCTTGTATCCTTATCCACATCGGAGCCGAACTGTGAGAAACTTGCAAGTTCTGTATACTGTGCCAGTTCAAGCTTAATCTTGCTTGCAACCTGCTTCATAGCCTTAATCTGTGCGTCACCGCCTACACGGGATACAGAAATACCCGAGTTTACGGCAGGTCTCTGACCTGAGAAGAACAATTCTGTTTCCAGGAATATCTGACCATCAGTGATGGAAATAACATTTGTTGGAATATATGCAGAAACGTCTCCCGCCTGTGTTTCAATGATAGGCAGAGCAGTAATTGAACCGCCGCCCAGTTCATCTGAAAGCTTTGCCGCCCTTTCAAGCAGTCTGCTGTGAAGATAGAATACATCGCCCGGATAAGCTTCTCTTCCTGGCGGTCTTCTAAGCAATAGTGACATGGCTCTGTAAGCAACCGCATGCTTTGACAGGTCATCATAAATAATCAGAACATCTCTGCCCTGGTACATAAAGTGTTCTGCCATAGCACAGCCTGCATAAGGCGCGATGTACTGAAGCGGAGCAACGTCACTCGCTGTTGCCGATACCACAATCGTGTAGTCCATGGCACCCTTGTCCTCAAGTGTCTGAACAAGCTGCGCCACTGTTGACTTTTTCTGTCCTATTGCAACATAAATACAAATAACATCTTCACCCTTCTGGTTTATGATAGTATCTATGGCAATAGCTGTCTTACCGGTCTGTCTGTCACCGATGATAAGCTCTCTCTGTCCCTTACCGATAGGTATCATGGAGTCAATAGCCTTGATACCGGTCTGTAACGGCTGGCTTACCGATTTTCTCTGAAGTACTCCCGGTGCAGGATTTTCTATTGGTCTGTGTGCTTCCGCTCTGATAGGGCCCTTGCCGTCCAAAGGCTGTCCCAAAGCATTAACTACACGTCCAATCAGTTCTTCTCCAACCGGTACTTCTACAACTCTTCCGGTCGGCTTTACAATATCGCCTTCTTTTATGTTCTTGTCAGAACCCAGCATAACGGCACCTACATTGTCTTCTTCAAGGTTCAATGCCATACCGTATACTTCACCGGGGAACTCAAGAAGTTCACCCGCCATGCACTTTTCAAGACCATAGATTCGGGAAATACCGTCACCAACCTGTATAACAGTACCGAAATCCGAAACCTCAATTTTATTTTTATAATTCTTAATTTGTTCCTTGATTACGGCACTTATTTCTTCTGGTCTGAGGTTCACCAAAGCAACCCCCTCTCTATATTATAGTATTATTAAGATTATCAAGTCTTGCTCTCAAGGATGCATCGATAATCTTACCGTCAATTAAAATTTTCACTCCACCAATCAGCTTCGCGTCAACTTCATTTGAAAGTCTAACGTTCTGACGAAGAAGCCTTCCCGTTTCCTCTTCGAGTTTTTTAATTCTTTCTTCGTCCAAAGGTCTTGCCGAGTACACCTTACCCAGTGCAAAACCCTCCTCTGCGTTGTAGAGTTCCTTGTAAACTTTTATGGCTCTTCCAAAATGCCTTGTTCTTCCTTTATCCACAAGGATAAAAAGGAAGTTTAAAAGTTCTTCGGAAATGCGGCCTTCAAAAATATTTGTCAGAACGTTCTTTTTTTCCGTTACGGAAATTGTCGGAGTGTCTATAAAAGCGCACAAATCGCTTTCATTTTCAAGAAGCTCAGCTACCTGCTCTGCTTCCTGCAAAATTTCTTCCCTTTTCCCCACTTCACAAGCAGCCTGGAAAAGAGCATTTCCATAAGTCATTCCGATTGTTAATTCTGCCATTCTGCCGCACCTACCTGTTCAATAATATTATCAATTAGATGCTCGTCAGCCTCCTGCGACACTTCTTTTTCAAGAATAGATTCTGCCGCAAGAAGGGCTATAGCAGCAACCTGCTCCTTCATCTCAGCAAAGGCAAGCGCCTTCTGGCGTTCAACCTCTTTTTCTGCCTTAAGCTTGATAGCTGCTGCTTTTTGATTTGCCTCTGCAATAATATCGCTCGCCTGAGCTTCTGCTTTTATCTTTGCATTTTTAATGATTTCTCTGCTTTCATTCTCAATATCCGCAATACGCTTGTTATACTGGTCAAGCTTTTCATCAGCAAGTCTGTTTGTATCCTCTGCATGATCAAAAGAGTCCTTTATGCTCTGCTTTCTGGCATCAAGCATATTCAGATAAGGATTGTACAGGAATTTTGCCAATACGCCCACAAGGATTAAGAAGTTTATGACAGCAAATATAATTTCATGTAAACTTATACCTAATGCCTCAACCATAACATTTTCCTCCTTGCGTCCGGGACATCATCCCAAACAAAATTATGTTAAATCTTGCCTACTAAAATGATAGCAACCAATAGTCCGTAAATTGTCAACGCTTCCATGAAAGCCAATGCCAAAATCATACTGGTACGAATTGTACCTGCCATTTCAGGCTGTCTTGCCATACCCTCCATAGCTTTTGCCGCTGCGATACCCTGTCCGATACCAGGACCAAGTGTTGAAAGTGCGATAGCTAATGCTGCTGCAATTGCGATTGTCATAATGATTTCTCCTTTCATTGTCAAGCTGTTTTCAGCTTCGTTTTCTTTTTATAATTAATTTCTTATTTTCACCTACAGCTTGTATGTGTTCTAAGAAAATTAATATCTTTTACATTAGTCTTATTTTTACATTAACTTTAATAGCTTAATTGTGCTCTGCTTTAAGTCTTTCGTATTCTTCCGCACCATGTTCTGCCGCTTCTGAGATATAAACTCCGGTCAGCAGTGCGAATACAAGTGCCTGAATAGCTCCCATCAGTACGCTCAAAGCCTGCATTATAACGGGAACTCCCAGCGGTACAAGCTCGAAGAACGAACTTGCTACAGCTTCTTCGCCGAAAATATTTCCGTAAAGTCGAAGAGTAAGCGATAAAGGTCTTACAAACTCCTCAAGAAGCATCAGTGGGAATAAGAACGCTACCGGCTGCAGTAAATGCTTAAAGAACTTCAATCCGTGAGTTTCCCTTACACCGATAATCTGAACTGCAAAGAATACCACAATTGCCAGTCCTGCAGGGAAATTTATCGAGCTTGTAGGCGCTGCCAGTCCCGGCAGATGACCTGACATAGGAAGCAGTCCCGAATAGTTGCAAAGCAGTATATAAATAAACAGAGTTGCAACTATAGGAAGATATTTTCTTCCCGCATATTCACCCATAACATCCTGAAAGAAGTCTCTGAGCTTCTCCACCCCTATCTCAAGAAGGAGCTGCAGCTTTGAAGACGGAATCATTTCCAGATGTCTTCCTCCTATGATTGCTATGATGCACAGAATCAGAGTTATCACTGTACTTGTTATCATAGGATTTGTTATACCCATCGAGTTAAGTGTTTCAATCATAAAGTCAATCCTCCTACTCTTCTATATTTGTCTTCTGCATAACCTTTTGTATCGAAAAAAATCTGCCCGCAAAACTCAGGGCAACGGCAGTCGATATTGCTGCTGCCGTAAAATCCACAGCTTCGATTTTCAAAAAAAACAAGGTTGAAACGATTACTGCCGTATTCACAGCATATCCAATCATCATTCTTGAGGTAACACCCTTCATGCCGACAGCATTTTTCTCATTTTTACCCTTCAAAAGCTTGCGCCACAAAAGGAAATATTTCAAAGCACCGGCGATACTCCCGTAAACGGCACCTATAATTATTCCTAAAATATATACCTGCATTTCATACCTTTCCAGGATAATTTTTACTCTTTCCGAAAAACAAAAATATTACCCCAATGTATATTTTTATGTTTTGTTCATAATACTCCCAAAAAAAAAGGGTGTAAAGAATTGATATTTTTATTTTTTTGTGCACAACGCCCGAATCAGTCTGTAATGCCCCAAAAATCGCTTGATTTTCCAGCATTTACGCAAAAATTTTTTTCAATCCGTTACTTATTTAACAAATCCGGCAAAAAGTATACAATTTATTTTTATGCTGTTCTCAATTGTATATTTATTACTTTTTTGTCCGTTGTTAAAGTTTTATCATATTCGGGCTCCATCTTTTTAAACTTACAGCAGCCGCTTGTTTTCATGTATTATGTATACACGAAAACAGGTAAAGCCCTTATGCACCTGCTGCATTTTTATTCATCTATCATCCTTTTATTCTGTCTATTTTATGCGGATTTTAAAATTTTACTATTGCGCAATAGTTAGAGCGCGCCCATGGCGCGTAAACCGAAAATAATGCACCTCTGACTGCCCGGATTTCCGGGCATTTGAGGTGCATTTTAAATCTTTTTGGCATCTCTTTTAACCTCTTTTCCTTTCCGCTTCCGCAAATCTGTCAAATTCATCAAACCTGTCAAACAGTC
>JBJETA010000104.1:5654-11159 GCA_051883075.1 Anaerovoracaceae bacterium
CAACTCCCAATCCCCAAAGTTCGGATAAAAATTGTCCTTTAGCATCTATGCTTCCATCATCCTTAAAGCTTTCCTTATGCTTCTGCAGTATTTCTTCATTTGTCAACCCTTCATAGCCAAAGTATCTTTTCTCATGTTCAACCATCTCATCCCATGTCATAGGGCCGGTTTCATATATCTCGGGATCTTTAATCTTATCTTTATACTGCTGACTCCTTAAAGCTACTATATCCCCTATTTCTCTCGGTCTTGCACTTCTAATCCACTTCCCCGTTAAATTTGGAAACGCCCTTTCAAACCTGCCTCTTATGGTTCTGTATATCTCAAAGTCGTTCATGCCGCTGTAGTCCGTTTCTTCATGGATTCTTTGCAGCTCCGTCAGTTTATATTGAATATCTCCGTATCCGTTGATTGTAAGGCGGTCCATATTTGTACCTTTTACACCTGCCGCTTTTTCTTTTCCGTCTGCCGCACCCAGTTCTTCTTCTCTCATGGCCGCCATCTCCGCCTTTGAGCTTAGCAGGTTTCTGAACTTGTTGGACAGGGCGCTGTCTGCCGTAACGCTTTTTCTGTTTGAACCCATATCCATCCTTGAAGATACCTGATTCTGTACATTTCCTAAAATTCCCATCTTTCTCCTCCCTCTTTTTCAATACAACTGTTAAATACTCAAAAAATAAAATAACCCCTGTATCAGATATATATGATATGTACCTGATATCATGGGGTCGTTGACTTTTATGTCTCTTTTAATAAATATTCACATTTTTTGTTTTAAAAATTCCCCTAAATATAATAATCTCTAATAAGCATTACATACATTACTGTATCTTTCTTCTTTTAATACACACAACTTCCCCTTTTCTACATAATATTACCAATTTCTATTTTTGTCCACCTGTTTTTACAATTTTCTGTCTTTTCTCCGCTTTGTTTTCACTGCCGTCATTGGTATCTCCACTCTTCGTACCGGCTGAGGTTTGCTTACAGCATCCTCCGCATCTATATCTATATACCATGAATAACATTTTTAGCCCATTTCTTTGAAAAGTATCTTCGTCCCAATATGATCATCTTTATAATATCTTCACATTTAACCATGAGGACTGCCACATGAATAGGGACATTAAGAACCAGTGCCGCGAAAAAGGCTGCAGGGACAGCATAAAGGTACATAGTCCCCATCTCACTTGCCATACCGAAGAAAGCATCCCCTCCGCATCTCAGGACTCCTGTTATCATTGTGCCGTTAAATGCGGTCATCCACATAAACAGTCCATATATTACAAGAATGTAAAAGGCATACTTCATACCTTCTTCCGAAAGGCTGTACAGGCTAAGTATAGACCTTGAGCATAAAATCAGCAGCCCTCCTGATATGACTCCGAAGGCAATATCGGTTTTCAAAAGTTTTCCTGCAAGTGCATATGCATAATCAAGCTTTCCCTGCCCCAGCTTTTCACCTACCAGAATCAATGTAGCATCTCCTATACTAAAGCCTGCCATTGTAAACAGATTGTTTATAACATTCCCCGCTTGAACAGCGGCATAAGCCGTAACGCCTATCCTTGCATAAGCTGCCGCAAACAAGGCTGTTCCCAGACCCCACAGGGTCTCGTTTAAAGTTGTAGGTATGGCATTTCTCAGTATTCTTACAACAAGTTCCCTGTTCCACCTGAAGTATTCCCGGAAATGTCCCGAAATAATGTTTTTCTTCGCAAACACAAAGTAGCACACAAGACCTACTTCAAGGCATCTTGCCATAAGAGTTGCAAGTGCCGCTCCTGTTACGCCAAGCTTAGGCGCGCCGAAATTTCCGAAGATAAAAACATAATTTAATAATGTATTTGTAGTAAAAACACCTATACCGATATAAAGAGGCAGCTTTGTCTGCTGGGTAGCCCTGAGTGCCGTGCTGAACGGAACAGCAATACTTATAGTTAAAAATGTAGGGGCTGCAGTCCTTATATACCCCGTTCCAAGCTCTATAAGCTGCCGGTTATCCGTAAACATTCTCATAACCGTCCTTGGGCAGAAAACCGCCGCAACAAAGAAAAGCACGCTTACAGCAAAACACACTGCCGTGGCAAAGCCTATGGTTCTCTTTATGTTATCCAGATCACGGCTTCCCCAGAACTGTGCCATAAAGGTAGACGAACCGCTGGTAAACCCGAACATACACATCCAGTGCACGAAGTAAAGCTGTGTGGCAATGCCTGCCGCAGCCAGCTCCGCTTCACCCAAACTTCCTATCATCAGGTTGTCTACAAGGCTCAGTGAAGAAGAAATTAAGCCCTGCACCGCAATGGGCAGAGCTATAACCGCTAATTTCTTATAAAATTCTTTGTTTTCAATTCTTACTAAAGTTTCTTCTTTAATATGTCAACAATCCTTTCACATGCACGACCGTCACCATAAGGATTTGCCGCATGAGCCATGGCATCGTACGCTGCCCTGTCCACCAGAAGTTCTCTGGACATACTATAAATAGTATCTTTTTCAACTCCTGCAAGCTTAACGGTTCCGGCTTCAACTGCTTCAGGTCTTTCAGTTTCCTTTCTTACTACAAGTACAGGCTTTCCAAGTGACGGAGCCTCCTCCTGCATGCCGCCTGAGTCAGTTATTATAAAATATGATTTTGCCATAAGATTTACAAAAGGCTGATACTGCAGCGGTTCTATCAGGTGTACCCTGTCCATGCCGTCGAGTACCCTGCCTGCAATCTCTCTTACCTTCGGATTCAGATGTACGGGATAAACAACCTCCACATCATCGAACTCTTCCGCAATCATTCTTACAGCACCAAATATATGCTCCATGTTTTCGCCGAGGTTTTCACGCCTGTGGCATGTCACGGTAATGACCCGTCTTCCGTCAAAGTCAATCTTTTTCAGCGTTTCATCCTCAAACTCATAAGGCTTTCCCGCAACCTCATGAAGGGCATCAATAACAGTATTTCCAGTGATAAAAATATTTTCCTCTTTTACATTCTCCCTCAAAAGATTGTTTTTATTCCTTTCAGTAGGCGCAAAATGGAAATCTGCAATATGTCCTGTAAGAACTCTGTTCATCTCCTCCGGATAAGGTGAATATTTATCGTAGGTTCTCAAACCGGCTTCCACATGGCCTACCTTTATCTGCTGATAAAAGGCTGCCAGTGCCGCCGCAAATGTGGTAGTTGTATCTCCATGTACAAGAACCACATCAGGCTGTTCCTTCTTCAAAACCTCTTCAAGTCCCATCAGTGCATTTGATGTAATCTGACTGATAGTCTGATTAGGCTTCATTATATTTAAGTCATAGTCGGGCACAAGTTCAAAAAGCTCAAGCACCTGGTCCAGCATCTCCCTATGCTGTGCTGTAACACACAGTACGGACTCTACTCCCTCTTCTGCGTTTAATCTTTTCACTAAAGGAGCCATTTTTATAGCTTCGGGTCTTGTCCCGAAAACAGTCATAACTTTCATATCTGCCTCCGTCTATTTCTCTGTTTTCTGTTTTTTCTGTTCTTTCTTTTCCTGCTTTGCCTGCTGCTTTTCCTCATGCTCAATATTTACAGCCTTGATGCGCAGCTTCCAGTTGTTTGCATCTGTCAGGAATACGTATATATACATAGCTGCGATGGCAACCAGTCCTGCTGTTTCAACAAATAAGTCCCTGCTGAAAAGCACTGCCGCAATGCCCATGATGGCGCTGATACCGTAAAGCATCAGAACAGTTCTCCTCTGGCCCATACCTGCCGCCATAAGTCTGTGATGCAGATGTCCCTTATCCGCTTCCATGATAGGTCTGTGGTTCACCAATCTCCTCAGTATTGCAAATGCAGTATCAAAAATCGGAACCCCCAGCACCAGCACCGGAATAATAACCGCCATAATCGTTGCGCCTTTTACCGGTCCTACTATCGACAGCGTCGCCAGCATAAAGCCAAGGAAAAGCGAGCCTCCGTCACCCATAAAAATCTTTGCAGGATGGAAGTTATAAGGCAGGAAGCCCAATGCGCCTCCCGCAAGAGCAAGCATAGCCAGGGCAGGAAGATACGACCCGTGGATATATGCCGTATAGGCAAGACAAAGCGATGAAATAGCTGCTACACCGCCTGCAAGCCCGTCCAGACCGTCTATAAGGTTTACGGTATTTGTAATGCCCACAATCCATATAATAGTTATTAAAAAGCATGCCGCTCCGTTTAAATAGCTGTGACTTCCTCCGAAATCCGCACCGAAATGGTTAGTTATGAACTGGATTCTTACGCCGAAAGCATAAGGCACGCAGGCAATCAGTGACTGTGCGACAAACTTAAGCTTCGCAGGCAGGTTCTTCAGGTCATCGATAATGCCCAGAAGATAAATAAGGATTCCCCCCAGCAATACGCCATACATCGGTGAAATAGGCTGTGACAAAATCGCAACATTTATTTCACTCAGCTGTTTTTCCAACATCGGCCATCCAAACCAGGTTATCCATGCCGTTGAAACTATTGCCCCCAGAAATATGGCCATTCCCCCGAAACGAGGCATAGGCTTTGTATGCATCCTTCTGGTGTCCTTAGGTATATCTACCGCTCCTATCACGGGAGCTATCTTTATGGCCACGGGAGTACATGCCAGCGCAATCCCGAAGGCCAGCAAAAATGAAATCCAAAATACCATCTTATTCTAATCCCCTATCTTTTCTATTTCTATTCCGGCTTCGGAAAGAATCTCTACAGAAAGCTCATCAGGATAGCCTTCCTTTACCACGATTCTGTTAATACCCGCATTTATAATCATTTTTGCGCATATCACACACGGCTGATGCGTTATGTAAATAGTGGACCCTTCTATGCTCTGTCCCAGAACAGCCGCCTGAATAATGGCATTCTGCTCAGCATGCAATGCACGGCAAAGCTCATGCCTCTCCCCTGAAGGAATTGAAAGCTGCTGCCTCAGGCAGCCACCCTTCTCCTCACAGTGAGGAATCCCTCTCGGCGCTCCGTTGTAGCCCGTAGCCACTATATGTCTGTCCCTCACAATAGCAGCGCCCACCTGCCTTCTCAGACAAGTAGAACGCTGTGATGTAAGCTCCGCTATCTGCATAAAATATTCATCCCAGCTAGGTCTTTCCATAATCTTCCTCCAAAATCCGGCTCAAGCCAAACTTGTCCTAAAAAAATTACTCTTAACTAATTAAGTGTATCAAAGTGCAGTCAATTCTTCAAGGTCATAGTAAACTTTTGCTAAATATAATCCCTGGGGAGGAGCCGTATGCCCCGCCTTCTGCCTGTCCTTTGATGCGATAATGTCCTGCACGTCAGCCGGAGCTATCCTGCCAAGTCCCACATCTACAAGGGTTCCCGTTATAATCCTGACCATATTGTATAAAAAGCCGTCACCCTTGATTTCCAGAACAATCTCTCTGCCGTCTCCGCAGTCTGCCGCCTTCTCACTAAGCTTCAAATCATACACAGTTCTGACAGTAGTTTTCTTTTCCTCTCCTCCGGCAGCCTGAAAGCATTTAAAATCA
>JBJETA010000105.1:0-43130 GCA_051883075.1 Anaerovoracaceae bacterium
GTTATCTCATTTTCAAAAATCTTCATGCTAAAGTCCCCAGCTCTCAACCTCTTTCACAAGCTCATAGTTAGTCAGATCGTATCTCAGCGGAGTTATGGAAGCATAACCGTCCTGAACAGCAACAACATCAAGGTTGGAAGGGAGGTCCGTATAAAATACTGGCTTTCCTGTATATGAATATCTTTTTACGCCGTCCTCACCAACATTGGCCTTAAACCATTCATCATATTCTCTCGGTCCTAAAGTCGTTATTTTCACACCTTTAAGCTCACTCTGCGACACATCGGGAAGATTTATATTGAGAACCGTCTTTTTATCCAGCTTGCCGCAGACCTTGTTCATTACCGAGTATGCAAGATTTGCCGCAGGTTCAAAGTTTACCGCTTCATGGTCATTCACCGAAACCGCAACCGCAGGAACACCGCAAATGCATCCCTCGATTGCCGCAGATACAGTTCCCGAATACAGCGTGTCTGTGCCAAGGTTGCCGCCGTGGTTTATTCCCGAAAATACCATATCTATGTCAATGCCTCTTTCACGCAGAACCGCTATCCCCAGCTTCACACAATCTGCCGGAGTTCCCGTAACTTCAAATGCCAGCACCGCGTTTTCAAAAGGAACTTCCCTTATTTCCAATTCATCTCTTGTAGTTATGCTGTGTCCTGCCGCACTTCTCTGAACATGAGGGGCAGACACATATATATTGGCACCCTTCGAAAGTGCCTTTACAAGCTCACAGATACCCTGAGCCTTGATTCCGTCATCATTTGACACTAAAATATTCATCATTTTATCTAATCCTCCAAATTTGCACTCATCATTTTATTTTAATACTTTTTACCACAAAAAAACAGACCATAATCATCAAGTTCCTTCAAATCTCATGACATGCTCTGTTTTATTTTTCTCTTTTTTCTGTATTTTACTCTTTAACCTATAAGACTTACGCGCCTGCAGCTTCCGTCGCAGCACGCAGCTTCTACGGGAACCTAACCTCTATAGTTGTTCCGCAGCCTTCCCTGCTTTTCAGGCTTATCTCAGCACCGTGTGTCTGGGCTATATGCTTTACGATTGACAGCCCCAGCCCCGTGCCGCCCGTTTCCTTTGAATGGCTTTTATCAACACGGTAAAACCTTTCAAATATCCTGCTCTGGTTTTCCTCTGCAATGCCGATGCCTGTATCCTCCACTTTTACTGATGCAGGTTCTGCACTGACCGTAACCGATGCGCTTCCGCCCGGTTTGTTGTATTTTATGGCATTGTCGCAGAGATTAAACACCAGCTCTTCTATCATATGCGGGATTCCCTGCACCTCCACGGGAGCATCGCTTTCACAGCTGTACTTCAGGGTAATGTCCATTTCCGCCGCTTTATCGGCAAGCCTTTCCACAACCAGACGACAGATTGTATTCAAATCGGTCTTTGCGGCAGGCATTTCAGGCATTCCCTCGTCCATACGCGAGATTTTCATAATGTCCTCAACCAGTGTAATCATCCGCTTTGCTTCCGTATAGATTTTATCCGCAAACATTTTGGTGTCTTCAGGCTTGGCTATTCCTTCCTTTATAAGCTCCGCATATCCCGATATGGAGGTAAGTGGCGTTTTAAGCTCATGGGAAACATTTGCCGAAAATTCCCGTCGGTATCTTTCGGTTTCTTCTTTTTCCGTCACATCAAGCACCAGAACGATTACTCCTTTTGCGGTTTCCTGCCCGTCGCCGGCAGGAGTCGCCGTTATGCTGTACAGCCTGCCGTCCTCCTGCTTCAGTATGGTCTGTGCTGCCCTTCCGTCCAGTGCCTCTTCAATCACCTGCCTGAATTCAGCGCTGCGGTTCAGCAGAATATAATGCCCCTTCTGCCTTTTTCCGAATATTTCCGAAGCCCGCCTGTTTATGCCAAGTATTTCACCCTCTGAGTTTAAAACTATAAGTCCTTCTCTCATGTTCTGCGTGATTGAATAAAACTCATCTCTTTCCTTGTTCAGCTCCGCAATGGTTTTTTCTATAATTGTATTCTGATGTGCGAGCTTTCTTAACAATGGTGAAAATTCATCATATACCTCGTTTGAAAGAGGATCCTCCAGATTCATCTCATTTATGGGCATTACCAGTGACTTTGTCTGGCGCTTCGCGATAATGACCGTAACTATCAGCACGGCGGCGCATATCAAAATCATAAACGGTACCGTTGCCGAAACTGCCGCATAAACATTTGACATGGTGTTTGCCACTCTGAGAATACCGCCGTTTTCAAGCTTCATGGCATAATAAAAGGTTTCCGTGCCGACAGTATCTGATTTTCTTATTATCTCACCATGTCCTTTTTCAAGAGCCTGCACCACCTCGGGTCTGTCTGCATGATTTTCCATATTCCCCGCATCTCCAAGATTGTCAAATACCACATCTCCTTTGGCATCTATTACAGTGATTCTGTTCTCTGAAAGCTTCTCAATATCTTTTAAATACTCTTCTCCGTTAAGGTTTACAGCTGCTGCTATGTATCCTGCTTCCTGCCTTATTTCAGACTGCATGTCGGAAAGAAATCCGCGGTATATGATCCACGAGGTTAAAATTGCGGTCATTACCACTATTACCGCCGACAGGGCAAACAGGTTCCTGAAAATCTTTTTTTCCATATTGAATTTCTCCGTCTTTTTCTGCTGTTATTTAGGTTCCGTTACTGTATATCCTACTCCCCTGACAGTCTCCACAGCGTTCCCGCTTTCCCCGAGTTTCTGTCTTAAAGTCCTGATATGTACATCTACCGTCCTTGTTTCACCGTCAAAATCATATCCCCATATTCTTTCAAGCAGAGCATCTCTCGACAATACAATCCCCTTGTTTTCCATCAACACTCTGAGCAGCTCAAACTCCTTCAGTGTAAGCTGCTGCACCTCACCCTTTACTTCAACCGTGTGTTTTTCTTTGTCCAGTGAAATATCTCCGCATACAAGCCTGTTCTCCGCAGCCTTCGGCGCAGTTCTTCGAATGACGGCTTTAACCCTTGAAATCAGCTCCATCATGCCGAAAGGCTTTGTCACATAGTCATCCGCCCCGCTGTCAAGGCCGATAACTTTGTCAAATTCGCTTCCTTTTGCCGTAAGCATGATAACGGGAATGTCCGCAGTTTCTTTATTCTCTTTCAGCTTTTTCAATATTTCCATACCGCTTATCCCCGGCAGCATAATATCAAGAAGAATAAGCTCCGGTTTTTTCTCATGGAGCGCTCTGAAAAGCTCACTGCCGTCACAAAAGCCTTCCGCCTCAAAGCCTGTGTTTTTCAAGGTGTATAAAACAAGATCCCTTATACTGCTGTCATCTTCCACGCAAAAAATCATTTCTTTTCCCCTTCCAGGTTTTCATGCGTCCCCGTGATTGAAAACTCAACCCATTCAGCTATATTTGTAGCATGATCCCCGATTCTTTCAAAATACTTTGCAATCATCATTATATCCATGACAAAGACACCGCACTTATTTTTTTCTTCTTCGGATTTTCCGCCAAGGCCCACTATAAAATCTATAGCCTCAGCCTTTACCACATCAAACAGATTATCCACCACATCATCATAATCCATGACTTCCCTTGCCATAACCAGATCACGTTCCACAAAGGCTTCAACACAGTCCTTAACCATTTTGGTTGTTGCCTCCGCCATGCCCTTTATATGCTCAAAATCCTTTGCCATGGAAAAGTCGGCACTGCATACTATCTCCGCAATATCAGCCGCCTGATCCCCGATTCTTTCCATATCTGTAATCATCTTAAGTGCCGCTGAAATCAGCCTTAAATCTCTTGCCACAGGCTGCTGCTGCAGAAGAAGCTTGAGGCAGAGGCTTTCTATATCCTTTTCCTTCTGATCTATCTTTTTATCTGCCTCTACCGCCGTTGCGGCAAGAACCCGGTCATTATCAATTAATGCCTTTACCGCATCTTCTATGGATTTTTCACACAAGGCACCCATTTCTATGATTTCCGTATTAAGTATATTAAGCTGACTGTCAAATCTGTTTCGCACCATGTCTTCCTCCTTATTTTATCATTTTTCACATTTATATCAACCGAAACGGCCTGTTATATAATCTTCGGTACGCTTATCCTCAGGTACGGAAAACAGTGTTTCGGTATCATTGAATTCCACAACCTCACCAAGCAGGAAAAATGCTGTCCTGTCGGAGATACGCGCCGCCTGCTGCATGTTGTGGGTAACCATTATAATTGTATATTTCTTTTTAAGTTCAAGTGCAAGGTCCTCGATTTTCGATGTGGAGATTGGGTCAAGAGCTGATGTAGGTTCGTCCATAAGCAGTACCTCCGGTTCTACTGCAAGGGCCCTTGCGATACACAGTCTCTGCTGCTGTCCGCCGGACATGCCTAACGCACTTTTCTTCAGCCTGTCCTTCACTTCATCCCATATAGCAGCATCTCTCAATGATTTTTCAACGATTTCATCAAGTCTGCTCTTTGACTTTATGCCGTGGGTACGCGGTCCGAAGGCGATATTGTCATAAATACTCATAGGGAAAGGATTAGGCTTCTGGAAAACCATGCCCACCCTTTTCCTCAGCATATTTACATCCATGCCTCCATAAATATCTTCATTGTCCAGAAGCACCCTGCCGGTTATTCTGCACCCCTCCACCAGGTCATTCATACGGTTCAAGGATTTTAAAAGCGTGGATTTCCCGCAGCCGCTCGGTCCTATAAATGCCGTAATCTCTTTCTCCGGCAGCGCCAGATTGATGTTTTTCAACGCTTTAAAATCACCATAATATAAATCCAAATTGCTAATCTTAATCTTATCCATTATTTTCACCTTATTTATGTTTATCATAACAATGCCGTAAATTTCCTTGCAATAACACCCGAAAGCGTGTTAATGCCCACAACGATTATCAGAAGCACAACCGCTGTTGCATAAGCCTGGTCCATATACAGACTCTCACTTGACAAAGCGTACATATGCACCGCAAGAGTTCTTCCTGAATCCATCAGGCTGTTGGGAATCTCCGCTACCGTGCCTGACGTATACATAAGAGCTGCTGTCTCTCCCACAACACGCCCTATGCCGAGTATCACTCCCGCAAGAATACCGGGAACTGCCGACGGGAGCACGACCTTAAATACAGTTCTCAGTTTGCCTGCTCCAAGTCCGAAGCTTCCTTCTCTGAACGAATCGGGAACCGACTTCAACGCTTCCTCCGTAGTTCTTATGATGAGAGGCAGAATCATAATCGCAAGGGTAAAGGCTCCTGCAAGTATGGAATACTGCCATTTCAGCTTCGTTACGAAAAACAGCATGCCGAACAGTCCGTAAACGATTGATGGAATGCCCGAAAGCGTTTCTGTGGTAAGCCTTATAACTGACACCAGTGCATTGCCTCTTTTAGCGTACTCAACCAGATATATTGCCGCAAATATTCCCAGAGGCGCAGCAATGACCAGAGAAACCGCAATCATAATGATTGTGTTTATTATCGCCGGGAGCATGGATACGTTTTCCGTAGTGTAGTTAAGTTCAAATAAGCTTGGTGTCAGGTGCGGAAGACCCTTCACCAATATATATATAATGAGAAAAAGAAGCACCGTAAAGGTAATGACCGCCGCTGCCGTTACAAGAAGAAACAGAAACAGCGATACGGGGTTTTTTAAGTACGAATTTATTTTGTCCTTTGCCGTAAGCTTGTTTATAGGACGTATTTCCCTGCTAATTTCCTCCATTTGAAGTCCTCCTGTTTAAAAGCGATACCGATACATTTATGATAAGTATAAATACGAAAAGAACTACAGCTGTTGCAATCAGTGCCTCCCTGTGCAGGTCTGCGGCATAGCCCATCTCCATGACGATATTTGTAGTCATGGTTCTGACGCCTTTAAATATGCCCTCCGGCATTCTCGCCTGATTTCCCGCTACCATCATAACAGCCATGGTTTCTCCTATGGCTCTGCCTATGCCAAGCACTATCCCTGCAAATACACCTGATTTTGCCGCAGGCAGAACAACTCTGAATATACTTCGTTCATGGGTGGCACCAAGCGCCAGTGCTCCCTCATAGTAATGCTGCGGAACGGCACGGAGCGCCGATTCGCTTACCCCTATGATGGTAGGCAGTATCATAATCCCAAGAAGTATGGCTGCCGTCACTATACACTGTCCTCTGCTGTCAAAGTTTTCTCGTATAAACGGAACCAGGACCACCAATCCGAAGAAGCCGTAAACGATGGATGGAATCCCCGCAAGAAGCTCCGTTGCTGATTTCAGAGGGCGGTAAATTGCCTTAGGGCAGAAATCCGCCATAAACACTGCAGTCAGCAGACCTATGGGAACACCGATAAGGATTGCTCCCGCAGTTACATAAATGCTGCCCAGAATCATCGGCAGTATACCGTATATATCATTTGAAGGGCGCCAGGTCTGACCCAGAAGAAAATCAAAAAATCCGATTTCCTTCATGGCAGGAACACCGTTGGCAAACAAAAATATACATATCAAAGCAACTGCAAGCACTGATGTGCAAGCAGCTGCCAGAAATATGCCCTTCATAATAAATTCTTTTATGCTGTTCAAATTTATAGTTATGTTCATATTTTTCCCTCTGCATCCGTTTCTGAAAGGTTATTTCAGAAAGAGTATGTCATCCTATTCAAGTATGTCTGCCCAGTTTGTAACTTCACCTGTAAAGATTTCCCTTACCTGTTCAGATGTAAGATTGTCTACGATAAAGTCATTGTTTGTAATAACTGCGATGCCGTCCATAGCGATGACTGTTGCATTTAAGCCTGCTTCAACTTCGCTGTCCTTCAGCTCTCTTGATGCCATACCGATGTCACAGATTCCGTCTATAGTTGATGTCATACCTGTAGTTGAGTCTGTCTGCTGTATCTGGATTTCAGCGTTAGGGTTTATTTCAAGATATGCTTCCTTCAGCTTTTCCATAACAGGTGTTACTGAAGATGAACCACCTACGGAAATCTTTCCGCTTGGAGCTGTTCCTTCAAAAGGTGCCGCATCATCATTTCCTATATATCCGTTTTCAGTAACTACTGCCTGTCCTTCAGCACTCATAATAAAGTTTATGAAGTCCTGTGCCACCTCGCTCAGACCTTCTTTTGTCGCAATATTGAAAGGTCTTGCGATTTTATAATCACCGCTCTTAATGTTGTCTACTGTTGCTTCAACACCGTCAATCTTTACGGCTTTAACAGTATCATTTAAAGAACCCAGTGAAATATATCCTATTGCATACGGATCTCCTGCAACAGTAGTCATCATTACAGATGTGCTGTTTGTAATCGCCGCATCAAGAGTTGTCATATCAATCTTTTCACCGTTTTCATCCTTTTCTTCAACACCGAAAAGTTCAATAAACGCACCTCTTGTTCCCGAGCCGTCCTCTCTTGAAACTACGGATATCTCATGGTCTGCGGATACGCTTCCGTCCTCTGTCTGCGCATCACCGCCGCCGCAGCCTGTCAGGCTTGCTACACCGATTACTGTTACAGCTGCCAATGCTAAAAATCTTTTAAATCCCTTTTTCATGTTCTTTTCTCCTTCTCTCTTTTACCGTCAGTTCTATACGGCACTTTTATTTTTTTAATTATTCTGTCTACATTGCCTATACTATATTCATTGTGTTAAATCCAAAGACCTGCTTGCGTAAAAGATTGGTAAAATAATGTTAAATCCACGTAAAATATGATAAAATGTAACCGTACGGAGGTTTCTATTATGTATGAGGAATTAAAAAAGATTATAGAAGAAAGTAACAATATAGTATTTTTCGGCGGTGCCGGAGTTTCAACAGAAAGCAATATCCCTGATTTCCGCTCGGAGAAAGGTCTTTATCAGGCCCAGCAGAAATACGGACGTTCTCCCGAAACCATGCTTTCCCGTTCATTCTTTGATATGAATACCGAAACTTTTTTTGATTACTATAAAAAGAATCTAATCTATACGGATGCAAAACCGAACAAAGCGCATCTTGCGCTTGCAAAGCTTGAAGCTGAAGGAAAGCTCAAGGCGGTCGTAACGCAGAACATAGACGGGCTCCACCAGCTTGCGGGAAGCAAAACAGTATACGAGCTTCACGGAAGCGTTCTCCGCAACAACTGCATGAGGTGCGGCGAGTTTTACGATTTGGACTATGTGATGAATCCTGACAACTGCAAGGAAAAAGACGGTGTCACTACGGTCATTCCCGTATGCAGAAAGTGCGGTGCCATCGTAAAGCCTGATGTAGTGCTCTATGAGGAATGTCTTGATGATGCGGTTATAAACGGTGCGATTAATGCCATATCAAAGGCCGACACCCTGATTGTCGGAGGCACCTCACTGGTAGTTTATCCTGCAGCAGGACTGATTAATTACTTCAGAGGAAAAAACCTTGTATTGATAAATAAAACCCAGACTTCCTATGACGGAAGGGCAAACCTCGTTATATACGATGCCATAGGAAAGGTCCTTGGAGAAGTCTGCGGTATAGAATAAAATATTTGAAAGGTGATTGTAAATGCAGAACAGAAGAAAAATTATCGGCAAAGCGGAAAAAGCGGGGAAAGACCCTTATTTAAAAATTATTATCGCCCTGCTTATTCTTTTCGGGCTGCTCAGAACGATGAAATCGTACCCAATACTGATTGTCGTTCCGGTTATCTTTGCCGTATTCTTTTATTTCAGGATTAAAAACAGGAAATCGGCTTCCGCAGAGGAAGACGGTACAGCCGAAGCGGCAGAAGCTAAAAATACTGAGGATTAAACAGAAAAAACCGGGAACAAACTCCCGGTTTTTTTATTCTATATCTAGAAAGTATGATACTCTCCTACAGTCTGCACCTTCAGTATATTCGTTGTTCCGACCACGCCGATTGGAACTCCTGCGGTCAGCACCACGATTTCTCCTTTTTCCACAAGCCCTGCTTTATGTGCCGCAGAAACAGCCGCATTAAATAAATCTCTCGTATTCTGATGTTCAGGGATAATGAGCGGCTCAACTCCCCACGCCAGACTCAGCTGACGCCATACAGTTGCATTTGTCGTACAGCCTATAACAGGACAGCCCGCCCTGTACTTTGAAATCATGTGGGCGGTTCTGCCGGAAGAAGTTACGGTTATGATAGCCGCCGCATTTAAGTCCAGTGCCGTAGTGCAGGTTGCATGCGATATAGCTGTGGTGACATCCGGTTTTGCCATTTCCCTGCTGTGCTCAAAACGGTTCTTGTAGTTTATGTCCTCCTCCGCTCTTTCAGCAATTTTTACCATTGTTCTGAGAGCTTCAACAGGATATGCACCTGCCGCAGTCTCTCCGGAAAGCATGATAGCGCTTGTGCCGTCGTAAATGGCATTTGCAACGTCGGTTGCCTCCGCTCTTGTCGGTCTTGGATTTTTCACCATTGAGTCCAGCATCTGTGTCGCCGTTATTACTATTTTACCTGCAGCAACGCACTTTTTAATGATTTTCTTCTGCAGTACGGGAACCTCTTCAAGAGGGATTTCAACACCCATATCGCCTCTCGCCACCATGATGCCGTCGGCAGCGTCAATAATTTCATCTATATTCTGAACACCCTGCATGTTTTCAATCTTTGCTATGATTCTGATGCCGATTCCACCATGCTTTTTCAGAATTTCTTTTATCTCAAGTATGTCTGCTGCGGTTCTTGTAAACGAAGCCGCTATAAAATCAACGCTCTGCTCAATACCGAATACGATGTCATCATAATCCTTCTGACTTATAAACGGCATGGACAAATCGGCATTCGGAACATTTACGCCCTTGTTGTTCGATACAGGCCCGCCGTTATCCACCATACACACAATATCTGTGTCTGTAACCTCAATAACCTCAAGCTCAATCAGCCCGTCATCAATTAGAATTTTCATGCCGGCTTCCACATCCTTCGGAAGCTCCTTATAGGTAATGCTTACTATTTCATTCGTTCCTTCTACCTCTCTTGTTGTAAGAACAAATTTCTGCCCTCTTTCCAGTGCAATCTTTCCGTCCTTAAAGGAACGGACTCTTATTTCAGGTCCTTTTGTATCTAATAACGCCGCAACCGGCAGCCCCAGTTCCTCCCTGAACTGTCTTATCCTATCTAAAGTTTTTCCATGCTGTACATGATCACCATGTGAAAAGTTCAATCTGGCAACATTCATTCCCTCCAGCATAAGCTGCTTCAATACATCATCGTCAGCAGTCGCCGGACCTAAAGTACAAATGATTTTAGTCTTCCTCATAACCTTTGCCTCCATCATAATTTTCTAACCTCTTATAACCTACAGGATTATTTTACCACAATCCCGTTCTTTTCCAAATATCTCTTTGCCAGAAGCTCCTCCCTCAGCAGCTTCCTCGGACCCTCCGATGCAAGTCTTTTCAGCTTCTCTTTCAGATTGTACCGCAGTTCCTCCGCCCAGCCGCGTTCTTCTTCACTTTCCATGGCTTCCCTGATATTTTTATCCAGAATCTCCTTGCTGTATATTACCGCCGGATCGCACCCGAAAAGTCCTGCCGCCGCTTCAGCCTCAGCCAGCCCTCGCTTAGCAAACTCTCCCTTTATGAAGGTATACCTTTCTCCCGAGAATGCCCCGTAAGCCTTCATAGTATCAAGATACCCCAGTCTGATAACCCTTCTGATATTTTCGGGTTCAAACTTAAAAAAGCTCCCCAGCTCCCATTTGCAGGAAATCAGCTTCAAATCCGTAACCTTTTCAAAGGCCTCTTTTCTCGTTATGCCCACTGATTCCAGGTCTACGGCTATAACACGTTCCGCGCCTTTTTTTACTGCCATTTCCACAGGGACATTATCAAAATATGCACCGTCTATAAACTTCTTTTCTCCTATTTCATGAGGTTCAACAAAAGGGAAGCATGCCGCGCTTGCCATGATGTAATCCGCCATTTTCCCTTCTTCTATATTCTCCTTAAAAACACAGTGCTCCTTCAGTCCCGGCAGTTCAACCGTCACTATACCGAAATCTATATTGCTTTCCCGAATCTTTTTTTCATCTATATTTTCTTCCAGTAATGTCCTGAGTACCTCTTTTTCAGTCAGCTCCGACACCGTTCCTGCCTTCAGCTTCTGCCATATCTCCAAAGCGGTTTCAAAGCAGTCCTGCGCCACAAGTGCTCCGTTTACCGCACCGATAGAAGTACCTGTCACAATGTCTATTTTTATTCCCAGTTCCTTCAGAGCCTGCCAGACTCCTATTTCATAAGCTCCTCTTGAGCCTCCTCCGCCCAGCACCAGTGCCGTTTTGCCCATATGTCTCATCCTTTCTTCAAGATTTTCCGCCAACCGGTCATTACCGGATATTCTTCCCCTATATCCAAATATTATCAGACAGAAATATCGGTTTCAATACCTTCTGCCTCTTGAACATCTGTTCTTTTTGTGTTAAAATCAAACAGAAGTTCTTTTTAAGAGGGTGTTTTCTATGGATAACTCGTTAATGAACAAATTGAAAATTCTGGCTGACAGTGCCAAATACGATGTTTCGTGCTCCAGCAGCGGCTCGGACAGAAAAAATACAGGAAGGCTCGGCAATACCTCAATGGCAGGAATCTGCCACTCATGGTCCGCTGACGGACGGTGCATTTCCCTGCTGAAGGTTCTTTTTACAAATAAATGCGTTTACGACTGCCAATACTGCGTAAACCGCAGAAGCGCAGATACAGAAAGGGCAAGCTTTGAACCTGAAGAGCTTGCTGATCTGACTATAGAGTTTTACAGACGTAACTATATCGAAGGGCTGTTTCTGAGCTCTGCCGTGGAGGTTTCGCCCGACCATACCGCAGAAAGAATACTCCGTTGCCTTGCACTTCTCAGATACGAATACGGCTTTGCGGGATATATCCACGCGAAAATCATTCCCGGAGTTTCCCAAGAGCTTGTCCATGCCATCGGACTTCTTGCAGACAGACTGAGCGTAAATATAGAGCTTCCCACCGAAGACAGCCTGAAGCTTTTTGCTCCGCAGAAAAAGCCAAAAGCTATATTCACTCCCATGAAGCAGATAACAAATACCCTGATTGAGCAGAAAAGCCTGCGGGGACCCGGAACCATGTTTAAGGGCGAAAACCTGAACAGTCCTCTGCACTATCTCAATCCGCAGGGTATTGACAGGCTTAATTCCGGGAAAAACAATAGCAATCCTCTTGAAGTACAGGGGCAGAATGCAGAACTGGGTGATGGTGCTTTGTCTCAAATAGGGTCTGCTGAGGGAACCTCTCTCATGCCTTCACCTAGATATAAGTATAAGGAAAAGTTTGCCCCTGCAGGGCAGACTACGCAGATGATAATAGGCGCCGGCGGTGAAACGGACCATCAGATTATGAAAACCTCCGAAAGTCTCTACCGCTCTTTTAAGATGAAAAGGGTTTATTTCAGTGCATACATCCCTGTGAGTAACTCCCCGCTTCTTCCTACGGTATTTACTGCTCCGCCTTTGTCAAGAGAGCATCGCCTGTATCAGGCTGACTGGCTTTTAAGGTTTTACGGCTTCCGTGCGGATGAGCTTTTCACTGCCGAAGAGCACAATCTTGACCCGGACCTTGACCCTAAGGTGACCTGGGCGCTCCGGAACATACAGCTTTTCCCTGTGGAGATAAACAAGGCCTCCCTTGACGAGCTGCTCAGAATCCCGGGTATAGGTACAACCTCCGCCCTGCGCATTATCCAGCAGCGCAAAGTGTGTGCAGTGAAATATGAAGATTTAAAGAAAATGGGGGTTGTTCTGAAACGTGCAAGATATTTCCTGACCTGTTCAGGGAAATATTACGGGGATAAAGAGCTTGCGCCCGAGTATCTGAAAAGCCGTTTTTTAGAGGCGGAAGCCATAAGAAAACGTTTATTGCCGATTAACAATGAAGAACAGATTTCAATGTTTTCAGACGGCAGCAATCTGTTGGGAGGTGTTTCTGACAATCATGCTGGATTACTTGTATGACGGAAGCTTTGAGGGGTTTCTTACTTGTGTGCATTATCACTACTATCACGACAAAGCAAACAATATATCTGATAAAAGCTGTTATCAGCCTAACCTGCTGTTCCCCGCTTTCGAGGTTGTAACCGATTTGGAAAAGGCCGATACCGTTTACCGTGCCATAGAAAAGAAAATTTCATCTTTTGACTTAAAGCGGATATACAGGGTTTTCCGTTCTTCTGCGGAAAACAAAGAGCTTTATCTGCTGAACTATATACGGTTTGGGTTTAAGCAGGGTTCAAAGGTAAGTCTTTTTCACGGCAGTCCCTATGTTTCGCCGGTAGAAAAAATAGATAAAAATATTTCAAATGAGATATACCGCATGATTGAGCTTCTGCGTTTTTCTGTGCTTGAGGGCAATGTCCTGTACGCTGAATATGAGCCCGACCACGATATTACCGAGTTTCTTGCAGACCATTTTACAGACAGATACAAATATGAGGCATTTATCATTCACGACAAAAAGCGCAGCAAGGCTCTTGTGTACTTCAGCGGCAAGTGGGTCATTACCGGGTTTACCGAAGCAGATATTCCGCGGTTGTCAGCAGATGAAGAAGAGTACAGGGCATTATGGAAAAAGTATTTTGAATCAATAGCCATCAAAGAGCGTACAAATCCAAAATGCCAGCGCGGACGCATGCCTGTGCGCTACTGGAAGCATCTGACCGAGATGCAGCAGCTTGCCAATCAAAAAGGTGTAAAGCCTTAAATATTTAATAAGACTTTACACCTTGTTTTTTATCTGTTATTGAGTCTATGCCCTTGCGTTTTTGTTACTTTATCTCCAGATTTTCAGTGATAATTCCAAAAGATTCCAGCTTCGCTTTCGTGATTGTTATCTGATACTCCAGCTCTTCATTTTCACCTTTTTCAGCCTTTTTTATCCTCTGCAAATCCGTAAACTTATCAATTAAATTATTTATCATTTCCTTTTCGTTCATATCAATACCCACTTTCTCCCACTTCCTTTCGCATAATATCTGCTTACATTATACAAAAGTTTTAAGTCTAGTGTAAAGCCTTATTAAGTTGTCAAACTTCACATTTTGTAAGTATTTTACAGTATACTACTTCTGTTTGTATTTGTCAAATTTTTACATTTGCTATTTATTCTCTTATTTATTAAGCTTCCGCAGCTTAGTATAAAGGCGGTATGTATCCGTTATCAAGCGCTATTGCTACCGCCTGATTTATGTTCTTAGCCTCCAGTTTTTCGAAAATATTGCTCAGATGCCTGCCTACGGTTCTGTTGCTGATGTCCAGCTCTTCTGCAATCCCGTCCCTGCTGTATCCTTTTGCGGAAAGCGTTAAGATTTTGATTTCTGTGTGGGTCAGCGCCTCTCTGCCGGCGAAATCCTCCTCATTGAAAAAGCTTCCGCCACTCTCTATGATTCTGAGTCCCGACAGCAGTTCTTTTATGTCTATTTCTTTTGAGAAAAAACCTTTTGCTCCTATTTTCTGTGCCATTCTCCGGTACATAGGCAGATTGTAGCCCGACAAAAAAGCTGTTTTTATATTCGTATACCTCACCACCAGCGTTTTTGCCAGTTCAAAGCTGTCCTCTATCCCCAGCTTGTTCAGATTAATGTCCAGAAAAACTATTGCGTTTTCATTTTTTTCAAGCTCAACAAAAAGTTCCTCCTCACTGTGAACAAAAGTGAAGCTCTCTGCATATCCCTCTTCAACAAAAATTTTCTGCAATGTTTTTCCAAAAAGTAAATGGTCATCCAACAAAATTATCCGCATTTTTCTCACACTCACATAACTATATTCTTTATTGTTACTCTTACTTTTCTCCCGCCAAGACTGCTCTTTTCAAAAGATATCCTGTTTCCGTAAAGCTCCAGATTTTCTCTGATTGCATGAATGCCGTGTCCTTCTGTCCCTTCCGGCATATGCTCACCTTCGTTCAGAGTTCCGTTATCCTCGACCTCCAGAATCAGATATTCTCCGCTTTCCTGAATGAAAATACGGCACAAGTCCCCATTGCTGTGCTTATATACATTTGTAACCAGTTCTCTTGTTATTACATAAACAAGTTCATCAACAGGTTTAAATAGGCTCAGTTCCTCTTCACAAACCAGAACTGTTTTGATGCTGCTTCCGGGATACCTTTTTTTAACCAGCTCCAGCATAGCATTTATATTTTCTTTATATGAAATGCTTTTTTCAAGTCTGATGCTGTAGCCCTCCATCTCCCGGCGTACCTTGTCAATCAAAAGCCCCACTGCGTTCTTCGCCTCATCCGCACCGCTTTCCTGAACCTCCAAAAGCAGTTTTACGGCATATAAGTCCTGCAGTATTTCATCATGCAGGAAATCTGCCATCTTCTTTTTCTGCTCTATATCATGATTATATCTGGCTACAACACCCTTATGTTCTTCGTATGCTTTCCCACTCTTAAACAGCATCATTGCAAACTCCTGGACAAGTACGAGAAACATGGACATTAAAACGCCTATAGCAATCCCTTTTATATCTCTGAAGATTAAATAAAGAAACGCTGTTTCGCATCCAAATGCCGCAGCCATAATCAGTGTGTACTTGTAATTTTTCAGCAGAACTCCCTCTTTTACCGCAATATTAAAACTGATCAAAAGGGTGAACATAACAAGCAGTATGGAGAAACAGCTGTTATAGGCTACATATATGTATTCTTCTTTTCCTGTAAGATTTAGCTCTATAAATATAAGTTCCGCCAGCACCATAACCACTGCAAATAAAATATATCCCGCTGCCATGGCTCTCTGCATACGGGTTTGCAAATGTCTGTAATATTTCAGATTTATCCTGATGAGCAACAGCAATGGTATGATTATAAGAATTTCGGTCATTATCAGCCCCATTGTGTCAGAGACTTCCGAGGCAAACCACGCTGCCGCAACTCCTCCGGCTACGGGAAGAAATGCCATCCACCTTCTTATGGGAGCAAAATATCCCGAATACATAACATTTATGACAACTAAAAGCATTGCCCACCATATAAGGGTATTCGCAAAAAAAACATATAAATAGAAAATGTAACCGGCTGATATTGCACATAAAAAGGCTGTTGCAGTTACCCATCTTATAACTGCAAGCTGAAACCTCTCTGTCCTGCGTTCATAGTTCCTGAGTACATCCATTTCACCCATAAGCAGCAGTATTACAGCTGCCGTGAAATAAATTGCATGCCTTCCTATTTCCCCCAGTCCCGAAAAGTTTCCAAAACATATCATATACATAAACGCAATATTTACAGCTATTGAAGCTGTTATAAATGCGGCTCTTTTATCCTTCATTAAATGGTTCATACAACACCTCACAAAACAATATGTTACCACACAAGCCAAAAAATTTAAAGGCTCCTTCAACTGAAGGAGCCCACACTCATTATTTATATTTTGCCAAGCATTATGCTTTATCCGCTTTTTTCTTCATTATGTACTTTGCGACTGCAAGACATATTTTAAATAATACATAAGAAATATTCTTTCTGATTTTTCATTCCGTCCCCTCCTCCTTAATATATATAACATATATTAGCAGTATTTTCATGCGTCTTTCGTGCCATTTTTCATTTTTTATTTAAAATTTTCATATTATTTTTGTTTTTCCGCTGCTTTAATGTCAAAACCTCCATATTTAACATGACAGAGACACAAATAAATGGTAAACTTATCTTGTACTGCGGTATTTACCCCTACCCTTGGGATTAAATATCCATTATCATTTATTTGTGAGGTTTATAAAATGGAACTTAGAGAGATAATCGAAAAAAGACAAAGCATAAGAAGATATACAGAGGAAGGGATTCCTGACGCAGACCTGCAGGAAATCGTCCGTGCCGCTTCCCTTGCTCCATCAGGCAAGAATACACAGAACTGGCATTTTGTAGCTATAAAAAACAGAGCGGTTATACAGAAGCTGGCAGATGTTATTTCTGCAAAGAATGAAGAAATCTGCTCAAAAATGGACGCAGTTGACAAGGAAAAAGCCGACCGTTTCAGGAAATTCTGCAAAAACTTTACTGTTTTCTGGAGAGATACCGCCCCTGCCATCATCATAACCATGGCAACCGTATATGTTCCTTCAGGCTACAACGAATACAAGCTTATAAATGCTGAACAGGAGCTTCTCCTTGACCTTATGGGCTACAGAAATCCCGGTATGCAGAGCATCGGCGCAGCATGTGAAAATCTTACACTGAAAGCCATTGACCTCGGCTACGGCTCATGCTGGCTGACAAGCGCAAACTACGCGGCGGCAGAAATCGAAAAGGTTCTGAAAGAGGAATGCGGATTTGAGAAAGAAGGCTATTTCTTCGTAAACATGTTTGCCCTAGGCGTTCCCCAGCCTAACCAGAAAAGCCCTGCAAAAAAGACTCTTGACGAAGTTTTCACATTGATAAAATAGCAAACCGCAAATAGAAAAAAGAAGGAGCAAAGCTTTTGCAAGCCATGCTCCCTCTTTTTTTATTGCTATTATCTTTAAAACACACTCTTCAATTCACCTAATCCAAAGATAATGCTGCTATCTACAGCAGCATTCTGTCACTTTCAATTTCAAACTTTTCAATAAGCATTTCCACTGTCATATTTTTTCGTTCCTCGCCCTTCAGGTCCATCACAATATTTCCGTCCTGCATAAGAATTGTCCTGTTTCCGTGTTCCAGTGCATCCTTCATATTGTGTGTAATCATCATGGTACAGAGATTTTCTTCCTTTGCAAAATAATCAGTAAGCTCAAGCACCTTTGATGCCGCTGCCGGGTCAAGTGCGGCTGTATGCTCATCGAGAAGAAGCAGCTTAGGATTGGACATTACCGCCATAAACAGCGTAAGTGCCTGACGCTGTCCTCCCGACAACAGCCGTGCCTTCTGTTTCAGACGGTTTTCCAGACCCATATCCAGCATGGCAAGCTTTTCCCTGAACAGCTCCCGCTGCTTTCTGTTCAGCCCCGGCTGCAGACCGTGGAAAGAATTTTTGCAAAGCGCAATAGACAGATTTTCTTCAATCGTCATGTCAAAAGCCGTTCCCTTCAGAGGGTCCTGAAAAACTCTGCCTATCAGCTTTGACCTTTTATGTTCCGGGCTTTTGGTAATGTCCTGTCCGTCCAGAACAATCCTGCCCGAGTCTATTGGAAATACCCCGGATATACAATTCATCAATGTGGATTTGCCTGCTCCGTTGCTGCCAATAACGGTTACAAATTCTCCCTTCTCCAGATGAAAATTCAGGTTATTGATGGCAACCTTTTCGTTTACCGTACCCTTTCCGAAGGTTTTGTGCATATTTTCAATTTTCAGCATACCTTAACCCTCCTTTTTCACCATCAGAGTCTTAAATGGGAAGTTTTCGCTCAATGTTCCCACTGTAAGCGCCGCAACCACAATAAGTGCGGAAACCAGCTTTAAATCGCCGGTAGGCAGTCCTAACGCCAGTGCCTGTGCGATAACAATTCTGTATGCAACAGCTCCCAATGCTACCGCAATCAGCCTTCTCAAAGGGGATTTTGTTCCGAATACCGCCTCACCGATGATAACAGATGCCAGCCCGATAACCATCATGCCTGTGCCCATAGCCGCATCTGCGAAGGACTGGTACTGGGCAAGCAGACCTCCTGCCAGACCGACAAATCCGTTTGATATTGCCAGTCCCAGAACCTTCATGCTTTCACTGTTTATAGCATATGCCCTGACCATTTCCTCGTTGTCACCCGTAGCTCTTAAGGCAAAGCCCAGTCTTGTCTTCAGGAAGAAGAAAAACAGAACGATAACCGTGGCTAAAATGAACAGACCTACTATTAGGCCGGAATATTCACTTCCAAAGGTTTCTGCCGCTTTTGTATATATAGTTTCACTTCTTATAAGCGAAATATTAGGCTTGTCGTCCATTATCCTCAGGTTTATGGAATACAAACCGAGCATAACCAGTATCCCTGCCAGCAAAGCCTGAATTTTAAGTTTTGTGTTCAAAAGTGCCGTAACCGCGCCTGCTATACTTCCGCATATAAACGCCAGCACCAGCCCCAGCACCGGGCTACCTCCTCCCGCACAAATCATTGCCGATGCCGCAGCGCCCGTAACAACGCTGCCGTCTACTGTCAAATCAGGAATGTTCAGTGTCCTGAAGGACAGAAACACCCCGAGTGCCAGTACCGCATATATCATTCCAAGCTCCAGGGAGCCAATCAAAGCCGCAAAGCTCAATAACATATCTGCTTCTCTCCTAACCTTCTAACTTTTGTACTTCTTTTCAGCTATTCTGACCTGTTTGTTACTCAGCCAAATCTACTGCATTTTCCAGAACCTCTGCAGGAAGTTCGATACCTATTTCCTTAGCAGTATTGCTGTTTATATAAATCTGAGTGTCTGACATTACTCTTACAGGCATAGTTGCTGTATCCGCACCGTTTAAAACGTCCGCTGCCATGTCAGCAGTTTCCTTTCCAAGAGCTTCATAGTTGATTCCGTCTGTTATAAGACCGCCGTCTGCTACCATTGAATCAGCCGCTACATAGTAAGGAAGCTTTGCATCGTTTAAAACCTTTACAACTGTAGGAAGCGCCGATGCTACTGTGTTGTCAATCGGAGAAAATACCGCATCTACCTTTCCTACAAGTGACTGTGCCGCCTGCTGTACTTCACTGCTGTTCATGATTGTAGCTTCTACAAGTTCTATATTGTTTGCTTTTGCATATTCTCTCAGCTCAGCTATAACGGATACTGAATTTGCTTCACCTGTGCTGTAGATTGTTCCTACCTTTTTCATATCAGGAGTTACCTTAAATGCCAGGTCCATAATCTTAGTAGCCGAAACTACATCGGAAGTACCTGTTATATTTGCTCCCGGAGCTTCCATACTGTCTACAAGGCCTGCTCCCACAGGATCTGTAACTGCTGAGAATATAATAGGAATATCTGAAGTTTCTCCAAGTGCAGCCTGCGCTGACGGAGTAGCGATAGCTATAATTAAATCATATCCGTTTGCCGAAAATGACTGACATATGGTCTTAAGATTGTTTGTATCATTCTGAGCATTCTTATAGTCGATATTAACTGTTTCACCATCTACAAAGCCCTTTGCTTCAAGCTCTGCCAGAATATTTTCCCTGATGGTATCAAGAGACGGATGCTCTACAATCTGTACTATACCTATGGTAGGAAGGGACTCATCCGAAGTGCCGCTGCTTTCACCCGAACCGCAGCCTGCAAACAGGCTCATTACCATAACCATCATTAAAAATACTGCTAAAACTTTCTTTCTCATTTTTTTCACCTTTTCACCTTTCATTTTCAGTTATTCTGACCAAATTTTTAAAGCGAACCGATGCAACTCTCAGATATACCGGCTGCCGCAGAACTTTTCCGGGTTCAGGAGCTCCTTCTGTTGTCCCCGGATAATAAAAAAACTTGCCCAAACATAGAAATCATCTATGCAAGGACAAGTCGAAACCTGCGGTACCACCTTGCTTGATACGGCTTGACCGTATCCGCTCTGCGAGTGCCATCACACCCTTTGCCAGTAACGTCGGCATCACGTCTTCGCTAATAAGGCTGCTGCTGAATGTCCATGTTGTAATATCTGCTCACCGCCCGTTCACGTCGCCCTCAGAGGCCCATTTGCTGTGACTGTCATTTATCCGGCTCCCACCGCCCCGGACTCGCTGCGAAATCGTTTAACAGCTTTACTCCCTCGTCTACGGTTTACTTATTCACTTATGTTATAGATAATAACACTCGTTTTATGGTTTGTCAACAAATAATTTAAACTTTTTTGGCTACTTGACCAAAATCTTATTCAGATCCCTGTCGTCAACACCGTCAGAGAAGCCTCCTACCTGTGCTACAATCCAGTAACCCTTTGTATTTGTGTCATAATAAAATTCAGGAAAAAGCTTAAAGCCCCTTATGCAGCCGGTACTTGGCACATGGGTTCTCGGACCTGTGCATGGATGTATCACATCCCCTATTTTTACATGCCGTTCGTCATAATACTTTATAGGCAGATCCTTTTCTATCAGTTCATTTACCTGCTTTCCCAAATCTATCAGATTTATGTTCGGCACATTTGGAAATCCGATTAAGAATCCGTGTCTTACGTCACCATGCTGACAGGTAAGTCTTTCTTTCTCAGGCAGAAGGAATTCAACCAGGTCTTCCGCCGAGTGCGCCATCTTTCTGTACTGTATAGAGCTCAATACATTCTGTGCCACATCATCAGGTTCAGGGCCGAAAATAGTAGGACGCGTTACAATAACCTCACCGCCTACTCCGATAAGCAGATTCGCATTTCGCTTCAGCAGAGGATATATAAGCTCAAAATGCTCCACGATTACTCTTCTGCCCTTGTCCAGAGCCTCCATAATAGCGTCCGCAAGCTCGTACATCTGGTAAAAGCCCGCTTCAAACCTTATATCTATATGATAGGTGTGTGGTTTGAAGAAGCCGCCCTCATCAAGACTCATAAGAGGCAACGGTCTGACATTTACACCTTCGTCATCATTTGTTAAATCCAGTCCCGGAAACATACCCTTTATAAGCATGCTCTTACCAGAACCGGCATCACCGATAACACCGATAAGCTTATCCATCGGCGTCAGATATTTCTGTGCTATTTCCTGCCCCAAGTCGTACATTCTCACGCTTCCTCTCGGTGCAAAAAATACACTGTATAAATGGTTTTGGTATGTCCCTGTAGGATGCAGCATACTTATTCCTCCTTCACGGCGGGGTCAGGCATCATGCCCTTCCCTGCTTCTGTAATTTCTCTTTTCCTAGCATAAGCATAACACAGAATTTCATTTTTAGCGAGCCTAAACATATACTTAAAAGGCGCATTTCCCTTTAAGCCCTACGCTTTGTAAGAAAACACGCCTTTTGCTTTTATAACTAATATTCTATATCCAGAAGCGGAGCATGCTGCTGTGCACCGTACACATCAGTTTCTCCCAGGTCGCCTGAGCATATAGGTCTTTTAATAGTTATCTTTATAGCCTTTGCAGGTTTAAATTCTACGATATTGATAATGTCCTCTTTTTGAATTCTGTAAAGCTTGCATACCAGGTCTTCATTTATCGCTTTCTTTTCGCACGCGTATTCAAAATCTTCAAAAGTCTTGAACATGATATCAAGAGTCAGTTCATAAGGACCTGAGTTCTTACTACGGATAATATCTGTAACATCAACTAATCTAGTAGCCATTCCTTCATCCTCCTTATAGTTCAACATAATCGATAGCAAAATGATCTGCCGGATCTTCAACTTCGATTACATGGTACATGCTAAAGTTATATACTTCTCCTGCGTGGAAATCACTAGGTGAATATGGGAATGCAAGGTTACCGGCAGTAGCTCTTCTTCCTTCATATCCATAGTGAAGCATAGTTGAACGTGCTGAAGCACAGATAGTATCTGCCTGTGCCTGTGTTTCGGCAACAGCTTCGATTACAACTCCGATTTCATGAACACCGTCAGTAGTTGGTGTAGGTTCAAGACCTGCCATAACGCCATCTCTTCCGTAAATATTGAAGTTTAAATAATACTTCCAGTTTTTATCCTTGAAGTTGTCTGCCACACGAGCCTTAACTCCTTCAACGATTTCATCAATCTTCTGAATCATGATTGGATCTCTTGCTCCGGCGATAGACACTGTTCTGTATCCTATACATCTCGCACCTTCAAGCTTTATTGTATATTTAGGAGATTCCACAAACTTAGTGCCGCTAACCTTTACAGTATTTTCTGTTTCCTGTTCAAACTTACAGTCTGTAAGATCGATATATCCACCGGGTCCCGGAAGGATGTATGGATTTGTCTTTTCATAAAGTGTATGTGCTGCAATTGATAAAGTAGTACACTTTCTGATTGGATTTAACGGTTCAAGTCTGAAATAATCTTCTCCGATATATCCAAACATACAATCTGAGCCGCTTCCCGGAGTTGCACAGATTGATGCACATTCAAGAATCTTACCGATATGAGTTGCCAGAGCCTTGTCATATCCTGCTCTTACAGCAGCCGCCGAGAAGCAGCATGGGTCATAAGTTCTTCCGCCAAGAATAACCTGAGCACCGCCATCAAGAGCCTTGATGAATGGTTCCATACCCATCTGTCCAACGATTCTTGTAGTTTCATCAATTATTTCTTCAGTAAGCTGCGGAGCCGGTTCAAGTGGATGAACCTTACCTTCAGCAAGAGCCTTCTTTACCTCTTCTTTTGTAAACTCAGCGTGGATAAGAGCAAGCTTAAACTTAAGGTTCTGTTCCTTTGCAATTTCTCTTACAATTTCTTCACACCATTTTAAATGAGCCTCTGCACCGGAACCACCGGCTGTACCAATTACAACCGGAATATTATTTTCAACACCCGCTCTAATCATGATTTCAAGATCTCTTTTTACAGCACTTCTGTCTGTAAAAGATACACCTGCGCCAAGGTAATAAGGACCCGGGTCACTTGAACCTGCATCAGCCGCAATAAGATGTGGCTTTCTCTTCATGCCTTCATTGAATGATTCTTCAGGAAATCCGTATCCCAGAATAGCTGTACTGGACAGAATTCTAAATTCTTCTTTCATTATCATGTCACCTCTATTTCTTAAGAGCCTTGCGCACTGCAAGTATTCTCTGCATTTCGTTATATACAATCATGTATCCTTCGTCTACACCCATGCCCGGCTTTGCTAAAATCTGGTCAGGCTGGGTAGCCATAGCGATGTTTACACAAACCTGTGCGGAACGGTCTGTTTCGTTGCAGGTACCGCCCTGGTATGCTCCGATACCCTTTTCTTTGCAGTAAATAACGGCTTCAATGATATTGTTTACACCGCCAAGGTCAGGAGTCTTAATCTGAACCATATGTCCTGCCTTGTTATCTGCAAAGTACTTGATATCTTCAAGAGTATTGCACCATTCATCAGCTACAAGCTCTGCATCTATGCCCTTTTCGTCAATCAAACGGGTAAGCTCCTTAAGAGCAAGCATCTGCTTTTCCCTGTCTTCAACATCCATAGGGCCTTCTATTCTTAAGTGGTAAGGCTTTGCAATTTCAGCAAGCTTTCCGATGTACTCTGCCATTGCTTCATAGTTGTCGTTTCCGAAAGCAGCACCGATAGTTCCATATACGTCGATGTGCATAACAGGAGTATAGCTGTCATCAGTTCTCAGGCTTGTAATTCTGTCTCTCAGCCAGCCTACATATTCAGCAAGCTTTTCACCGTTCTTTCCAAGCTTTGTTTCAACGTTGTTGATTAAAGCGTGAGGAAGAACCTGTGCACCTTTGATAATCATCTTGTCAGCGTTTTCATAACGGCTGTCGCCTGACTGTGTAAAGATAGGGATAAGCTTATCGCTTACTGTGCAGCCGTATTCATCCGCAACAACATCGCACATAAGTCTGTGTGAAGCTTTTGCAACAGCATCTAAAAGAGCCTGTGTTACACCGTAACGGATAGCTGTGTGAAGCCTTTTTCCGTCAACTTCCATATTGTCTACAAACTCAGCAAGTGTTTTAAAGCAGTCCGCTTCTTTGCCTACCAGCTGAGGCTTAATCTTATTTTCAATTACAGGAATAAAATCTTTTGCTAAAAATAATGGATCTCTTCCGCCTGCACCACTGTACTGTACTGCTGCGCAGTCGCCGTGGGCAACCTGGCCGTCCTCAAGAATAATCATGACAGAGATTGATTCTCCTGCCTGTCTTACGGAAGTAAAGCCATCTGTTGCAGGCTCACCCACATAAGCAAATCCGTCTGACTTCGCGCCCTTCTTTATAGCTCTCTGATCATCAAAGTAAAATCCTGTTCTTCCTGCTGAACAAACAATATCAACAATTTTCATCTTTCTAACTCCTCTCCGTCTTAAAATTTAGGTCTTCCTACTAGAGTACCCTTGCTTATTGCATATACATCATCAATAACCATCTGGAATGATGCATCTCTCTTTTCAAACTTTGCACGTTCTTCAATCTTTGCTTTATTAAAATCAAGCAGCTCCTGTGTAAGAGGAAGTCCTCCCGCATTTAAGATACGGATAGCGCCTTCATTGTCTCTTGCAGGAAGCATTTTGCCTGCAGTATGTCTGCTTGGTGCAAAAGGAATATCCAAAGCTCCTGCCTGGAATGCCCTGATAGTACCTACAGCCAGATCTCCTTCACCAAGCTCAAAGCACTTGTCTACAATGCATCTTGTTTCAGCAGCGATGATTTCCTTTTCTCTGCGTACTCCATCAGTATCAAGAGTCTGATCCTTCAGCATGGACATTAACTGCTTAGTGCAGCGTAGACCCTGAGCATTTGCTTCCATAGTAGGAACGCCCATAGCCTCATGAGGAGTTTTTACGATAACCTTTGTGGCCTTTGATAATGCCGCAACAGCGCTTCCCCATGAAATAACGCCGAATGCCTTTGCTTCATCCTGAGGGAAACTTCCCATCCACTGGTGCAGTGCAGTTGTAACAACTACATCATTGTATCCGTTTTTCTGTAAATATTCATCAGTTAATGTTTCAAGAATCTGGATTGCCGCAACGTCCTGAACCAGGTTTCCGCACTGTCCGTAACCTACTGTAACATTCTTAACGCCCTGTTCAGCCGCAAGAAGTGCTTCAATAATTGCTACAGCATGGGAAATACAAGGAGGAACCAAAGTTCCTGTCAGCGGACCGTAAGGCTCTCTGTTTATTGAAACTCCTGCCTCTTCATACATGCCTGTCAGTCTGTCAACATACTGCCAGTCTCTGATAGTCTGTTCAAGGCTTACATTCTTTGCATAAGGGATGTTGTAAGAAATACCGCCACCCTCATAGCTTGTAAAACCGCCTGCATAAGCGATTTCTGTAAGAAGTCTTGCATCAGGTGTGCCGTGTCTGATCTGTACAGGAGTATCAAGTGAATTTATAATCTCTCTGCAGCCGCCCACACCATGGTTTACTGCAGGGAAGCCGTTCAGCATTGATTTATTGCTCTTGATGGATTCAACGATACCCTTCTGGGCATCTTCGTATCTGTTCTGTCTTGTGTAACTGTCAATAGTTGTAGGAAGCAGGTCAGCTTCGCCCTTGTCCTGAAGGTATGTAAGCAGTTCAACCTGCTTGTCAATCAGTGCAACACCTGCTCTTGGCTGAATAAGAGTAATCTTTTTTGCCTTCGCATCAATTAGCTTCTTTGAAAAGATTTTCTTATCAGGCAAGCTCTGATGAAACTTAATGCTCTCCTCAAAATCTACATCTCTTCCGGTACTCCACTGTCCCAGTACCTCTTGGCGAATCTTTGAAAACTCATCCTCTGAAAGTCTTTTGTTTCTAATATCCATAACGTATTAGCTCCTTTTTCATTATTCTCAATGCTTCCACAGGGTAATGCTTTGACAAAATCCCCATAGCCGCCAAAATATATTTTTTATCAACCAGCACATCTGCCTCTTTCGGTCTGAGAGAGTCCGGCATTTTCTCATCTGCCAGAGCATAAGAAGCGATTTGCGCCACATCTTCTGCGTATATAAGTGAGCCTCCGGTTACAACCAGATGCTTCACATCGGATAAATCCTTGCCCTCTTGGACAAAGGTAAGTCCTGTCGGTGTGTACACCTCTTCAATAGTTCCGGCATGCCTTATCGCCGCAGTTTCCACTGCCATGCAGGCAACCGCCTTGTCAAGTGCCTTCAGCTCTTCGGTATCCGGGATAATGTCCTTGTTGGCTTTCAGCCTTTCAATCAGCGCTTCAGCCTCCGGAACCTTAAGACCTGCTATCTGTGCCACCCTGCTTATGCCTGCGGCCTCAATGACACCGTCAAGACTGTATCTCATGCCTATATCACCTTCAACCGTCCTCTTTGAATACGGCTCCGGAAGTCCTTTACATACAACTGTTGCTCCTTTCGGAAGCCCTTCAGCGATTGAATAAACATCCGTTGTAGCTCCTCCTACATCTACCGCAAACAATTCGCCTATGCCCTTTTCATCTCCGCAGCCGTTTGCCAGAAGTTCCATAGCCGACATGATAGCCGCAGGTGTAGGCATCAGTATACCCGATATAAGCTTTGACGCTTTGGAAAGGCCCTTTGCCTTTATGATACGATTCAGGAAAATTTCCCTTATTTTCTCCTGAGCAGGCAGTATATTCAGACAGCCGAACTTCGGCATAACATTCTCAACTACGTAATATTCTCTGCCTTCCAGAAGCTTTTTGCACTTTGATACAGCATTTCTGTTTCCCGCTATAACTATAGGGAAATCGGATTTACACTTTGACAGCATCTCAGCATTGTGAATGATACACTCGCTGTTTCCTCCGTCGGTGCCGCCTACCAGAAGAAATATTTCAGGTTTAACCTCATCGATTTCCTCTATATCTTCTTCTGTCATCTCAAAGGCGAAGGTTTTTAGCAGCTTTGCTCCGGCTCCCAGGCTTGCCATCTTTGCCGCCTCTGCGGTAAGCTCCGGCACAAGACCCGAAGCCATCATTCGCAGTCCTCCTGCCGCTGAAGAGCAGGCGTATTGCGTCTCAAACTCTACAGCTCCGATTTTATCCCTCAGCTTGGCAACTGCATTTTCCAGACCTTCATTTATATCTGTCTGTACTGTTGTAAACGAAGAAGCCGTTCCCAGCAGGGCCTCTTTTTCCATATCTACAGCAGTGACCTTCGTATATGTACTGCCAAAATCAATCAAAAGAATATTTCCCATGAATATCCCTCTTTTCTAAGCCAAATCCTTTCTCAGGAATTCAACCGTTACCATAGGGTCTGTTCCCGGAGGGAATACTCTGTCAAATCCCATATTCTTAAATCTTTTTTCAACCTCTTCAAAAGGCTGTTTTCCTACTACGATGTTTCCTCCTACATAAAGAAGGATGTCTTTAAGTCCTGCTTCTTCGCATTTTTCACGGAGCCCTCTGCAGTCAAGTTCCCCATGTCCGTAAAGTGAAGAAACTACTATGGCATCGGCATTTGATTCTATAGCTGCCGCTATATATTCCTCCTGTGATACCATAACCCCAAGATTTACAACTTCAAAGCCTTCTGCTGTGAAAACATGATCCAGTATTTTGTTACCGATTGCATGAACATCAGCACCGATAACACCGATAACTAAAGTTTTCTTATCCATGTTGCTCTCCTTTTTCCGTACTTTTGTGTTTTGTACTATATCTATCAATATATATTGTCATAGTACATTTGTCAACTGAATCAGCAAACTTTTCCTAGTTATTTTTATTTTTTAAATTTTCTGATAGCTTTTTGGTCACAAATGAGGTAAAATTTTTACAGTTGCAGAAATTTTTGTGATTTGGGGAAGACTCGCATATACAAATTGCAGAAAGGATTACATCAAAATGAGAAAGATTCAGAATAAGATATCGATCTTGATTATTGTCGTAGTTGTTTTTGTAGCCTTTGTAAATGTATTTATTGGTGTTCTGGTTACAAAAAACTCGACTTCAACAGCATTAGAGGAAACTTCTCTAGAAATGGCTCAGGCCGCGGCTCTTTCAGCCGCAAATTCTATGTCGGTTTATACCTCTGTAGTGTCCGAAATTGCTTCCAATCCAATCCTTACAAATGAAGAAACTTCTTTAGAGGAAAAGACAGACTTTATTAATTCCCGTGTAGAGGCCTACTATATGCGCTCCGGCGGACTGGCTGATACACATGGCAGTGATTCTGTCAATAAAATAAATGTTTCTGACGAACCATTCTTCCAGGCATCTATGAATGGCCAGTCTTATATCTCTTCCCCTTATATTACAGATTCCCGTGACGATGCATACTTAATAGTATCAGCCCCTGTGAAAAACGGAAATTCTATCACAGGTGTTCTTTACTTTAAGTGTGATACCAATCTTCTTCAGTCCATTGTAGAAGGCATACAGGTAGGCAACTGCGGTTCAGCATATATACTTAACAATGAAGGTACAACCATCGCCTACACCGATTTTGAAGTGGTACTGGACGAAGAAAACCTTATTCAGTCAAATGACACGAGCACTCCCGATCTCCTTGCCATAGAACAGTCTATGGTCGCAGGCAAAACAGGTGTGGGACATTACTACTATGCTGAAGACGACACAAACAGTACACAAAGCTATGCCCCTATCCCCGGAAGTGACGGCTGGAGTATTGCCGTTACCATTGACGAAGGCGAATTTATGTCATATTCAAGACATGCAAACATATTCCAGCTAATCGTAACTCTGGTTTTGCTAGTCATAGTATTTTTCATCTCAATCCGGTTCGGACGCACGATTGCCAGACCTATTGAGGCTTGCAGCGAACGCATACAGAAGCTTGCGCTCGGCGATCTGGACACACCTGTAGAAGAAATTAATTCGAAAGATGAAACCAGAGTCTTAAGCGAAGCTACAAAAGAAATTGTCGAAAGCCAACGGCGAATCATCGGGGATATTGCTTATCTGCTGTCCGAGATGGCCGAAGGCAGATTTAATGCTGAAACCCGCATCGGTGCCGAAGCGTATGTCGGTGCATACGCGAAGCTTATACACTCTGTAGAAAAAACAACAACAAAGCTTGGAGATACACTTGCCTGCATTGACGCTGCAGCGGACCAGATAAACATAGGTAGCTTCCAACTGGCAGACGGTGCAAAGGCTCTTGCCGACGGAACAGTGGAGCAGACGGATTCGGTTTCCGACCTTTCCGGAAGCGTGGGCGAAATTTCAGATGGAATACAGACTATTGCAGGCAATGCCCTGGCAGCAAGCGAGCTTGCCGGAAATACAGGACAGGCAATAACCGAAAGCAACAATTATATGCATCAGCTTATGTCTGCAATGGATGAAATAAACGCCACATCTGATGAAATTCACAAGATTATCAAAACTATCGAAGATATTGCATTTCAGACAAATATTCTGGCACTTAACGCAGCTGTTGAGGCCGCACGTGCCGGCGAATCAGGCAAAGGCTTCGCGGTGGTTGCCGACGAGGTAAGAAACCTGGCAAGCAAATCTGCAGAAGCGGCAAAAAACACTACAGGTCTGATAGGCAGTTCCATAGAGGCTGTAAACAAGGGTATGGATATAGCCCGTGATACAGAAGAATCCCTGCAGGCAGTAGTGCAGCAGACCACCGTTGTTTCCGAAAAGATTCAGGAGGTTGCCGACATCTCTGCCGGTCAGGCTGATAAGATTGAAAAAATCGGTGACGATATAGACCGTATTGTTTCTGTTGTACATACAAACTCAACTACAGCGGAAGAGTCTGCTGCAGCCAGCGAAGAGCTGGCCGGCCAGGCTGAAAACCTAAGAGAATTAGTTGGCAGCTTTGTTTTGCCCGCAACTGCCAAGCCTTACTAAAATAAAAATACGCTTCCCATACAAAACGCGGGAAGCGTATTTTTTTATCTATAACTTATCATCTTCATCAGAACATCAAATTAACTTTACATCCCATTAGCTCCCTCTTTGTCCATTTTACAAACTCTATATAGGACACAGTAAAGAATAGCTGCTGTTAATATTCCCTGTGCAAAAGGCACTCCATATGGTATAAACTTAATAACCGCATATCCCGCAAGCCATGATATTATTCCTACTACATTAAATCCGTCTCGCATTTTATAGTTTTCAGGTCTGCCTTTGCCTACAATCCAGTAATCCGCCAGAATCACACCCATAGTAGGAAGAAGTGCATCACCCAGAACATATAAAAAGCTTTCGAAATGATTTGCAAGACCGAAAACAGCGCATACAGTTCCTAAGAGTCCGGAAACCATTGTAGCTGCGGCTCTTTGTTCTTCCTTAAGATTAAACATCAATACAGCATTTATGCCCCCCGAATATGCATTTGTCGTATTTGTGGTCCATGTCGCAGCAATCAGAACCAGCATTCCAATTACAGGAATTCCTATCTCACAGAAAACATTTGTTATATCATAGTTCTGTGCCACCCTTGTCATTACAGCACCCATTATAATCATGATGATTCCCGCTGGTGCTACACCAAGTGATGACGAAAGTATGGTATCCTTTCTTGTTCTTTGATATCGTGTAATATCTGAAGCCGCCAGACATCCTGCTGCCATAAAGCTAACTGTAAGGATAATTCCTCCTGCAAGCGTCATGCTTGGTTCAGAATTCTCTAAAAACAGTTTCTCAGTCCCATATTTGTTAAGCGCCATAATGCACCCTACAACAGTTACAATAAACAAAGCCGGTACTGCGATTTTATTAAGTTTATCCAGAGCATTAATTCCATATACAGCAGTTATTAACATGATAATGCCCCATATAATCATGGATACTGTCGGTGAAATGTTTATGCCCATAAACTCTTGCATTAAATTTGAAAAAGCATTTCCACAAACGCTGGTCTGTACTGCAAACCACCCTATCATAGAAATAAAAATAAGAGTACTGATTATATATCTTGCTCCTTTTTTTCCAAAACTTCCTATTACCGTAATGCAGGTGGGGATTCCCAAATCACTTCCCATAATACCCATGAGAGAAAATAAAACTATAACTATTAAGTAACCCAATATTCCCGAAAGGATTGCATTGGCCATAGACATACTTTCGGCCAAAATACCTCCAAGCAGAAGACTTGGAACACAAATCATAATTCCTGCCTGAATAAGTGCGACATCAATCCAGTTTTTTCTGTCTTCCATAGGAACTCTGCTTAGCGTAGTAGTTTCAATGTTATTTTTCTTCTTTTCTGTTTTCATTTTCATTTCTCCTTTCGAATTTACCTAATTGTATAAATTTTTCGAAAGAAACTCTCTATAAAAATTTCAAACTATCGTATATTTTTTTGTAATTATTTTAAAAGACCCTCGAAAGGGTCCGTAAGTAATTTTTTATATCTCTTCATTCAGTATAGTTCTCAATTTTACCGCTATGGCAAGTGTCTCATTAAACTTTATGTTATCATTATCCATTTCCAAAGCGTTTTTTACTTTATTTACTCTATAGCGTATCGTATTTTCATGTTGATATAATCTAGATGCAGTTTCTTTGAAATCTCCTGAACAAGCTACATAGCATTCCATAGTATGCAATATTTCTTTAAGATTGTCCCCCGAAACCTTTTCTTTTATTTTACTTACATAGGCTTGATAAAAATCCGCTGCCTCCTTTGTATCCCTTACAGATATCAAAAGCTGTAGCACTGACAAAGGATTATATTCCATAAAGTCCATGTTCATAGATTTTGCTGTTTCAAAAGCACGCAATGCTTCTTCCATGGCTCTTGCAACTTCTTTCCTTGGATATATACGACTGTATCCTACCTGATGGCTGTCTATTAAAGATTTAAATTTTGCCATAGTAGCATCGGTAAATGCCCTGAGCACTTTTTCCGAATCTGCTGCCAATATAAATATGTTATATGAGCCCTTTCTTACAAGTATTGCATTTTTCTTATTCATATACTCCATATATATTTCACTTTGAGATATGTCCGATTTGAAAACACCTTCCACATAAATAGCTCTAATAAATTCTCCCATATCAGGATTTATACTGTGAAGTGTTTCCAGCTTTTCTTTTGGTGATACTCTGCCATACAGAATTTTCTCCAGCTTTAAAACCGTCAAAGAATTCTGCATTTCCAGAGCTATATACTTATTTATAGTATCCATAATCACAGCATAAGGAATATCTTCCTCAAGAAGGATAACAGGGAAGGCTTCGTCTGAGCATTTTTTCAGAATCGGAGGAGTCAGGGCACCAACGCTTTCTGCAGTAACAACAATAAGTCCTGCACTTCCAGAAGCAATAAGATTATCAACATATTCTTCTGCACCAGCTTTTCCTCCCGAAAACTGCTCAAGACATGTAATAAATAAGTCACCCTTTTCAATTATGTTCTTATTTATAGCACTTAGATTCCACGGACAATCAAACACCGAAACACGACCTATTTTCCTATCCAAACCTGCCTCACCCGCTAATACTTTACTGCTTTTAAAAACTGTGCTGTTTAAAATCTCCTTAAGTGCAATATCCATGGACATTCCTCTCTTTGCAATTTACATTTCCGATGTTTTTACCTGATGTATATAACTTTTCAGCTGTCTCATTGAGCCTTCGTCTATCAGATAATCATAAGTAATAACCGGCTTATTTTTAGAGTATAATCTAAGCACCCGTTCCGTATCTTCAATGCAGTACTGTGCATATGCCACAGGAACAACCAGAGCATCAAGTTCATCCAACACCGGCAAAGGTTCATTCATTCTTATTTCCTTAGAAAAGTCCGCACTGCTGTTCACATTTGCGCAACCCTTCTTTGCAATCTCATAAAATCTGTGACTGATACAGCAGATCCCAACTTTTGCATGCTCCGGAAGCTTCGCCAGCTCAACAACGGTTCTCTGGCTGGGAGCAAGAACAACCTGTACCAGCTTTTCTTTATCTTCAATAAATTCATCAATCTGTGCCCCGTGGTTATAGGTTGTTATCACCAGATCAACTTCTTTTCCTATAGTATATTTTTGGGTAAGCAAATCATCTAAGCTGATTTTATAAAGCTCCGCGTCGACTGCTTTTTCTATCTGCTCTGTGATACCGTTTAAGGCCTCCTGATTGCAATCTACTATTGCAATCCTTAAAGTTTCTTCTTCAGTTTCCCACTCACTCAGTTTCAGCTTTAAAAAGATTTCTATTTCTGTATTTGAAAATGAAAGGTTATGCAACTCCATAAGCATGTTGTCTATAAGCTCCATGGCTCTTTCTTTTCTAGAAAGATTATTTTTATTGGAACCGGTTGCTATAAAAGTTCCTCTGCCCTGCTGCATTTCAACTATGCCCAGCTTCGCAAGCTCATCATAGGCATGTTTTGCGGTGCCCTTTGCAAGACCCAGACTTGATGCAAGATTCCTTACAGTCGGAAGCTTGTCTCCCTCTTTCAGCTGTCCCGACTCAAGACCTTCTTTTATAAAATTTCCGATTTGCTTATAAATCGGTTCTCCACTGTCAAAACTTAATTTAATATTCACCAACATCACCTGATATAACTTTCCTTTTCCGGCCTAATATAAAATGGCGCAATTGATATACTTGTCCTATATATCAATTGTGCCATTTTCATTTTATGATGTCAATCCAAATGTCAGGTGCTTCAAAGACTCTTTTTATAGAAATATAATAACCGCCTGATATATAAAATGTGCACTAATTCCCGCACACAAACCTCCTATTGTATGTGAAAAAATTGCGTGTCCTGTGAGTTCCCTGAACTTCAAGCCATCCATCATTGCAACATGCGTACTCAGGTATCCACTCCAGCACATACACATTGCTGTAAATACCGCTATGTCGTTACCACAGGCAAGGCCTTTGCTCACCAAATCAGGAACAAGTCCAATTGCAGCCCCTGCTGCACCTAGCGCAGTAACAGGGATAGCCACCGCCTCCGAAGAGGAAAATCCAAATAAAGGAGTTAAAATAAACTCAATCTTTTCTGCTATCCAGGGAAGAAAACTTATACCTTCACTTGCTGCTCCGGTATATGTCCCTGAATCTCCAGGCCCATAAGTCAGCATTAAAACAATCGTACATATAATCAGAACTCCGGGTATGATGGTGAAGCCCATTTTTACTCCGTTTTTTCCTCCCTCGAGCATCGCACTCATGGCCCGGCCACCGGCACTTCCATCTCTGATTATGCGCTTATCCATATCAATCGAGTTTACGCCGGATTTGGTCATTGCATATTCCTCTGTTCCATACAGTTTTTTCGTCTTCATAAGCATAATTCTTGTACTTACAATGCTTCCTACTACTGCCCCAAGATTTCCTACCAATGCAGCTCCAACAAAACTTTCCCCGCTTTCACTTCTTATTCCCATCATAAACATGGTTATAATCATGCCCATTCCAAAAGCTGTTCCTATGTTTGTAAGCGCAGGCAACTGATACTTCTTAAAGTATCTTCGGAAATTATCATCCTCAGCAAGAGCCAGAATCGCAGGATTATCGGATAAATAAGTAGTCAGCACTCCTACAATTCCTGCACCGGGCAGCCCATACAAAGGTCTCATAAATGGGGACAATATTTTATTTATTATGGCAATAACACCAAATTCACTGAAAAGACCCGCAACGGCTCCTGCTATAACAGCTATCGCCATGATATAAAATACGGTGTTCATCAGTAGAGTATATGCTGTATTCATCATAGTGTTAAGCATATTTACAGTTCCCATAACATGGGCCATTGAACCGAAAACAGCTAAAAATACAATAAGAAAAACTAATGTTTCCACACTCACCGCATTTTTCACACGCAGTTGTTCTTCTGTTGACATACTATTTTTTTCTCCTTTCTAGAAGTCTGTGCAGGGCTTCGGCTATAATTTCCGTCATAAGCTCAAGACTTTTTACATGCAAAATTTCATTTGGTTCATGTGCAGACTCTTCTTCCCACGGAAACAATGGTCCATAAGAAACTGCATTAGGAATTCCTCTTGCATATGTAGCTCCCCCTATCGCAAACGGCTTATTCTCACAATCGCCGCTGATTTCTTCATAAGTCGTTCTTAATATTTCCATAAACTCTGATTCAGGGTCTATATATACAGGCGGCAGCCATGACTTCTCTGTATATATAAATTCTGTTTTCTTACATGTTTCTTCTATAGACTTTCTTATAAACTCTCTTTCCATTGTTGCCGGATATCTGCAGTTTGCTTCCATTTCAAACACACCATCTTCCAATCTAATAGTCCCTATATTTAAAGTCAGTTCACCGGATAATTCATCCTTAAATCCACATCCAAACTTTCCTCCGTTATAATCCAGTCCAATAAAGTTATTATATGTATCTATAAATTCCCTGTTCTGAATAAGCTCTGACTTTTTCCCCAAAAGATCTATTAAAAAGCTTATGGCATTTTTCCCTTTTTCAGGACTCATTGCATGCACACTTTTCCCTGCCATCTCAATTGTTAAACTGCCCCTATGCCCGGTATGGTTATTTCCCGTTCCATCATTTTTTCTTAACACCCATGAACAACCGTTATAGTCCCTACATTCATCTGCAATCTTTTTCAAGCTTTCTTCTTCTCCTTCAAGAACGCAGACAGCCTTGCCCGGAACGATATTTCTTCCTGATCCGCCATTAAGCTCCGTAATTAATGCAGGTTTTAACCTGTTGCTGTTTATATTTTCCGTATTTTCACTACATAGTCTGTCCTTAAAAGTAAGATTAAAATCCACCAGCCCTTTTTCACAGAATACCGCAGGGAAATAACCATCCGGAACAATTGAGCAGTCAGGAAGCCTGTCCGCATTCTCTTTATAATGCTCTATACATCTCCAATCTTCTTCCTCATCTGTTCCTGCTATTAATCTGACACATGTGTTTTCAGGGATAAGATTGTTTTCCTTTAAGTATTTCATAGCATATAAAGAAGAAACCAAGGGGCCTTTATCATCTGAAACGCCCCTTCCTATCAGAGCATCTTCTTTTTCCTCACATTTAAACGGTTCGGTTTTCCATCCATCTCCCGCAGGCACAACATCAAGATGCCCAAGAATACCTACCATATATTCTCCTTTGCCTGCAGTAATTTCTACAGCATACCCCTGATAATTAATTGTACTCATACCAAGTTTTTCAGCTTTAGCAATCAGCCAATCAACTCCCTGCGCAATATTTCTGCCAAAAGGAGCACCCTCTTCAGGCTTTGATATAACTGTTGGAATCTCCACAAATTCTTTTATATCACTTATCATTGACTCTTTATTCTCTCTTAAAAATTGCTTTATACCCACTTTTTTCCTCCTTACAGTTTTTAAAGCAATTATATTTGAGCCGGAATTTTACTTCTATGTAAATTTTTCAAAATCTGCCCCTTATATTTAAATTTTATACAAAGCCTTTTTAACTTTTTCCGATTATAATTTGAGAAAATATGAAATGAGAGGTGAATAACCATGTTAGAATTCGAATTACAGCATGCAACTGATAAGCTGGTAAACGAAATTTTTGGAGTAAAAAAGGGAGAAACCGTACTTATTACTGCAGATACCCTTTCAGACACAACTCTGGTACAAGCGGTAGCGTCAAGCGTGTATGCCGCAGGCGGAAAGCCAATGACAGTTATTCTTGCCGCCCCCGGCGGGGTAGGTAAGGCTGCAGACCCTGACCTCCCTCTTGATGCCCTTACAGGTGCAATATTAGGCTCAGATGTATGGATTGAATTTAACCATCAGTGGCTTTTGTATTCTACTCCGTTTGAAACAGCAATTGAAAAAAATAAAGACCTCAGATATATGTGTCTTGTAGATTTCTCCCCTGAGCTTCTGGTGAGAACCGTAGGCAAAGTTGAAACCAAGCAGCTTCAGCTATTTATGACAGCCGCACAGAAAAAGCACATGGAAGCAAAAACAATGCATGTCACTACGCCTGCAGGAACAGATGTAAGCTTTGACCTTGATCCTATGCATCTCATAAGTAACGACTGCGGCAATGCTACAGTTCCCGGTATGCACATGCTTACAGGTCAGCTAAATGTGGTTCCTAAATTCGGTTCCATAAACGGAAAAATTGTATTTGACGGAACTATTACGCCTCCTTTTGGCCACGTTCCTTCACAGCCTGTAGTTCTTACTGTTGAAAACAGCAAAATCACAAAGATTGAAGGAGGTCCTGAAGCAAAACAGTTTGAAGATTTCCTTTCTTCCTTTGAAGATGAAGGTATGTTCAAGATGGCACATATAGCCTACGGATTTAATCCTGGTGCAATTCTTACAGGAAATGTTGTTGAAGATGAAAGAGTTTGGGGCTGCACAGAGTGGGGAATCGGATATGTAAGCTGTATAGATGCTCCTCCTGTCGGTCAGGATGCAAAATCACATACAGACGGAATCTGTTTGAACTCCAGCGTATGGCTTGACGGAAAACAGATTATGGATAACGGAAAAATCGTTGATCCTGAACTGGCGGCACTATCGCCTGTAAAATAAATTTTTTCCTCAAAAAATAGAATGGTATGCTAAAAAGCGGTCTGAAAATCAAACCGCTTTTTTCCCTTCCAGATATTCTTTTCTTCCGTTTTCGTACAGATTGTTTCCTTCACAGTCAATAATAACCGTAGCGGGAAGATTTTCAACCTCAAGTCTTCGGATTGCCTCCGCTCCCAGATCCTCGTAGGCAACAACTTCTGCCTTCTTTATACACTTTGAAAGCAACGCACCCGCTCCGCCTATAGCTCCGAAATAAACTGCACCGTATTCCTTCATGGCATTTACAACAGCTTCATTTCTCTTGCCTTTGCCAATCATGGCTGTCTGGCCCTCTGCAATCAACGCAGGCGCATACGCATCCATCCTGTAGCTTGTAGTAGGTCCTGCCGAGCCAATCACTTGACCCTCTTTTGCAGGCGCAGGTCCCACATAATAAATGGTTGCATTTTTTATATCAATAGGAAGTTCCTTTCCCTCATTCAGCAAATCCACAAGTCTTTTATGCGCTGCATCTCTTGCCGTATAGATAACACCCGACAAAAGCACATCTTCACCGCTTTTAAACTCTCTTGCCATTTCTCTTGTAATTGGTAATGTTACATGTCTTTCCATCTTTGTTTCTCCTTTTACACCGGCTACAGAACTCTTGTCTTATGTCTTGTGGCATGGCAGTTAATGTTTACCGCACAAGGCAGTCCCGCAATATGCGTAGGCATACTCAATATATTCAGACCCAGGGCAGTTGTCCTTCCACCGAAGCCCTGCGGACCGATGCCCTTTGCATTTATCTTTTCCAGCATTTCCTTCTCCAGTTCTGCATAGAAAGGATTTTCATTGTGCTCCCCGAGAGGACGCATAAGAGCTTTTTTAGCCATCAATGCAGCCTTGTCAAAGGTTCCTCCGATACCCACACCGACTACAATCGGCGGACATGGATTAGGACCTGCATCTTCCACAACCTTAAGTATAAATTCCTTAACACCTTCTACTCCATCCGATGGTTTTAACATCTTTATCTGGCTCATGTTTTCGCTTCCGAAGCCCTTAGGTGCAACTGTAACCGTCACTTTGTCCCCGTCAACAAAATCCACATAAAGCATGGCAGGTGTGTTATCTTTAGTATTTACTCTGTCCAGTGGGTCTTTTACAACCGACTTTCTCAGACAGCCCTCAGTATAGCCCTGTCTTACGCCTTCGTTTACAGCTTCTTCAAGATTTCCCTCTATGAAAACCTCTCTTCCGATTTCCACAAACACACATGCCATACCTGTATCCTGGCAAATCGGCACATTGTTTTCATCGGCAATCTCGTAATTCTCTATTATCTTCCCGAGAATGCCCTGTGCAGGCGCCCAGTCCTCACAGTCCCTGCATTCCTTTATGGCATTTTTTACATCCTGTGGCAGATGACAGCATGCCTCAATGCTGAGTTCCTTTACAACTTCTGTTAAACTTTCCGCTTTTACAATTCTCATAACCGTCTCCAATTTAAAATTTATTCCGCCTATCGTTATACCACTTTTCCGTTTTTTACACAAGACTAAAAATTCTGCAAAATCTTAAGTCTGTTCATTACCGCATATGCAACCACCCCTATTGCGATGCCCGTCACCATGCCCGATGCAAGGAGCACAGGGAAATACATAAACAGTCTGAGGTTTTCGATAATGGCCGCCGCCACCAGTATCTGCCCCACATTGTGGGCGACACCGCCTGCCATACTTACACCAACTATACTGAACCATCCGGTTTTCTTAAGAACGGACATTACCACGAAGCTGACACATGCTCCCGCAAGGGAATACAGAGCGCCGAAAGCCCCGTTGAAGAGCAACCCTGCCACAAGTATCCTGATGACATTGATTGAGAAGGCATACCTCCCTCCCAATACATAAAGTGCCACGATAATGACCAGGTTCGCCACTCCCAGCTTTACACCCGGGATACCGACGGAAATCGGAATCATTGCCTCTACGTAAGAAAAAATCAGGCCAAGTGCCGCCATCATTCCGCACAGCGCAAGCCTCTTTGTTTTGTCACGGCCGTCAGTTTGAAATTGCGTCATATTCAGGCTCACCTCCCCCCTCAATTTCTACCATTACCTTGTTGGGAAGGCATACTATGCTCTGGGAGGTTTTCGATATGGCTCCCGTGTTTACACATACCTGGTTCGCACAGTCTGAAAAAAGCATTGATACAGTACCGTCTTTTATGATAATCTCATTAGTGTGATTATTATTTTTCACGACAATGGTCTGTTCTTCGGCTAAAGGATACCTGCCGAATTCTTTGCCGTCAACGGTCACAACAACCGTACTGCCGGCGTCCGTACCGATGACCGAATATGCAGAGGCGGCAAGACCTGCAAAAATCAGTATTACCGCCAGTATTATATCTGCTTTTTTTATCATATAAAAATCCTTTACAAATACATCTCAGGAGTAACTTATGAAAAATTTTATCAAAAAAACAACAATATTATTGTTTTCAGCAATCCTTATTATATCACAAACATCATGTTCCTCAAAGGAAATAGAGCCTGTAAGTTCTACCGTATATGAGCTGCTGAATACTACCTGCACCATAACCATATACGACATGGAGCAGGAACGTGCTGAAAAAATCATTGATGATGCCTTTAATCTTTGCCGAGATTATGAGAAAAAGCTCAGCAAAACCATTGAAGGCAGTGAAATATACAATATTAACAACAGCGGCGGCGAGCCTGCTGCAGTGTCTTCAGATACTCTGGAACTTCTGGAAAAAGGCATATACTATGCTGAACTTTCGGACGGCAGGTTTGACATAACCGTCGGCAGACTTTCCTCTCTCTGGAACTTTAAGGACGAAGTCCACCAGGTTCCTTCTCAGGAACTGATAGACGAGGCAGTAAAAACAATTGATTACAAGAATGTAAAAATAGATAAATCCGGCGGTCAGGCCTTTGTTTCATTGTCTGATCCGGATGCTGAAATAGATCTTGGCGGAATCGCAAAGGGCTATATTGCAGACAAGGTCTCTGAGTTTCTTGTTTCTGAAGGAGCCGAACGTGCAATAGTAAATCTGGGCGGCAACATTGTCGCGATAGGCAACAAGGCAGACGGAACAAAATGGAATATCGGGGTCGAAAAGCCTTTTTCGGGACACAGGGAGATAGTCGGTTCGGTTTCATCTGAAAACCAGACCATCGTTACATCAGGTCTGTACGAACGCTGTTTTGAACTTGACGGCAGGCTGTACCACCATATACTTGATGTGAAAACCGGATACCCCTGCGAAAGTGATGTGGACTCTGTAACACTTGTTGCAGGTCTTGGACAAAGTGCCGACTGCGACGCTCTCAGCACCATCTGCCTTATGTCCGGTGTTGAAGAAGGGCTTAAAATAATAAATGCCCAGGAAGGGATTGAAGCCCTGTTCCTGAGCAAAGATGGTCATATGACCATGACTGATGGTATGAAAAATATTTACAGTTCTATTTGAGTTCCGTGAAGAACTACTGCCTTAATATCGTCAGGATTTAGTACCTTTTCAGCGCTGTAGATTTGCTCTATGTTATATTTATCCTGAGATGTCATGGCACCTCTCCAGGTGTTGTACACACTTCCGTCCTTCATGATTAAATCAAGACCGAAGTTTTCACTATCACCGTAGGTTTCAACTTCTTCCAGATCCTTACTGTAATAATTAACTATAATCGAAATCGGAGAAATTTTAATTGACTTGACTGTTGCATCCTTTCCTGCAACCTTCAGGTCTTTATTTACTTTATGCTCTATAGAATTGTCCTGATATTCAAGTCTGATGCTTGTTTGAAAATACGCATCATCATACACCTTGTCGTATCCCTCTTCATGCTCATCATCCGGCATCATATACGCTGTAAACTTATCGAGGACGATTTCCACCGTTTTTCCATTTATGTCGCTTGAGCAGTCGGCACACATAACCATTGGCACAATATTGTCTCCCGGCTTGTCTTCACTTTCCAGCACCTCAAAATACCATCCGCTGCTCAATCCGTGTTTCTCCTCTTTGAAATCAATTCTCGAACCATCGAAAGTGTAGCTTCCACCGTTCAGTTCCGTTCCTTCCGGTGCAATTACATCAAATAAAATATATACGCTTTTTGAATCTCCGATTATTTCCTTGAAGTCAGCCTTCCAGCCATTATTTTCAATAACCTTTCCTATTGGCGTGCTCATTCCGGCTACAACAGCTTCCTGACTCTGTTCCATTCCAAAGAAACTTTTAAACGAATCGCTGATCGGGAAGTATCCTGTGGCGAAGGCTGCCACTGTTCCAAGGCAAAGCACCATTGCTGCTGCAATTGTAATCAGTTTCATTTTGCTTCTGCTTCTCTTTTGCTTCATTTCCCCTGATAATTTCTCCATTGTCATCTTCATAATCCTGTCTTTTTCCTGTCTTGTAAGCCGGTCTTCAGGCAGGAAGCTTTCGTCATTCTCATTGATTCTGTAGTTTTCCATCAGATTTCTTATATCCTTCATAGAATAATGCCCCTTTCAATTAATTCCTTCTGCAGCCTGTTCTTCCCCCTGCTAAGTTTGTTCTCCACCGTTTTAACCGGTATATTTAGTCGTTCTGCAATGGATTTAACCTTCTCAAACATAAAATACCTAAGTATAAAAATTTCCCTGTCCGGCGACGGAAGGCTGTCCACAGTTTCCTGCACAATCTTTGCATTCTTCCTTTTAGCCATCTCATCAGCCATATCTATATCTTCTGTCAGCACTAAAGTAAGATCCTCTGCTTCCCGCTCCCCTTCTGCATTTCTTTCAAGCGCCCGTTTTCTGTCTATTGCCTTATGTCGTGTCATGCCGTAGATATAGCTTTTCAGGCTGCCCTTCGTCAAATCTATTCTGTCATGATGTCTCCAGATTTCTGTCAGAACGTCAGATATACATTCCTCAATATCCTCTGTTCTGCCTGTTCCCAATACATTTTTGCATATTGTTTTCATTCCTCCGCCATGCATATCAAGAATCATCTCAAGACCTTTTGATGGATCAGAATTCAATGTTTTTAAAATATGTGCTTCGGTATTGTCTGTTCCAGCGTACAAGGCTTTTCTCCTTTCATAAAATAGATGTATCATTTCCTTTGTAATGCGCATTACACCTATATATTCGATACAAACACAAAAATCACTCACATTATACCAAAAAAAAGACACGCTTCTGCGTGTCTTAATTAACCGGCAATGTCCTACTTTCCC
>JBJETA010000106.1:0-2432 GCA_051883075.1 Anaerovoracaceae bacterium
GTTCATTATTTGCGAACCTTATCTTTACACCTATCGCAAATAAGTTAAAGGTAAGGCATGCAGAAGAAATGCTTTGCAAACAAATGGTTGTTGAAGGTATTCTTTCAATACAGTCAGGGGAAAACCCTAAGTTTATAAAAGAGAAACTTATTTCTTATCTTTCTGAAGCGGAGAAGGCTGATCTGGCTGAAGCCTCAGAATAGTGAGAATACATATAGATTTCAGTTCTGCGGGCAGACACGAGGGAGGAGAAAATGGCTAAGAAAAAACGAGAGGCGCCGAAAAACAACTGGATGGATACTTACGGCGACATGGTAACATTGTTATTGTGTTTCTTCGTACTGCTGTTTTCAATATCCACTGTAGATGCACAGAAATGGATTATGATAGTAAAAAGCTTTAATCCTGCCGCAGCGGAAAATATTTCACAGCTTGTTCAGGAAGAACCTGAAAATGAAAAAGGTGAAGAAGCGGTAGGACAGGAAGCGGGAGGTCTGATGACAGACGAAAAAAACTTCGACCAGATTTACTGGACCATGAAAGAACTGATAGAAGAAAATAATCTGCAGGAAAGTGTCGAAGTTAAAAAGGGAAAGGATTTTGCCTTTATAGTATTCCGTAACAATATATTTTTTAATGGCGACAGCTATGTGCTGAGACAGGAAGGAAAAGATATACTTGACGTATTATGTAACTCAATTGCTCCCGTTGCCGATCAGGTTGGTGAGATAAGAGTTATGGGACATACAAATCAGGCAGACCCTAACAACCCGAACCCTATTGCCGGAGACAGATTCCTGTCTTCAAACAGAGCGACAGAGGTTCTGGTATACATAGAAAGTAAAAATCTTGTAGACGGTAAAATTCTGATTTCAGAGGGCTTCGGACAGCATTATCCGATAGCTTCCTTTGTAACAGAGGAAGACAGAGCAGCTAACCGTCGTGTTGAAATTTATATAGCTAAAGACGATGCTGTCAAGTACAGCCTCGAGGAAGTTTACGCCAACATTGAAGAAGAGGAAGCTTCAGGAAATGAAGCTGAAGGCTCAGGCGGTGCAGACATTCAAGTGATGGAAGAAGAAGTCTAGATTAGAGGATAGGCAGGAGAGGAGATTTAAATGGCTGATGTATTATCGCAAAGTCAGATTGACGCCCTTCTGAATTCCCTTAATTCCAAAGATTCAAGTGAGATTGAGGAAAAGCTGGAGGAAGAGGACAACAGAAAAATTAAAAAATATGACTTTAAGACTCCTAAGAAGTTTACCCGAGACAGACTAAAGCTGGTGTTTAGTGTATATGAAAATTTTGCAAGAGTCATTTCTTCATATTTGACAAGTATGATGCGTCTTTCATGTCAGGTAGAAATGGTTGACATTGAAGAGCAGAAATATTTTGAATTTAACAATGCACTTTCGGAAAACGATATTGTTGCAATTGTTGATGGTTCGGTAAATAACGGTAAGGGCGATTCTGAGACATTGATGCTTCAGATGAGCAACTCTGCCATATATGCCATGATTGACAGAATGATAGGCGGAACCGGAGATATAAGCGGAATAGATACCGAAAGCGGATTTACTGATATAGAGATATCCTTATTTGAAAACATTATGGTACATCTGCTCCCTCTTATGGAGGAAGCATGGCAGAGCCACTTTGATGTCAGCTTTAAATTTGATAAGATTGAAACCAACCCGAGACTGATTCAAAGCATTCAGGCTGACGAAGTGGTTGTTATCGTTGTTCTGAATATTGAAGTAAAGGATACTACGGGAACATTTAATATATGTATTCCGGGAAGTCTTATGGAAGACGTGTTTAAGCTGGCAGACCAGCTAAGCCTGAACGGAAGGAAAAAGGACCATCAGAATGATGTTTCGAAAGAGGAAATACTTGACAGTCTGAAGGACTCACAGCTGGAAATCAGGGCATTCCTGGGAGAGGCAAATATTTTACTGGAAGATGTATATTCCTTAAAGCCCGGAGATGTGATAAACTTAAGAAAACCGAAAGATTCGGATGTATCGGTATACGTGGAAGATAAACCATGGTATAAAGGAAGGCTTGGAGAAAAGAAAGGAAGCGTAGCGATAAAAATAACCGGGACAACTGTTAGCCGGTAGTAGCAGAGGTGATGTATGAGCGATAATAATGAAATTTTCTCCCCTATGGAAATAGATGGGATTGGTGAAATATTTAATATAAGTTTAGGTTCATCAGCAACTGCTATGTCTGATATGCTCGGCAGAAAAGTAGTCATTACAACACCGAATGTTAAGATTCGTGATTATGATGATTTTGAACTGTCAGAAGTAGAACCGGCGGTAGGGGTTGAGATAACTTATGTAACGGGTCTGGAAGGCAACAACCTGATGCTGTTTAAGAAGGATGACGTAAGAAAAATTCTTGAAATCCTTATGTATACTGAGATT
>JBJETA010000107.1:0-10690 GCA_051883075.1 Anaerovoracaceae bacterium
AAACTTTACGGAGAGTTTAAACAGGCTGAGTAAAATAGCAAAGGAGGACAAGGAATACTTTGACAGTCAGGTTGAAGAAGCCATGGAACAGGCGGCTTTCAGAAGCGGAAATGCCGGAGTTTCCTTCAGCCTGGAGTATCTTAAGAATATGCATGCCGCAATCAGGCACAGAGTTATAAGAAGAGCTTTTGAGACAATAGGGCTGGATCAGGGCATTACCGCGTCACATATAGAAGCGGCGGACAGAATTATTGACGGAGAGAGCGATTCGGCTGCTACTGATTTCCCAAAGGGATATGCTGTGGGTGTTTCATATGGTGAAGTGAGATTTTTCAGAAATGACCCTGTAAGCATGGGATATGTTTCGGAGGAGAAGCTGGAACACAGGCTACATGTGACGATTGCAAAGAACACCGGAACTCTTAAGGACCTTTCCTTAAACGGTACGCGCAGATTTGCGGCACTTGACCTGGGCAAGCTGTTGGCAAAAGCCGGACAGAGCGCAGCCGGAGCGGAAATACAGGAAACCGGGACGGACTGCGGAGATTCTGATGCGGCAGAAAGGGTAAAAGCCATGCTGCAGGTAAGAACAAGAAGGCAGGGAGACTGGATTGCGCCTTTAGGCATGGGCGGAACAAAAAAAATTCAGGATTTATTTGTAAATGAAAAGGTTTACAAGGAATGTCGCGACAAGGTTCCCATGGTATGCATCGGTGACGAAGTGATATGGATTGTGGGTGATGATGTCAGCGGTTACGATACGGGAATGAAAAGGGGCAGAGTAAGCGAAAATTATAAGCTGGAGAAGGACACTCAGGATATAGTTATACTTGAATTTTCAAAGAATTTGTGATAAAATCATATGGCTTAATTGTGGGTGGACAATAAATTTGTTTAATATGCACAATTCTGAAATAGTTTTAATAGAAAAATAACAAAAGATATAGGGGGAAAAGAGTTCATTGAAAAAATTGGCAAAAAATGTAGGGATTTATGTGTTGATCTTTGCTGTCGTACTCGGCATGGCGTGGGCATATCAGGGAATCCCTCAGGAAAAAGAAATTAAAACTGTTGAGTTTTCAAAGCTTGTTTCATATTTCCAGGCAGAAAAGGTGAAAGAAGTTGTTATTGTTGACAGAACAGTAAATGCGACCCTTGATTCGGGTGATAAGATAGTTGCCTATGCACCTTCTCTGGTAGATATAGGCATGCTTGATGAAACATACATCTATCCACAGATGGAAAAGGGACTGCTGTACAACGGTGAAAAACCTACGGTAACGCCGTGGTACATCTCCATGTTGCCTACTCTGATTATGATTCTGGCACTTGTATTCTTCTGGTGGATTATGATGAATCAGAACGGCGGCGGAGGAAAGGTTATGTCCTTCGGAAAGAGCCGTGCGAGAATGTTCAAGGATGAGGATCTGAAAAAGATAACCTATAAAGATGTCGCAGGTCTTGACGAAGAGAAGGAAGAGCTTGCAGAGGTTGTTGACTTCCTGAGAAATCCTAAAAAGTATAAGGATTTAGGTGCAAGAATTCCGAAGGGAATACTTCTTGTAGGTCCTCCGGGAACAGGTAAGACTTATCTGTCAAAGGCTACTGCGGGAGAAGCGGGAGTACCGTTTTTCAGCATCAGCGGTTCCGACTTTGTGGAAATGTTCGTCGGCGTAGGTGCTTCGAGAGTAAGAGACCTGTTTGAGCAGGCGAAGAAAAACGCACCGTGCATTATCTTTATAGATGAAATCGATGCTGTGGGAAGAAAAAGAGGAGCAGGCATCGGAGGCGGACATGATGAAAGAGAACAGACTCTGAACCAGTTGCTTGTGGAAATGGACGGTTTCGGAGAAAACACGGGCATTATCATACTTGCGGCAACAAACAGACCTGACATACTTGACCCGGCACTGTTAAGACCGGGCAGATTTGACAGACAGGTTGTAATAGGAGTTCCTGATATAAAGGGAAGAGAAGCTATCTTTGGAGTACATTCAAAGAACAAGCCTCTGGATGAAACAGTAAATCCTAAGGTTCTTGCACGAAGAACACCGGGCTTTACACCTGCAGATATAGAAAACCTTTTAAATGAAGCTGCACTTCTTGCCGCAAGAAGAAACGGCAGAAAAATCCGTATGGAGGAAATAGAAGAGGCCATTACAAAGGTTATAGCGGGACCTGAAAAGAAGAGCAGGGTTATAAACGAGGAAGAAAGAAAGCTTACGGCTTACCATGAAGCAGGTCATGCCATTGTGGCAAGGTCGCTTCCTAAAACGGACCCTGTTCATCAGATTACAATTATCCCTAGAGGCAGGGCAGGCGGATTTACAATGATTCTGCCTAAGGAGGACCGCTCCTACGGAACAAAGGCAACCATGAGGGAGCAGATTATACATCTGCTGGGCGGCCGTGTTGCTGAAAAGCTGACTCTTGAGGATATCAGTACAGGCGCAAGCAATGACATTATGCGTGCAACGGAAATCGCCAGGGATATGGTTACAAAATACGGCTTCAGTGAAAAGCTGGGACCTATAAGCTACAGTGCAACCGATGAGGTTTTTCTTGGAAATGATTATCATACAAAGAAAAACTATTCGGAAGAAATTGCAAAAGAAATCGATGATGAAATCAGAAATATCATAGATGAAGCCTTTGCAGAGGCTGAAAAAATTCTGAGTGAAAATATTGACAAGCTCCACGTTGTGGCAAAGGCACTTCTTGAAGTGGAAACTCTTGACGGCGAACAGTTCGAAGATTTGTACACCGGAAAGATTACTGCCGAGGAGCTTGCTGAAGACGTAAGAACTAAAGAAGAACTTAAAAAGAAGGCAGACGCAGAGGAAGCAGCTGAAACGCAGAGACTTATAGAAGAAGAAAAAGAAAGAGAAAAGGCTCTTCTGGCGGCGTTTGATGAAGACTATTTGAACGATGATGCTGACATGCCGGATAGCGATAAAGATTCGAATTCAGAAGCAGATACGGAAACAGAATCAGATACTGAAAACGAATTAGATTCAGAATCTGAAGAGGATACAGAAGGACATACTTCTGAAACAGATTCCGGTGAATACGAAGACGGCAGTAAGCAGGAAGAGGAAAAGTAGGTAGATAAAATGAAAGTAACAGTAAAAGATTGTCTTTCCTTAGAAATTTTTAAGGAGGCAAGGGTTGTATCGGGGTCAAAGAAAACAGAAAACAGGGTAAAATCAGTATCTGTTCTGGAAACAATGGATGTTGAAAAGGTAAGGGCTCACTGCGCACGCGAGGGAGAACTGCTTTTATCGGGCTTTTTCAATGAAGGCAAAGATGAAGCGAACAAAGTTGAAGTCATAAAGGTTCTGGCAGAAATGGGAACGGCAGGACTGGTTCTGTTCTATATAGACTCACCTGAGACTGATATCAGCAGAGAGGTCCTTGATGCTGCAGAAAGAGTGGGACTGCCTGTGATAGCTATGCCTAACAGAACTGAGATAAAAATCGGCGATGCAATAAAACAGGTTATGGAAAATCTTCTGTATGGAGACAACTTCGGAAACAGACTTATCAGCAACACGATTTTCCATCTGCTGAACTTTGAAAAGCACAGCAACTTCCAGGCGGCAGTAAGAGAAGCGGCGATAAACAACGACTTCCAGCTCATACTGCTGAGTGAAGACTTTAATCCTATACTTTCCATTGAGACAAGACATAAAGTAACTGTTCAGGATGCCATCAATATGGGACGTGAAAGGGATGTGGAGCGTTCAGCCGTATATACGATGATTGATGTAAACGGTGTACTGACCTACTGGGGACCTGTCGTTATCAATAATGAAAAATATTTTATGTTTATTGTAGATAACGAGGATTCATATTCGGCAGGTGAAATAACAAAGCTTGCGGAAATCATTGAGCTTGCCATGGGTATGTGGAAATATACTCCTGAAAGAGATGCGAGAGCAGAGTTCATAAAGGCTCTTAGAAGAGGGAACAAGAGTCTTGCATATACACTGAAAGAAGAAGCCGGCATATCAGCTGACGATATACTGAGCGTATTCTTTGCAAGAGGCATAGAAAACGAAGCAGGCTTTAAAAAGCTTCTTGCTTTTGAAAAAGAAAAGAATCTCAGCATTATGAAGATTACCGAGGGAGAAGAAACCTACGGTATGATTATTGACACCAAAAATTCAAATGAAGAAACCATGTCGGCAAAGAGAGCCTGCTGTCTTGAACTGTTTAACAGGCTGAAGGAAGATAAGACCGTAAGAATTTTCCATGTTACAGGTCTTGACGGAATAGAAGGCGCGGCTGACGCGTACAGACTTATCAGCGAATGCTGGGGCTTTGTGCAGAACGTGTTCCCTTACAAGCGTGTGTTTACAAAGTATGAACTTGCTCTTGTAAGCAACTGCATAAACATACAGCTCCAGGGCGGATATGTAAAGAAGAACTATATAGAGCTTCTTGAACCGTTTAAGGAAGCAAAAGAAAACAAGGGCAGACAGCTTCTTGAAACTCTGGAAACCTTTGTGCTTGATGCAGGCATGAACAGTGCAAAGACAGCAGAGTTCATGGGCATTCATACAAACACGGTACAGTACAGACTTAAGAAGATAAACGAAGTTCTTGACGTTGAAATAACAGGAAACAGAGTCATCCCGGGACTTACTATCGCTTTAGCCTTAAAGCGACTTGAAAGAGTGGTTAATTAATGCTCAGGGGTTTTTGTTTCAGAAGTTTAATTAAATATGTACTTTTAACAACCTTGGTAGCCGCTGCAATTGCAGGGGCTACTGCTTTGTCCTTTGCAGATTCGGCGCAGACGGGAGGTGCCGGAGCTGACGTGGAACCTGCGGAAGCGGAAGAGGCACATGAAAAAACCTATGAAAGAATGATAGCCCACGGAGGAGGTTCTGTTGAAGGCTACGAAACTTCCAGCTCTGTCGATGCGGTGAAGCTTGCCATAAAAAACGGCTTCAGGATGATTGAACTTGATATGGAGTTTTCGGCAGACAATAAAATCATCATGCTTCATGACTGGGACAGAACCATGGAGACATATCTGGGCAGAAAGTATGACAGAAAACTCACCTTGAGTGAATTTAACAACCAGCTCATATGCGGACATTTTGAACCGCTGACCTTTGACAAGCTGACAAAGCTTTTAGATGAAAATCCGCAGGTCAGGATTGTAACTGATACCAAGGGAGACAATATTAAGCTTCTGACTGCCATAGCAGAGAATTATCCCGCTTATATAAAGCAGATGGTTCCGCAGATTTATGATTACAGCGAATTTGAAACGGCCAAAGCACTTGGCTATGAGGACATTATTTTTACATTATATACGCAAAGTACCATAGACAAGCAGGAACTTCTTGAATTTGTACGGGAAAATGACATATATGCCGTAACCATGCCGGTAAACTACTGGGTTAAAGGCGTATGCGGATTTCTGGCAAAGGGCGGCGTCAAGGTTTACGTCCATCCTGTTTATACGGTGGAGGAAGCTGAAAAGAAGTTTGCGGAGGGTGCATACGGAGTATATTCAAGTACCCTGATTCCGTCGGAGCTGGAGGGTTATGCAGAGGAATTCTATCTGCTTCAGAAGAATGAAGAAGGAAGTATGGTAAAGCTTACAGATGCTACCTTCGGCATGAACGGTATACGGAATATCAAAATCCATGGAAATACCCACTACAAGGCGTTTAAATACAAACTTGACGGAATGCTTCTGGAAGACCGCCTCGCCGAGCTTGAAGATTCTGTGTCTGAAGTGCACAGGCTTGAAATCGAGATGTGGGACATTACCAAGGGGTATATATCACCTGATGATGAGCCTATGTATGTTATGACATACCTTCTGACGAAAAATGAGGGACAGGTAAGGATACTTGATGAAAAATATGCTTACAGACCGAAACAGCTTAGAGAGGCCCCTTCCTTTGACGCGGTAATGTCCAAGGCTTCGGAAGCCAAGAATTTCACAGCCGCAGACAAGGAGCTTATAGAACTGCTTTCCGGCTCCTTTATTGCGAAAGCCGGAAGCTATTATTACTATAATAATGAAAAAAGCGGCATATTTTCTGTAGAAAATGAGCTGCTGTATGCACAAAAGAGCCTTAAAAATTCTGCACTTGTGCCGCTCTCTGAGGCAGCGGCAAAGCTGGGAGCCGACAGAGTCAGGATGGATAAACAGAAATATGTTTATATCAATATGGCAGGCAGACAGCTTATAAGTCAGGTGAACAGCGGGTTTGCCCGTATGAACGGGTCAAATGTGAGGATTGGCGAATCTATTGTCATTTACAGGGATAAAGCCATGGCAGCAGGAGAGGTGCTGGGACTTATAAGCGGACGAAAATACATAGAAGGAAATGAAATACTTATCATTCTTCCCGAAAAATGCAGCGTGACGGCTTCGGAAAGGGAGAAGCTTATTGAGTATGCGGAGCTGCTGTATAAACAGACGGAATAAGAGATGATACGCCGGTGGCCCAGCAACAATTTGATTTAAATAACATAAAATGTTTGATACTTTATGATGGATAATTTATAATGAAACATATATTTGAAAATTCAGAAAAGGATTAAATTGCCGTCTGGCTTGCCGATGAGGAGGAAATGTAATGAAGTGGACACAGGAAAAACTAGAAGAGCTGTACAAGAAAGTAAATGAAAAGGGTATGAACGACCCGACTTTTAAAGAAAAGGTACTCAAGGATCCAAAAGGAGCACTGGAGGAAGTTGCAGGCTGCAGTTTTCCTGATGATACTCTTGGAGTAAAGTATATTGAAAAAGACAACGGCTATGCAAATACATATGTAGTTCCGAATTTTGCACAGGGTGAGATAGACGTGACGGAGCTTAAGTCAGTTGTAGGAGGAGTAGGCGGCACTTCCGATGAATGTGGTACATATAACAAAGCAGCAGGAGAGCAGACAGGCATCTCGGTTGCGGCGATTGTAAGTGTTTGTGCAGCTGCGGTTCAGGTAGGTCCTGATGCAGGTGTTTGTGGCGCAGCAGCCTGTCCTGCAGATGCATGTGCGGCTCAGGCCTGCGGTGCAAAAACATGTGGAGCTTATGTATCCGGAGCGGATGCTTGTGGAGCAGATGCTTGTGGAGCAGATGCCTGTGGAGCGGATGCATCCGGAGCGGGCACTTGTGGAGCGGATGCTTGTGGTGCTGATGCAGCCGGAGCTGCGGCTTGCGGAGCTGCGGCTTGCGGAGCGGAGGCTGCAGGTGCAGAAGTTTGCGGAGCGGCGGCCTGTGGTGCGGAAGTAGCAGGCGGAGCTGTATGCGGAACGGCGGTTTGTGGGGCCGATGCTATTGGAATAACAGATTGCGGTGTAGTTGGATGTGTTACAGTAACAGCCGGTGGAGCAGGTTGCGGAGTTGCCGTTTGCGGGGCTGATTCTTCTGCGGGAGAAGTTTGCGGAGCAGATGTTTGTGGAGCTGAAGCAGGCGGAGCAGGCGTCTGTGGAGCGGATATTAGCGGAGCAGAGGCTGGCGGAGCCGGTGGCTGCGGAGCAAATGTTTGTGGTGCGGAAACAGGTGCAATCGGAATTTGTGGAGCCGATATTGTTGGAGGAAATATGGCAGATGATTCTGAACTAGAGGATTCAGGTGACTCAAGTGGCGATGCTTCCGATTTAAATGATTCAGAATCAAGTGATTCCGGTTCGGACAGAGCAGAATAGTAATATAAGAAACATATATAGGCAGAGGCGGGAAGAAATTCCGGCCTTTATGCGTTTTTTGACAGTGAACTTATACTCCGACAACCCAGTAACAAATTTATGAAAATAACCTAAAAAGGTTTGAAACTTTGTGACGGATTAAGTATAATAGAATATATATTTGAAAATTCAGAAAAGAATTAAATTGCCGTTTGGCTTGTCGGTTGAAAAGAATAAGCCCATAGATTCATATACGTTATAAATTTTGAAAAGGATTAAGATATGCAAGTGACATATCAGCTATGGGAGGAAATGTTATGAAGTGGACACAGGAAAAATTAGAAGAACTGTATAAGAAAGTAAATGAAAAGGGTATGAGTGACCCTGCCTTTAAGGAAAAGGTACTGAAGGATCCTAAAGGGGCACTGGAGGAAGTTGCAGGTTGCAGTCTTCCGGATGATATTTTTGGAGTAAAGTATATTGAAAAAGACAATGGCTATGCAAGTACATATGTAGTTCCGGACTTTGCACAGGGTGAAATTGATGTGACTGAGCTTAAGTCAGTTGTAGGCGGAGTAGGCGGAGCTTCCGATGAATGCGGAGTTTATAACAAGGCGGCAGGAGAACAGACAGGTATCTCAATTGCAGCAATTATAAGTATCTGTGCAGCGGCAGTTCAGGTGGGACCTGACGTTGGAGTTTGCGGTGCAGCGGCTTGTCCTGCAGATGCATGTGGGGCTCAAGCATGTGGAATGAAAGCTTGTACTGCATATGCAGCGGGTGCAGCAGCCTGTTCTATTGAAGGCTCTATCGCAGCGGCGTGTGCCGCTGATGCTTGTGCGGCAGCAGGTCAAGCAGTAGGTGCTTGTGTGGCAAGGGCAGTTGGAGCAAGTGCTTGTGCCGCGGCAGCATGTGCTGCATTTGCAATTGGAGCAGAGGTTTGTCCGGCAGCGGTTTGTGGAGCTCAGGCTCAAGGAGCCGGAGTTTGTGGAGCAGAAGGCTGTGGTGCGCAAGCTGTTGGTGGTGAAGTGTGTCTGGCAGATGCTTGTCTGGTAGAAGGTACTGTTATTGAAGCATGTGCAGCAGAGGCTTGCGGAGCAGATGGCTGTGGAGCGGCAGCTTGCGGTGCAGCAGCCTGCGGAGCAGATGTTTGTGTTGCAGAAGCAACAGGGGTGGAAGCTTGCGGTGTGGATATGACAGTAATAGGTACTGGTGGACTTGGTTCATGTGCAGTAGATATGGGACTTTCCGTTTTTGCAAAAGCAGATTTTAATGTTTCTTGGGATGATAATTCTGATTCTGAACCCGGAGATTCTGGTTCGGCTGATACGGGAGCAGATGATACAGGTTCAAGTGACTTAGTCTCAGGAGATTCAAGTGTGGTTAGTTCAGGCAGTGGTGACTCTGCTGCAGGCAATTCAGGCGAATCATCCGGCTCAAGCGGGGGCGATTCCAGTTCGTCTGGCTCAAGCGATTCGGATTCAAGCGATTCCGGCTCGAGTGATTCCGGTTCATCTAGCACAGGCGGTAGCGATTCCGGCTCATCCGGCTCATCAGGCGGCGATTCCAGTTCAGATAGTGCAGAATAGTGATATAAGAAGTTTATGTAGTTAGCAAGGCGGGAAATTCTTCCCGCCTTGATGTGGTTTTTGTGTTTTTGACAGTGAACTTATAATTGGCAATTCTAGTAACAATTTGACGATAATAGCATAAAAAGGTTTGAAATTCTGTGATGAATTAAGTATAATAAAATATATATTTGAAAATTCAGAAAAGAATTAGATTGCCGTCTGGCTTGCCGGTTGAAAAGAATAAGCCCATAGATTCGTATACGTTATAAAGTAAAAAAAGAATGAGGATATGCAAGGGCATATCAGCTATGGGAGGAAATGTCATGAAGTGGACACAGGAAAAATTAGAAGAACTGTATAAGAAGGTAAATGAAAAGGGTATGAGTGACCCTGAGTTTAAGGAAAAGGTACTGAAGGATCCAAAAGGGGCAATGGAGGAAGTAGCTGGATGCAGTCTCCCGGATGATATTTTTGGAGTAAAGTATATTGAAAAAGACAATGGATATGCAAGTACATATGTAGTTCCGGACTTTGCACAAGGCGAAATTGATACAACTGAGCTTAAATCAGTTGTAGGCGGAGTAGGCGGAGCTTCTGATGAATGCGGAGCTTATAACAAAGCAGCAGGAGAACAGACAGGTATTTCAATTGCAGCAATTATAAGTATCTGTGCAGCGGCAGTTCAGGTAGGCCCTGATGTCGGAGTTTGCGGTGCAGCGGCATGTCCTGCAGATGCATGTGGAGCACAAGCATGTGGTGTAAAAGGTTGTGGCGGTTATGCAGCGGGGGCGAACGCCTGCGCTGCACAGGCGTCCGCAGCAGAGGCATGCGGTGCAGACACTTGTGCGGCTAATGCAACCGGAATCTGTGCATGTGGCGCAAATGCTATTGGAGCGGGATTTTGTGGCGCGGCAGCTTGTGCGGCTGATGCAGAGGGATTCTTTATTTGCCCTGCGGCTGTCTGTTCTGCTCAGGCTTCGGGAGGCGGAATATGTGGAACAGAAGCCTGCGCTGCGGATGCTGCAGGAATTGAAGTGTGTCTGTTGGATGTTAACGCAGTAGAGACTGATGTGGCCGGTGCATGTGGTGCAGATGCATGCGGTGGTCAAGCATGTGGTGCAGAAGCCTGTGGAGCGGCAGCTTGCGGTGCAGCAGCCTGCGGCGCAGATGTTTGTGCTGCAGATGCGGCAGGAGTAGAAGCTTGCGGTGTGGATATGACAGTAATAGGTACTGGTGGGCTTGGTACATGTGCAGTAGATATGGGACTTTCCGTTATTACAAAAGCAGATTTTAATGATTCTTGGGCTGATACTTCTGATTCCGAATCCGGCGATTCTAGTGCGGATGATGTAGGTAGCAGCGATGTGGGTTCAGCTAGTGCAGGTTCGAGCGATGCAGGTTCGAGTGATTCAGGCTCGAATGATTCAGGCTCATCAAGTGCAGGTGGCAGTGATTCGGGCT
>JBJETA010000108.1:0-27697 GCA_051883075.1 Anaerovoracaceae bacterium
TGCAATATTAAAATTCTCCATATCTTTCCCCCTTATTATATAATCTTGAGCAGGCGTTATCAACGGGTTTGTTTTTACATATTTTACCATATAGAGAATTTTTTTGCAACATATTTTAATTTTACTCTTTAAATAAATCCTAAATCTTCATCCAGAACATTTCCTTCTGCCACTATATTTGTATCTCCGGTCAGGTATATGGCTGGCTTCATTTCATTTTCTTTTTCTATGTCAATAAAAAGCTCACCGCCGGGTACATGGACGCAGACATTTTTTCCGCTGACTCTGCCTAGCTTTGTAAGGACAGAAACCACAGCACCCGTTCCTGTTCCGCAGGCAAGAGTAAAATCTTCGACCCCTCTTTCATATGTCAGCTCATAGATATCATCTTTTGCGACCACTTCATAAAAGTTGACGTTTGCGCCTTTTGGAAAGTTCTTATGAAAACGTATCGCTTTACCCATATCTTTTATAGTTTCGGGTATACTTTCGGGGCTGTTCAGAATATCCCTGAGTCCCTGAAGTTCAACAACGGCATGGGGAAGTCCCGGAGTTCCCAATTCAACATAATCACATTCTATATTTCCGCAGCACATGCCATGTTTCATTTCTGTTATATCGTTCAGACGAATTTTGTAGCTTCTTTTATTTAACCGGTACCCCGTAACCATGCCCGCTGTAGTTTCTATGTTCTGAACCTCTCCCGCCAAGCCCTTTTCATATCCGTACCTCGCGATGCACCTTGCACCGTTTCCGCACATTTCACCCGGACTTCCGTCAGAGTTGTAAAAAAGCATTTTAAAATCTCCGCCCTTTTCAGGAACCTCAACCGCCATAAGTCCGTCAGCACCTATTGAAAACCTTCTTCTGCACAGTTTTTCCGCCAATAGGCCAAGCTTTTCACGGGGAACCCCTTCCTCTATGTTGTTTATGATGATGAAATCATTTCCCGCACCGTGCATTTTCGTAAATTTCATATTCATAGCCTCCTCACCTGTATGACATACTTTTTTCTAATCCGGATATATCCCATACAGTGTCAAAAATCAAGAGAAACGGCTCTGTAAAGCCGTTCCCTATCCTTTATTTCATAGTCTTCAAAATTTCAATTGCTTTTTCCATCTGCAAATCCTGTCCTGCACCTACGCCGTATGCTTTGTTGTAAGCCGCAGCAGCAAGTCTGCTTCTTGTTGTGTTGTCAAGTGTGGCATAAGGATACAGTCCCTCATCCTTCTGGAACTTTTTAAGCGCTTCTCCCGTTGCCGCATCCATAGTTCCCGTAACAGAGCCCGTATAATAACCTAAAAACTTCAGTCTCTGCTGCGCCCCGTATACATTCAGACCGGTGTCTCCGACACAAGGCTTAGCTCCTTCGCTCATAGGAGCAAATCCCTCGTATTCCTTTATGTACGCTTCTGTGCTTCCGCTTGTATTGCGCACAACGTAGTCAGGAGTTATACCTATACCATGAATATCTTTTTTATTCGGTGTAGTGAAATAGAATACGGAAATTTTACTGCTTTCCTCCGTTTTAAAATTTATCATACTTTGTGCGATACCTTTTCCAAAGGTTGTGGTTCCCACCAGGACAGCCTCATTGTTATCCTGCAGGGCGCCTGCAAGCACCTCGCAGGCACTGGCACTGTTTTCATTCACAAGAAGAACCACCGGCAGCTTTGAGGTTCTTTCACCCGAAGCCTTTACTGTGGAAATCACTTTTCCCTGCTGCACATAATATGAAATCACGGCACCTTCAGGCAGCAGCTGATCAGCTATTGAAACAGCCTGTTCCATTGCTCCTCCCGGATTATCCCTAATGTCAATCAACAGAGAATCTGCTCCGCTGTTCACAAGTGCAATTTTCGCAAGCCTGAACTCCTTAGCAATATCGTCATCCATTCTGGATATATTAATATAGCCTATATTTCCGTCTTTCAGTTCATAGGAAAGACTTTTAAGAGCTATCTGGGCTCTTGTAATTGTAAATGTTAAGCTGCTTCCGTCTCTTTTCACAACAAGAACTGCCTTTGTGCCTTCTTCACCTTTCATTTCCTTTGACACTTCATCAAGAGTCATGCTTTCGGCAGCTTTTCCGTTTATTTTCAATATAATATCTCCTGCTTTTACCCCTGCTTCCTCAGCCGGTCCGTCAGGATTAACCTCAATTATCGTTTTGACACCGTTTACACTCTGCAGGGTGACTCCCAGACCCACATATTCGCCCGAGACAGCCTCTTTAAACGCATCCCCGTCTTCCTGCTCCGCAAAATATTCACTGTAAACATCTCCAAGTGATTCCGTAATGCCCTCCATGGCACCCTTTGAAAGAGTTTTGTAATCTACAGCATCTTTATAGTTTTTAGCTATCCACTCCATATACTCCCTCAAAAGAAGGACTCTTTCGTTTAAATACTCCTTTGAAGTCGTATCTTCTGTATTTGTTTCAGTTCCCGCAAATATCGACGGAAGAAAAAATACAAAAGAGAACGACGTTATAACCATAGCCAGGCAGATGATAAACGCTATGGCTTTTACCATTTTCTTGTTCATTGTTTTTCCCCTTTTCTATATTATTTCAATGTTAAGCCTGCTCCTGCCCTCCGACAGACCCTTTAAGCTAACATGATAATCTATGTTTACAGACCCCTTGCCGTCAGCAGTAAGTGTGTTTTCCAGGTCATTTGTAAGAACTTCCATTTCTATCGCTCCGAAGGGAGTGTCATAAAAGCCTTCAAATCTGTGTCCTTTTCTGAACTCAATGGCAGTATCTATGCCCATGCCTTTTCCGAATCTTTTCATCCGGATTGTATCGCCCTTCATCTTCAGCGTAGTCTTGCAGCCCGGCATTCCCGATACTTCACTTTCCTCATAAACAAGGTATGTCGCTTCATTTTTTTCGTAAAGCTTTCCCTCTGTAACAAATTCAATCTGCTCCTCTTCCTCGGAATCGCCCACGATTTGTTTACCTACTATTTTTAGCATTATATCTTTCATAGCCAAAATCCACTATCCTTTCAATAAGCTCCGAATACGGAACTCCGGCCTCCGCCCACATCCCCGGAAACATACTGAATTTAGTAAATCCGGGTATTGTATTTATCTCATTTACGTATATTTTATCTGTACCTTTCTCCAAAAAGAAATCTACTCTGGCAAAACCTTCGCAGTCAAGAGCCTTGTATGCGCGTACTGCCAGTTCTCTTATTTCTTCCCTGATTTCATCTGGAATATTTGCGGGAATGCACAGCTTTGTTTCCCCGTCCAGATACTTTGCCTTATAATCATAAAACTCTTCCGCAGCAAGAATTTCTCCAACAGCCGCTGCTTCGGGTTTATGGTTTCCTATAACTCCCGTTTCCAGTTCACGGCAGTTTACGCCTTCTTCTATTACAATCCTTCTGTCAAACTTCGCTGCTTCCTTCAGTGCTTCTATAAGCCCTTCTCTGTCCTTTGCCTTGTTAATGCCCACACTTGAGCCCATGTTGGCAGGCTTCACAAAAACGGGATAATCTATTTCAGCTTCTACCGCTGCCGCCTGAGCATTCATGAGGTCTTCCCTGAACTCTCTGTTTTCATCACGCATGTCTTCGCTATGCACCAGCATATGCCTGCAAATCGGAAGTCCTGCTTTCGCAAATATATCTTTTGCAATCCCTTTGTCCATGGCTGCCGCAGATGCCAGAACTCCGCAGCCTGCATAAGGAATATCCAGCATTTCAAAAAGTCCCTGGATTGTTCCGTCCTCACCATACGGTCCATGCAGTACGGGAAAAACGAAATCCACCATTTCTTTAAGGCTTCCCATGTTAAAAGGCGCTGCCTTTTTCTCCCATTCTCCGTTTTCTATCTCATCAGGTATTCCTTCAAAATGCATCCACTTTCCTTCTTTTGTAATTCCGAACAGAACAGGCTCGAATTTTTCCCTGTTCAATGCTCTGATTACCGAAGCGGCGGACATTAGCGAGATTTCATGTTCTCCTGACCGTCCTCCAAAAATAATACCAATCTTTATCATCTATATGCCTCCATTGTAAGCTTAAATTCTTGACAGTAATTCTTCAAGATGTTCTTTGTCAAACAGATATTTTTTCTCACAGAACTGGCAGACCATTTCAGCCTGGCCATCCTCTTCAATGATTTCCTTTAAATCATCTCTTCCTATAGTCATAAGCGCCTGCTCTATGCGCTCTTCGCTGCAGTCACACTCCCATCTGATATCCCTGAATGCCAGCGTTTCAGGCTTAAATTCTTCAGGAACGTCCTTGAAGATATGCTCCATAAGCGCTTCAAGAATACCCTCTTCAGTTTTTCCTGCAGCCGTTTCCATAACCTCATCAATCAGTGCGGTAAGAGGCTTCATTTTATCAAGCATAACTTCAAGGGCATCAACAGCTTCGTTTTCAAAGCCCGGAAGCATCTGTATAATCATACCTCCCGCACAGTGGACCGACAAATCCTCAGGTTCGATCTTTACTCCAAGAGCCACGGAAGTATTCTGCTGTTCCGAAATAAAGAAATATGCTGTCAGGTCATCTGCAATTTCTCCGGATACAAGTGCAATGCTTCCCATATACGGTTCTTTAAGCCCTAAATCCTTGATTACTTTCAGCTCCCCTGTGCCCAGTGAACCGCCCACATCAAGCTTTCCGTTTTCAGTTGCGGGAAGATCTACGTTTGGATTTGCTATATATCCCTTTACCCTGCCGTCAGCGTAGGCTGTTGCCAGAATCTGCTGGGCAGGTCCGTCTCCTTTAAAGCTCAGGGTCAACTTATCTCTCTGCCCCTTCAGCATGATACCCATAAGTCCGGCGCCTGTCAGCACTCTTCCAAGTGCGGCAGTTGCCACCGGTGTTGTCTGGTGTATATTTCTGGCTTCTTCAACCATGTCGGTTGTAATAGTCAGATATACTCTGTACATTTTACTTTTATCTATGGCAATTAATGCTTTTCCCATTTATTTTCTCCTTTTTTATATATGTATCGTCTATTTGCGATTGGCTTTTTATGTTGGTATTGCCCGCATTTTTCATATCTCCGTTATTGTATGCTATCTGCCTGCGACCCTGCCGACTAAAGCCTCCAGTTCTGCCTGAAGCGCCTCTATGCAGCCAATTGCTTCCTTCTCGGTTTTTCCCGCAGCTGACATATATATCTTAAGCTTAGGCTCAGTACCGGAAGGTCTGACTGTAAATGAAGTTCCATCCTCAAGAGTGACGGATATAACATCTGACTTCGGCAGTCCTGTTTTTTCTTGTTTTTTATAGTCTGTTATCTCTGTGACATTTTTCCCTGCAAAGGCTTCCGGCATATCAGTTCTAAGTCCTGACATGATTAGTGCCATGGTTTCCATCCCCTTCGCACCTTCAAACGCAAAATCCATAAGCCTGTCTTTAAAATATCCGTATTCTTTGTATAGGCTCTCAAGCTTTTCCGCCGGAGTCATTCCCTGCTGTCTGCAGTATGCCGCCATTTCACATATAAGCATAGCCGCGTTTACCGCGTCTTTATCTCTTACCGAGGTTCCTGAAAGATAACCGTAGCTTTCCTCAAAACCGAATAAGTATTCTTCAGCTTTTCCGTCATTCTCAAGAAGTGCAATCTGCTCTCCTATGAACTTGAAGCCTGTAAGAGTACGCACAAGCTTTACTCCGTGCTTTTTCGCCACAGCATCTGTCATCTTTGTGGAAACTATTGTCGTAAAGGCTCTCGGGTTCTTTTTCTGTCCTGTTTTTACTTTTCTTTCAATCAGGAAATCCAGAAGAAGAACACCTATATCATTGCCTGTCAGAAGCATATATTCTGCTTTTCCGCCGTAAGTTTTTCTTACTGCCGTACCGATTCGGTCACAGTCAGGGTCGGTTGCAATCAGCAAGTCCGGAATGTTTTCAGGCTTTCCTTCCTTTTCTGCCTGCTCCGCAAGTCTGCGGCAGAGTTCAAGTCCCAGCGACAGTGCCTCCTTTTTTTCAGGATTAGGATAGGTGCAGGTAGGAAAATTTCCGTCAGGCAGTTCCTGTTCCTTTACAACCGTAACCTTTTCCACTCCTATTCTTTCAAGGATTTTTCTTACACATTTGTTTCCGGCACCGTTCAAAGGTGTATAGACAACTCCAAGTGCCGCCATAGCATCTTTATCTATATTTGTGCTTTCTTTCTGTACTGCATCAAGATATGCCTCAACAACCGCTTCTTCTATATATTTCAGTTCTCCCTGCGGTTCTTCGTTATCCTTAAGTACATCAAAGCCATTTACCTTCTCAATAAATCCGTATATCTTTTTTGCCGCTCCCGGCGTTATCTGGCAGCCGGTATTGTCATATACCTTATACCCGTTATATTGTGCCGGGTTATGGGATGCTGTAATCATGACACCCATGGCACAGCCGAAAGCTCTTACGGCAAACGACAATGCCGGTACCGGCATAAGTTCCTTGTACAGATACACGTTTATTCCGTTTGAAGTTAATACTCCTGCCGTTATTTCCGCAAAAGCCTTTGAATAAAGTCTGCTGTCATAAGCAACTGCCACGGAAGGTCGCTCCTCCGTGCTTTCTCCGTTTGCTTTTTTCACAGGCGAATCATTTATATATTCTCCCGCCCGAATATACTGCGCGAGTCCCTCTGTCGCCTTGGCAACGGTATAAATGTTCATTCTGTTTGTTCCGACACCGAGTATTCCTCTCAGTCCCGCTGTTCCAAACTCTATTTCTTTATAGAAATGCTCATACATTTCATTTTCATCATTTTCAATAGCTTCAAGCTGCTCAAGCAGCTCTCTGTCTATTTCGGCAAGTTCTTTATCTTTTCTCTCCGCAGCATTCCTTTCCTTCAGAAAGGCTTTCCATGCTTCAAATCTTTCCTTCATATTTTCTCCGTTTGTTTATTATCTATATAAATTTTGCTGTTTTTCTTCAGTTTATGTTTTAAGGGCATAATTCACCATGAAAACATTCTATAATACTAACGATACATTTTACCACACATTCATGGTTTTTTCACAAAAAAATCACAAATAGGGGATAATATAAAAATATACAGTCAGAAAAAAAGGAGGAATCAAGATGGACGATTACAGAAATAGTTTTTCAGGGGAAGACAGAGACAGAATTATACATGATGTAAATTTTGTGCTTATTGATGATGATCAGCCTTCACAAATCACAAAAAGAGTAAAAAAAGAAAAGAAAAGATTTACTTTCAGCCTGACCCGCGGCGGTATTGCACTTCTTATTATGGTATGTCTGCTTACCTCTACGGTTTTCGGCTTCGGCGGCGCCATGCTGGCAAATAACCTTAAGGCAAGCAGCAGCTTCGGCACAAGAGCCGACTTCAGCACATCCGGCGATAAAAGCGGAGTTACCAAAACAAAAAATGCCGTGGAGCTTTCCACAGACAGCGATCTCACAGTAGAGGAAATAGCCGCTTTAAATGCCAACTCTGTTGTTGAAATAAAAACAGAATCGGTTGCTACAGACAACTGGATGCAGCAATATGTTACCGAAGGAGCAGGAAGCGGCGTCATCATTTCCGCCGACGGCTATATAGTTACAAACAACCATGTTATAGAAGGATCAAATAAAATAACAGTTACACTGAAAAACGGCAGCAGCTACACAGCTTCTCTTGTGGGAAGGGATGACGAAACTGACCTCGCCGTATTGAAAATAAATGCTTCAGGACTTACTCCGGTTGTTTACGGTGACAGCAGCAAGCTTTCTGTAGGCGATTTGGCTGTTGTTATAGGCAACCCTCTGGGAAGTCTTGGGGGCACCGTTACCGCAGGTATCGTAAGTGCGCTTGACCGCTCCATAACAATTGACGGAAAAACCATGTCACTGCTTCAGACAGATGCATCCATCAATCCCGGCAACTCGGGGGGCGGTATGTTCAACGGAAGCGGCGAGCTGGTAGGCATCATCGTAGCAAAATCCGCAGGTTCAAATGTTGAAGGTCTGGGTTTTGCCATTCCTGTAAACAAGGTCAAGGAAATAGCCCAGGAGCTTGCTGATTACGGTTATGTAAGAGGCAGAATCGATACAGGACTTACTTTTGTAGACCTCACTTCCATGCGCAACGCTATTTACTATGGTGTAAAAAGTCTGGGCATCTATGTAAAGAGTGTAGACTCTACGTTGGCAAAGTCAGCAGGATTTAAGAGCGGAGACATGATTTACTATGTTGAAGACAAGCAGATTGAAACGGCGGATGACCTGACAAGTGCTTTCAGCGGATACGCTGTCGGTGATAAGGTAAAAGTCACCGTTATCAGGGGAAATGCCACAAAAGAGCTTACTCTGACTCTCGGTGAAAAAACAGCTGAATAAAAAAACCGGTCTGCACATGCAGCCGTTTATAAATAAATAACTCCTCAAAAAAACTGCGGGACCATGGTAAAAGCCTGAGCTTCTTCCATAGTCCCGTATTTTTTTCATGAATCTTTCCATCATCTGTTTATGATTTCAAGTGTTTTAAATCTAAGCTCCAGCGCAACTGCAGTAGTCACCTCCGGTAATGTCCCACTGCCGCTTTCCTCCCCATCAGAGCCGTCAATCAGACACAACGGCGGAAAAAGCACACACCACCAGTTCTGACCGGCACCCTCACCGATAGTAATATTTAAGGCCTCATAATTCCCCGCCGGAAAAGTCATATCTCCATAGTTTTTTTCCGGAATCCAGCGTATGCCCAGTTCTGCTTCTGCATCATAGCTGTACCCGTTTTCACGGATTATCGCTTCAGCGGTTTCCTCTATGTCCGTCAAATGCTCTTCTATATATTTTCTTGATTCCTCCGGGTCAAGCTCCACTTTCTTCACATCTTTTTCCCCGTCTACATACTGTTTCATGGTTTCCCGGATCATATCTTCGTTTATGGCATCCAGCACTCCGTCCCTCACCTTCAGCTTCAGGGCCTGGTCTTCGGCAGAGTCACTGTTTGCCAGCACATGAAATCTGATGATGCCCTCATGTTCATTTTTCGGCACGCTGTTTTCTTTCGAATACCAGCCTGTATACAAAGCCATACAAATCAAAATGAAAAGCACCGCGCCCATTTTTCTTCTGTCAATCATAAATTTCCTCCCCTCGCCCTACTTGAAAGTATTGCCATGGGCAGAAAATTTATACATCATTTCACAATTAAAAGCTTCATACCCGGTTTTATTTCCTGTTCTTCCTCAAGTCCGTTTATCTCTGTTATCATTTTCATGGTAGTTCTGTAGTTCTTTGCAATATCCCACAATGAATCTCCTTCTTTTGTAATGTATACAACCATTCCCGGTCTGACACTCTGTTCCCGGTCATTTTCCACAAAGCATACATTCTGTATAACCTGATATTTCTCCTGACAGTAAACTGAAGAACAGATGCTGAGATTTGCATTTACTTCTATCTGTTTTGCATTGATTTTATCAAACCACAATTCTTTTATTGCTGCTTCGCTGTTTGCCTTCATGTTTTTCCTGCCCTGAGGTATTTCCATAGAGCCCTTGAAACCGATTTCCTTGCTCAGCTTAAAAGCAGCTTTTGTTTCATCCTCCGGCAGGCACAGCAGGGTAATGTCCACCGTCCCTTCAACCACATTGCGGTTCTGTTCAAGGGTACTGCTGCAGTTCTTTATGTCTCCGTAAATATAAATTACCCTTTTTATATCACCATATTTTTCAGGAATGTTTATGATTTCCCTTACCGCAGCCTCCGCCATGCCGCTGCCGCCCATTGACATGGCTTCAAGCTCTGTTTTATCGCACATGATATCCCTGCTTTTATGGTAGGCATCCGTAACGATTTCTCTTTCAAGGTTTTTGTAAATTTCAACCGATGTGTCTACTTCTCCCTGCAGAACGAAGGCTGCTCCCGTTTCGCTGCGTTCTCCCTCGTCGAGCTGTTCTTCCGCCATGTTTTCTCTTATGTGCAGAGTGAGATTGTTGTTTTTAAATAACACTCCGCTTCCGTCAGCCTGATTTCTGATAGGTATAAATTGCGTAAAATCAACCTTTCCCTGATACAGCTGCGGTATGTAGGCTGCATCATCCCCGTCCTTTTCCTCTGCTTCCGTACTGCCCAGGTAAAGGACATTACAGTACACTGATGCGCTTATGACGGCCTTATCCTCTGAAATCTGTTTGTGATTTTCCACTATATTTATATCGTATTTAAGTATTTTTTCCGGCTTAGGCTGCGAATCCTTCAGATACATGACTTCATTCAGTTCAATGGTATCCGTTTTCCTTTCCGAAACATGCGTCATCTGGATTTTTTCTTTCAATAGCTGCAGCTTTTCTCCCTTTATGCCGCAGAACACCTTCATTTCCACATTTGCGTATTCCCTCATATCCAGCCGCACTGTGATTTTTGCTCGAAATTTTCGTTCATTCACAACAGTATAAAAAATGCTTTCAATTTCCGGTGTCACAATAAGTCTTGATGCCGTCATGTTTTTCCCTGAAATGGCAGTTTTGAAAGGTATTTTCGACTGGATGTCTATGATATGGTATTCCCCCCGGTATCTCTCGGGAATGTACAAAGTGTGAAGCTCTATTTCTCCTGCCAACAGGATTTCCTCCTGCGTCTGTCTTCCTACCGGTATTTCGTTCTGATGCAGAATCGCTCTGCCTGTCATGGACAGTATTGATGCAAGGTCCTCCTTTGTATCCGGCACCAGGATGTCCTCTTCTATATATATTTTGGCACTGTCTTTTTCCCTTATATCGGTCATCTTCAGTTCTTCCGTGATGACAGACTCAGGTTCGGGAACTATGATTTTGTTTTCCGAAATTGTCTTTTCGTCAACAGGAGCATTTACCAGCACATTGCTTCCGCTTCTGTCTCTTTGGAGCGGCGGCAGACTGCGTCTTGGCTCTTCATGCTCCGCATTTTTTTCAGATTTCTCCTTTTCTTTCTTTTCTCTTTCGCTGGTTTCATTTTTCTCTTCCTGACTGTCCTCTGCCGTCTCTGTCACTTCTTCCTCTGCCGTCTCTGTTTCTGCGGTTTCCGTCTCCGCTGCATCAGCTGCTTCAGCCTCTGATTCCGCTGCATCTGCCTCCAATTCCGCTTCCGATTCCATTTTTGACGTATCAATCCCATAAAAGCTCATAAGCCTTTCATAAGGCGACGGGTCAAAATGTTCGTTAAACCCATCGTCCATATCGCTCTCCCTTGCAGGCTGCAGTGCGAAATCAGGTATCTCCCTGTCATAGTTCATAACATTGTCCCCCTTATATATCCCTTTTCTTTACCTTCTTTAAATTACGACAATACATTTTATGTCCTCTGTTTATTTTCTATTCCAACTATATCTCTCTTGAATATTCTGTTAATTTGTGTTATCCTAAATAATCAATAGTTGTTTTTTATTTGGTGCAAGGAGTGATTTTATGAATATAACAAAAAGTGAAATAGACGCAATAGGAGAACTGTTTAACATTGGCATGGGTTCATCGGCCACCGCTTTATCTATCATTCTTGACCAGCCTGTAAAAATCTCCGTGCCTGATATCAAAATTTTAAAGCCGGCAGAGCTTGATATTACTTATCTTGAACCTGCCTATGGTATAAGTGTTGAGTACACAAAGGGCTTAAAAGGTACAAACTCGTTGCTGTTAAAGCGTGAAGACGTTTTAAAGCTTGCAAGCAAAATGACTTTCATGGAGCTTACCGAAGTCGATGAAATCTCACAAAGCGCTATCTGCGAGCTTATGAACCAGATGATGGGTTCCGCTTCAACAGGCATCGCAGGCTTCTTAAATACCGAAATCGATATTTCAACGCCTAAGCTTGGTGAAATCGCAGATACCACAAGCTACAAGCTTTTTATGTACGGAGCATACAAATCCGTTATGAGCATAACTTTCAATCTTGATGTTGAAGGGTTCTTAAACACAAACTTCGTTACTGTTATGAGTAGCGATATCATTGAAACTCTTCTTGAAAAGTTAAGAAAGCTGAAAGCTGAAAATGCCTGATTAGCAGGTCATAAATAACTTTACATATCTATGAAATCCAAAAAGGCTTTGAGAAAAATCTCAAAGCCTTTAGTTTTATGTTTTTTATTTGTCACTTTTTCTCCGCAGCCCGATTTAGTGCGACTGCTTTACTCCGCCTGCCACAACAGCCTCTTTTAAGTTCCTGATGTGATTGTCTGCGGCTTTCTTTGCCTTGTCTGAATCGCCCGAGGCTATAGCTTCTATTATATGCTGATGCTCATTTGGCATTTTCGCCGCTCTCTTTGAATCATCATAATAAAGATATCTGAATCGCAGAGCCATTTCCTGTAAAGGCTCTATCAGCTGCAGAAGAATCTTGTTGTTGCTTGCCTCTACAATCATCTTGTGGAATTTTGCATCATAATAAATCATGTCCGCGGTATTTCCGGTCTTTATCGCCCTGCTGTACAGCTCCTCTGTTTCCTCAATCTGTTTAAGCTGGTCGGGATTTACGTTTTTAGCTGCAATTTCAGCTGCCATCCCCTCCATTGTCTGTCTTACTTCAAGAATGTCCACCATGTCCTCTGTGGAAATCTGTGAAGCATAAGCTCCTTTTCTAGGCTCAATCACTACCAGCCCTTCTTTTTCCAGCTTTCTGATGGCTTCTCTGATAGGTGTGCGGCTTACTCCCATGTCCTCGGCAAGCTCCACTTCCATCATCCTCGTGCCGGGTTCTATCTTTCCCGTCAGAATCTGGAGTTTCAGTTCCTCATAGACTATTTCCCTCAGCGGTCTATGATTCTGGATATCAAAATTTAACATACTGCACCTCTTCTTATCATCTTTATATTAATGTTTTCGTTATAAAGGTTTCATCATTTACCGTTTTTAAAGCCCGGTAATCCTCATTGATTCCACCTTCTGAGAAGTATACTGCAAACACAGTCGGCCCGCTGCCGCTCATAAGAACTTTATCAGCATGGTTCTGTTTTTCGATTTTGTCTTTTGTATACATAACAATAGGATACCTTTTCAAAGTAAAGATTTCAAGCATATTTTGCATATTTGCGGTAATTTTGCTCAAATCCCCGCTTCTTATTCCTTCTATCAGTTCCTCTGTTTTTATATGGTGCTCCAACTTCACCTCTCCCTGTCCTGCAGGTCTGACAAAGCCCAGAGCCCCATCAATACCCCGATAAACCTCCGCCGTTGATACCCCTATCGTCGGCTTGCTCAGCAGCACTTCACATCTGAGCGGTTCAAGCGGCGTAAGCTTTTCTCCTATTCCCTCTGCCAGGGCACAGGATGCCGCAAGCCTGTTTTCCGTTATTTCCCTGTCCAGATTTTTGTTGCCCCTTGCCTGACCCATGATGCAAAACGGCACATCGGCTCCAAGCTTTACTCCCATGCCGCACAGCTTTTCCAAGGAATGCCCTGTCTGCATCAGATGATTCAGAGCCAGCATAACCGCCGCACCGTTGCTGCTGCCGCCTGCCAGTCCTGCTGCCACGGGAATGTTTTTTTCTATATGAATGTCCACTTTTCCGGCTGTTCCCGCAGCTTCAAGCATCATTGCCGCAGCCTTATATGCCAGATTTGTGCTGTCCAGAGGTACAATATCCTCTCTGTCCGAAGTAATCCTTATCTGTGCCGCTTCCGATTCTTCCCATGCTACAGTCACCTTATCGTGCAGTTCAACCTGCTGCATAATCATTTCGACCTGATGATAACCGTTCGTCAGCAGTCCCAGCACATCAAGCGACAAATTTATTTTTGCGTATGCCTTCAAAGTAATCTGCTTCATTTTTTCCTCTTTCCCATGGAAGCTCCGGACATTGCCATATCCTGTCCATGCGTCTGCACAAAAGCCCACTTACGAACTTTCGCAAAGTGGGCTTTAATTATCACATTATTTCTTCTTTTTGCCTTTTTTCTTTGGGTTTGTGGTTCCCGCCTGCGCCTTCTTCTTTCTTGCTTCTTCCGCATCGGCAATTCTCTTCTTTGCATAAACGGAACCAAAAGCTGCCGCTGATCTGGGTCCCTTTACACGCTTGTTGTCGGAAACGTATTCTTCAATATCTTCTTCGTCATCTTCGTAAAGCTCGGCTTCTTTAGCAAGCTTCTTTTCAAGCTTCTTTCTCTGCTTTTCCTTCTCTCTCTTTTCCTCTTCAAGAACCTGCGCCACAGACTTTCCTGTTTCTTTTGCAACCTTATATGGATTTACCTTTTCTTCTATTGCTTTTTCAACATTTTCGTTTTCAACCTGTTTCTTTGCCGCCTTGCTTGAAGCCCAGATCATTGCTACCATCATAATACCGGTCATTGCCATGTTGATGTTCATAGTTGTCTTTGTATTTACAGTCTTGAAGGAAATCTCCATATCTTCTCCAAGAGTATCTCCGGAAGCCGACATAACATCACCCGAGATGTACAGCTTGTAGTTGCTGTCCGATTCAAGAGTCTGGTTGTCTACAAGAACAAGAACAAGTCCTTTTTCCTTAGGGCTGTAAAGAACTCTGATAGGAAGAGCCTGTCCCTTGTCGTTGGTAAACTTAAAGCAGTCAAGGTTTGCCTTTTCATTTTCCTTGTTTATCATATTCTGATTGAAATACAGTTTAACACCGGAATTCTCAATCTGCATACCCTTTGCACCTGTTCTTGGGTATGTATCATCAATAGTCAGTGTTCCGGCAAAACAAAATGATGTTGTCATCATCACAATCAATAGTGTCAGCACCAGAACGGCGCCAAATCTTTTCTTCATCTGGGTTTTTTCCTCCGTTTTCTATTTTGTAATGTCCGGGTTTTTATGCTTGTCCCACTTAAAACCCCGTTTCCTTAATTCTCTGAAAAAGTTTTTCATTATATCTGAGCACTCTGTTTCCAAAACGCCTGTTTCAACTTCAACAAAGTGATTCAACCTTTTTTCCTGAACGATATTAAACACTGAACCGCAGGCTCCGCCCTTTGGATCCATCGTGCCGATATACAGCTTTTCAAGCCTTGCCCACACTATGGCTCCCGCACACATGGAACATGGCTCACAGGTCACATACATGCTGCAGCCCGTAAGTCTCCAGCCTCCAAGCTTATGTGCTGCCTGTCTTATGGCAGCCATTTCAGCATGTGCCGTCGGGTCCTTAAGGGTTTCCGTCATGTTATGTCCTCTTGCGACAATCTCACCGTCCTTTACTATAACAGCTCCGACAGGTACTTCCCCGAGTTCATATGCTTTTTGAGCTTCTTTCAGTGCTTCTTTCATATAAATACTCATATACTTTACAATGTTATCACAAACAATTTCAATATTCAAGACAAAAACACCCCTTCCCGGGGTGTTTATAAAAATTTTTACATATACTTCTTATTGTGCTATCATATAAAAAAACAGACTTTAAGATATATTTAAGGTATATTTCAGTAGAAAGGAAAGGTTGCCTTAAGGCAGCTTCAGGTCAGAAATATGACGGAGAACACAGCTATTGCAAACGAACTTTTAGAAAGCAGCTTCGCCTTCTGGGATAAGCTTTCCGAACCCCAGAGGCAGACTATAAAAGAAAATGCACAGTTGCGCACATACAAGGCAGGGGAAATCGTCCATTACGGCGGCCGAGAGTGTACCGGAGTCCTTTCCCTCCTGAGCGGACGGCTTCGTACTTTTCTTCTTTCTGACAGCGGAAAGGAGGTTACCCTTTTCCGTCTGACGGAAGGGGACATCTGTATGCTCTCCGCATCGTGCATTATAAAAAACATTTCCTTTGACATACATGTTTCTGCGGAGCTTGATACGGAACTTATTCTTGTACCTTCCGCAGTCTATTCAAAGCTGGCTCAGGAAAACCCTTCCCTGGAAACCTTTATGAGCAATATTGTTTCCATGAGATTTTCAGAAGCAATGTGGGTTTTCGAACAGATTATGTTTATGAAGATGGATCAGCGGCTTGCTGTTTTCCTTCTGGAGCAGTCGTCTCTTGACGACAGCGATACTATTGCCCTGACCCATGAACAGATAGCCCTGCACATGGGAACTGCGCGAGAGGTTGTTTCCCGTACTCTGAAATATCTTTCAGCTGAAGGCTATATTTCAGTTTCAAGAAAGGGCATCACCATTTTGGACAATGAAGGTCTGATGGAGCTGTCCGGACAGTAGCCCTCTCAAATGTCATGCTGTTGGCTATACGTATTCCAAGGGATTGATTATATCACCCGTTTTCCTGTCCACGGCGGCAATCCAGTATCCGTATGCCGTCAATTTTACATCATTGGGGCATTCTTCCTTATCTGCCCCCAGACATTCAGCCCCTCTTATGGGCTGCCATAATACAAATCCCGAACATCCCTCTTCAGGATGTTCTTCTTTTATGCATCTTCCGGGTATGCCGAACAAATACAGCTTTTCATTACAGCCAAACAAGTAATGCCTGTATTTTGAAGCGCATTTCAGCGCACCGGGCGAAATGACCGGGAGGCTGCTTATGTTGGATATTCTTTTCCAGACTGCCTTTGTTTTGTCTTCACTGAAGGGAAGTATGCTGTCATATGTCTCACATGCCTTTTCCATACGCCCGCAGACCGATTTAAGGTGCTCATTATAAAAACCGTTATAGGTTTTCCTTTCTTCCTCCTGTTTTTTTTCTTCACATTCCTGCTCTGTTTTTTCACTGTTGCATGTTCTGCCATACAAAGATCCTCTCAGAACGGGATGCAACGGCTCTCTGTTGTCTTTCATTGAAACTGCTGCAATTATTGCATCGGAGTATTCTCTTATGCTGTTTCCCTTTCCGTCTATATTCATGGGGTCGAATCTGAAATAGCTTTCCGCCGATCCGGTTCTGTTCACAATAACTGTACCTATAACTGTATGTATTGTTCTTTCCTTCTTCTCTCCGAATAAAATCAATTTATATATATACCTGCTTCTTTCAAAAAATCGCAGATTTTTAATGCTTAAGGACATCGCCCCCTTGTTGTTTCCCGTTTCTATTTTCAGGGTACCGCAAATCCGGACATTATCCCTTATTGAAAACTCTCTTTTTTCCTCATTTAACATGATGACATTTTTTTGATATTTAATAAATTCCCGCCCTGTATTTTCCATGCTTGCTCTCCCCTTTTATTTCATGTACTATAAAATATATATGGGAAGGGAGATTTTTTTATGATTCTTGATATACTTACAGCGGTAATAATAATAACCTCTATGGTACTCGCCTGTAGGCGCGGCTTGACAGAAACGGTTATACATACAGCCGGATGGTTTGTTTCCCTGGCGCTCAGCTTTTTTCTCACACCCGCCTTCAAGGCTTTTTTAATGGACAATACGGATTGTTACGGGCAGATTTACGGCAGAATAAACGAAAAGGTAAGCCTCATGCTTACCCCTTCGGAAATGCAGTCAGACCTGCCTTCCATCATACAGAATTCTTTTGCGGAATTTTTTAACACCCTCTCGGATTCTCTGTCGGATGCGCTGGCGCTTCTGTCGCTTTCTGTTCTGAGTTTTCTGCTTCTTACCCTGATTTTCAATCTGGTTTTTTGTATTTTTTCAAGGGCATGTTCAAAGAAACACAACCACGGCATCATAGGTGCTCTGGATGGTTTCCTCGGTATGCTTCTCGGGTTTATAAAAGGTCTTGTTTTTGTGTTTCTTCTTCTGGCGCTTCTGGTTCCCGTATCCTCCATGGCATCGCCGGAAGCTGCGGCTTCTGTTTTTGAAACACTTGAAAACTCGGTCATTGCCTCGGAGCTTTACAACAACAATCTTATCATGCTTATAATACAAGACCTGCTGTAATGAGACAGCAGGTCTTTTCTTCATTTCCTTCAATGCCCTGCCGTTACGTTCAGCGGCAGATAACCGCACCGATTACCGCAGTAACCAGTATGATTTTTACAGGACTGATTTTAAATTTACTTATCAGAACAAAGGCTCCTATAAATATCAGGCATGGTACAATTTCAACTCTCGACAGCAAATCGCCCGCACCTTCTTTTATCATTGAGGTCTGTCCGACAAATACGGCAGCGGCGGCAATAAGTCCCACGGTTGCCGGTCTGATGCCTGTAAATGCCGCCTCCAGGCCTTTGTTTTCGTTGAATTTATCCAAGAATTTTATAACTGTTATAATCAGTAAAAATGACGGCAGCGATACCCCAAGCGTTGCTGTCAGAGCACCGGGAAGACCTGCAAAGCTGAAACCTATAAATGTGGCGGCATTTACCGCAACCGGTCCCGGTGTAATCTGTGACAAGGCTACCAGATTTGAGAATTCCTCCGCAGACATGAAGCCAAAGTCCTGAACGGTCTGGAAGATAAGCGGCAGCATCGCCAGCCCGCCACCAAAGCTGAATATTCCTATCCTGAAGAAGGTCAAAAACAATGTCAGTAAAATCATTTTTCTTCCTCCTTTGCAGCTTCGGCAGTTTTTCTGCTGCTATAAATAAGTCCCGCCGCTGCCCCTGCAACTATAGCCCAGAGTGCCGTTACATCGAACACAGCTATCATAACAAAGGCGGCAAGTGCAATAACCCACGCAAACTTATTTTTCAGCACCTGTTTTCCGAGTTTAACGGCAGCATAAAGAATCAGGGCACAGGAAGCGGCTTTTACCGCCGTAAATGCTCCTGTGACATAGCTGTTTTCGCCTACGGCACCCAGAAACAGCACTGCCGATATGATAACTATAAGAGAGGGCATTACCACGCCAAAAGTCGCGGCAACAGCCCCCATCAGTTTTTTCCTTTTATACCCCACAAAAGTGGCAGTATTGATGGCGATGACTCCGGGAAGAGCCTGACATACCGCAATGCAGTCTATCATTTCTTCCTCTTTCATCCATTTGTAGTCTTCCACTACAGCTCTTTGTATAAGCGGCAGCATCGCCAGCCCGCCTCCTATAGTAAACATTCCGATTTTAAAGAATGCTGTAAAAAGCCTGATTAAATCTTTCATTCGTTTTCTCCCTGCTTTTATGCAGTTTTATTCCTTCAGTTCCTCTATGCCCATGATGTTCTTAACTGCCCCGATGAACGCTTCCATCTGCTCATGAACACCTATTAAGACCCTCACAAAATCCTTCATCTCAGGTTCGTCAAAGTATTTTACAAAAACATTGTTTGTTTTCAGTGCTTCATGGAAGTCTTTTCCCGTCATTCCGGGATATTTTACCAGTACAAAATTTGTTTTTGTGTCTTTTATTTCCAGGCCCAGCTTTTCCGCGTCTGCAATGAACCGCAGTTTAATTCTGTTTGTATCATTGATGCACTTCCTGAAATATTCCTTATCCTTCATGGCTGCAGCTGCCGCCAGTGCTGACAGACTGTTAATACTGTATCTGTTAACCATGCCCTTTATATTTTTTAAGTCACATATTATGCTTTCGTCACCCATGGCAAAGCCGACCCTTGCTCCCGCAAGGCTTCTTGATTTTGAAAATGTCTGTATGACCAGAAGGTTATTGTATTTTTCAATAAGTGAAACTGCACTTTCCGCTCCAAAATCCACATAAGCCTCATCAATAATGACCAGATTTTCCGGATTTGAGCTGACGATGGTTTCTATTTCACGGACCGTCAGTGCCTGACCTGTTGGCACATTTGGATTTGCAATGACAACAGTTCCGTCAAGCCCGCAGTAATCTGCGTAGTTTATAGTAAGATCGTTTCGCAGTGGTATTTCAGTTTTATTTATTCCAAAAGCCTGCGCATATAAGCTGTATCTGTCATAAGACAGCTTTGGAAAATAAAATTTTTTCTCAGGATTCTGGAATACCATAAAGGATAATGCCAGAAGTTCATCTGCCCCGTTGCCTATTGCAATCTGGTTCATTTTTATACCATAGTTTTCTGCAATAGCCGCTGTTAACTTTGCTGCTTCCCTGTCAGGATACATGCAAAGGTTATCCACTTCAAACTGGTCTATTGACCGGTATACAAACGGACTTGCGGGATAACGGTTTTCGGTTGTGTCCAGTCTTACCGCTTTTTTCGGCGGGTACTGCTGCTCTGTCTCATATGCTTTTATCTCTGCGTATCTTTCGCTTAAAAAACGGCTCATTCAGTTTTACTCCCCTTTTCATACTCTTATCTTTATATGATAACACCGGCATATTTTCCTTTCAAGTTTTAGTATATGCAATTTTTTTGTTTTTTTCGTATATTTATAACGTTTACTTACACTTGAAACAAAAATCTAATTGTGCTATCATATTTAAGTATTAAAAAATAAATAACATGTCTCCGTAGGTAAATGGATATACCAAAGCTCTCCTAAAGCTTAATTGTGGGTTCGATTCCCACCGGGGATACCAATAAAAAATGCGGAAGCTGAGGCTTCCGCATTTTCTTATTTTCTTATAATGATATCGTCTCTGCCTGGTCCGTTTGAAACCATGGTGATAGGCACTCCGATTTCCTTTTCTATTTCAAGCACATAGTTCTGACATTCCTCAGGGAGCTTATCAAACTCTCTGATACCTCTTATGTCACACTTCCAGCCCTTTAAAGTCTTAAGCACAGGCTTTGCCTTGTAAAGCTTTGTTGTGTTAGGGAAGTCCTTTGTTACTTCTCCGTCAATCTCATATCCCACACAGATAGGAATTTCATCAAGATATCCAAGAGGGTCTAAAACGGTAAGAACAACCTCTGTAGCTCCCTGCATGCGGCATCCGTATCTTGTAGCAACGGCATCGAACCAGCCTACTCTTCTAGGTCTTCCTGTAGTTGCACCGAATTCGCCTCCGTCACCGCCGCGTCTTCTCAGTTCGTCTGCCTCTTCGCCAAACAGTTCGCTGACAAATGCTCCTGCTCCTACTGCACTTGAATATGCCTTAACAACAGTGATAATATCCTTGATTTCATAAGGTGCAATACCTGCACCGATGCTTCCGAAGCCTGCAAGTGTTGAAGACGAAGTAACCATAGGATAAATGCCGTGGTCGGTATCCTTCAGCGCACCCAGCTGTCCTTCAAGAAGAATATTCTTTCCTGCCTTGATAGCATCATACAGATATGCCGATACATTGCATACATAAGGCTCAACCATGTCTCTGTATTCAATCATTGTCTTGTAAAGCTCATCCTTGTCAAGTGCAGGCTTGTGATATAAATGTTCCAGGATAATGTTCTTCTGTTCACATACATTTTCGATTTTTTCTTTCAATGTTTCATCATCAAAAAGTTCATTTACCTGAAATCCGATTTTTGCATATTTATCCGAATAGCATGGAGCTATACCTGACTTTGTTGAACCGAAAGACTTTCCTCCCAGTCTTTCCTCTTCATACTGGTCAAATAAAATATGATAAGGCATCAATATCTGTGCTCTGTCCGAAACTAAAACCTTTGGTTTTGGTACTCCCTTTTCCACCAGTGAATTAATTTCATTTACGAGATAAGGAATATTCAAAGCGACACCGTTTCCGATTATGCTTGTTGTATGTTCGTAGAAAACTCCCGATGGAAGTAAATGCAGAGCAAACTTTCCATAATCATTTACGATAGTGTGTCCTGCGTTGCTGCCTCCCTGAAATCTTACGATGATGTCACATTCCTTTGCAAGCATATCCGTAATCTTGCCTTTTCCTTCATCTCCCCAGTTCGCACCTACTATTGCTTTTACCATAAAGCTCACCTACTTTCTAAAAATCAAGTTGACTAAAATACGAGTTAAACGTTTACCTTTCCTGTCATACCTAAAACATCTTTATTCTTTTCCAATATCGGATTTACCACATCAGCAAGGAATTCTGCAGTCTGTTCAGGAGCCCTGCCCACAAAGTTTGCAGGATCCATGATAGCTTCCAGCTGTTCGATTGTCATGTTGAAGGCAGGGTCTGCCGCAATTCTCTGAAGCAGGTCATTATCCTTTCCCTCAACCTTAACCATCTTGCCGGCTTCCATGGAATGTACTCTGATTCTTTCGTGAAGCTCCTGTCTGTCTCCCCCTGCTTTTACGGCATCCATCATAATATTTTCTGTTGCCATAAAAGGAAGTTCCTGCATTAGTCTTCCGTGAATAACCTTAGGATATACCACCAGACCGTCTGCAATATTCAAATAAAGCTCCAGTATACCGTCAACAGCAAGAAATGCTTCAGGAATACTGATTCTCTTATTTGCCGAATCATCCAGTGTTCTTTCGAACCACTGTGTTGCCGCTGTTACAGCGGGATTTACCGCATCTGCGATAACATAATTTGCAAGTGATGCAATTCTTTCGCTTCTCATAGGATTTCTCTTATATGCCATAGCTGATGAACCTATCTGGTTCTTTTCAAACGGCTCTTCGATTTCCTTTAAATGCTGAAGAAGTCTTATGTCATTTGAGAATTTATGTGCACTCTGAGCTATGCCGCTCAAAACATTTAATACTCTGCTGTCTACCTTACGGCTGTAAGTCTGTCCCGAAACAGGGTAGCAGGCTTCAAATCCCATCTTTTTGGCAATCATGCCGTCGATTTTTTTAACCTTTTCATGGTCTCCGTTAAACAGTTCGAGGAAGCTTGCCTGGGTTCCTGTAGTTCCCTTTGAACCTAACAGCTTCATTGAGCCTATTAAATGCTCTAAATCTTCAAGGTCCAGCAGCAGCTCCTGTATCCACAAAGTAGCCCTCTTTCCCACAGTAGTAGGTTGTGCAGGCTGAAAATGTGTAAATGCCAGTGTAGGCAGGTCTTTATATTTGTCCGCAAACTTAGCAAGCTCAGAAATAACATTTATAAGCTTTTTGCGGATAAGCTTCAGGCCTTCTGTCATAATGATAAGGTCCGTATTATCTCCTACATAACATGAGGTTGCACCCAGATGAATGATGCCCTTTGCCTTCGGACACTGTTGTCCGTAAGCATAAACATGGGACATTACATCATGTCTCACAACGGCCTCTCGTTCTTTTGCTACATCAAAGTTTATATCAAGAGCATGTTCCTTCAATTCATCTATCTGCTCCTGTGTAATAGGAAGACCAAGTTCCATCTCTGTTTCAGCTAAAGCAATCCACAGTCTTCTCCATGTGCGAAACTTCATCTCAGGTGAAAAAATGTATTTCATTTCTTTACTTGGATAACGTTCTGATAATGGGCTTGTATAATTTGTTTTCATATACTTAATCCTCCTTGATTTTTTAACTTAGACATTTTAGCATTATCGTTTTTTCATTACAATATTTTTTACTAAAATTTTTACTAAATTTATATAAATAAAAGGCGTATCTATATCATAAGCCTACGATATAAAATACGCCTTTGAATTTCTTCCCTTCTGACAGCTTCCGGGCCTTAAATCTGTTCAAAGCCGCAGCACTCACAGCCTACGCTGTGCTTAACGCGGTCTCTTTCCTCTGCTGCTTTTGCATCATTCCAATGGTCCATGGTGCCTACAAGGTAACCTGTTATCCTTCTTATTCTGTCAAATTTAACAGGTGAGAACTGATAGCTCAAATCCACAAATTCTCCATCAGTTTTTATCTCCAGGCTTTCCAGCTTTCTGTTGTACTTGTCCTGCAAATACTCAACATAAGCCTTCGCTTCCTTTTCCTCAACGTCACCTACCACACTTATACCGTATATGTTCATTATTTTGCCTGCCATCGCGTACAGCCTCCCTTTCACTATGCGAACCCTCATTTTCCGCATGAAATTAAATTTGTACTAGTTTAATCAACATCTAGTAGATATTATATACCCATATTCTATATATTGACACCCTCAGATGGCAAAAAAACATCAAAAAAACATTTTAAAGACTTTTCATTGCCTCAAGCGTTTCTTCAATCAGTTTGTCGAGCTCCCATCCCAGTCTTTCAGCCCCTTCGGTAATGACCTCTCTTGAGCATCCGGCCGCAAACTTCTTGTCCTTAAATTTTTTCTTTACAGATTTAAGTTCCATGTCTGCAACGCTTTTTGATGGTCTCATCAATGCTGCTGCGCCTATCAGCCCTGTAAGCTCATCCACAGCAAACAGAACCTTTTCCATCTCATGCTCCGGCTCTATATCACAGCATAAGCCATATCCATGACTTGCTACAGCGTGGATAAAATCATCTTCAAAACCCTTTTCCTTTAATATCTCCTGTGCCTTTACACAGTGCTCCTCAGGATAAAGTTCAAAATCTATATCGTGAAGAAGACCGACTGTTTCCCAGAAATCAGCATCATCGCCATAGCCCAGCTTTTCCGCAAAATACCTCATACAGCCTGCTACAGTCTGTCCGTGTACTATATGAAAATCTTCTTTATTGTACTCCTTTAAAAGTTCTAATGCTTTTTCTTTATCTACAGTTTTCATTCAGTTTACCTCCTGCTGTTATAATAATCCTGTTCTCAGTAATGGGATAATTAAATTTCACACGTTTGTATAAATAAACAAATATTTTTTACTAATTCTGTTTATATTTATAGCACTATTATCCTCTGTTTTCCTTTTAAAATCAAGAGATAAATGTTAAAATATAGTAGGAGGTACTATTCATGGACACACAAATCAACAGAACGTTTTTTGAATCGGATAATATAGGCGAGAATGAATATTTTGCAGACCAGGTTGTACAGTTCCAACAGCTGATTATGATGTACAATTGCGCGATTAAGGAATTGAAAACAAAACTTGATGTACTGAATGAGGAAATGTCCCTGACCAGAGACAGAAATCCGATAGAATTCGTTACATACCGCATAAAAAAACCTTCTAGCATAGCTAAAAAGCTGAAAAAACTCGGTCATCCGATAACCGTGGCATCTATTTTTGAAAATCTGCACGATGTAGCAGGAATCAGGGTTATCTGCCCTTTTATAGATGACATTTATACCGTTGCAAACATGCTCATTGCACAGGACGATATCCACCTGATAGAGCAGAAGGATTATATTAAGCATCCTAAAGAAAACGGCTACAGGAGCCTTCATCTTATAGTTGAAATTCCTGTATTCTTTTCGAATCACAAAAGACTTATGCAGGTTGAGATACAGATACGTACCATTGCCATGGACTTCTGGGCAAGCCTTGACAGCCAGCTGAAATACAAAAAAGAGCTTGCAAATGCCGATGAGGTCGGTCAAGAACTTAAGGAATGTGCCGACATAATCGCGCAGACCGACATGAGAATGCTCGGTATAAAAAACAGGATTACAGGAAATAAAATACCCGAGTATTAAAGATTCCTATTAACAGCTGAAACTTTAATATATCCGTTTTAACATTTAGGAGATTTTATTTATATGACAACTCAGATTAATGACGAAACCATTTATTCCCGCACGGAGCTTCTCCTTGGAGAAGCAGGGGTTAATAAGTTACGAAACGTCCGTGTGGCTGTTTTTGGTGTGGGCGGAGTCGGCGGTTATGCCGTTGAAGCTCTCGCACGAAGCGGAGTCGGCACTATCGATATAATCGATAAGGATGATGTAAGTTTAAGTAATATAAACCGTCAGATTATTGCAACAACAAAAACTGTAGGGCTCCCCAAGGTAGACGTTATGAAACAAAGAATTGAGGAAATCAATCCTGATATAACGGTAAACGCATATCAATGTTTCTATCTTCCCGAAACGTCACATATGTTTGATTTCTCAAAATATGACTATATAATTGATGCAGTTGATACGGTGACTGCAAAAATTGAAATAATAATAAATGCGCAGTCGGCGGGAACTCCCGTAATCAGCAGTATGGGTGCAGGTAACAAGTTGAATCCCGCTATGTTTGAGGTTGCAGACATTTACAAAACTTCTGTCTGCCCTCTTGCAAAAGTCATGCGCAAAGAGCTGAGGGCCAGGGGAGTAAAAAAGCTGAAAGTCGTATACTCAAAGGAAGAACCTGTCAAGCCTTCACAAAAAAATGCAGCCGAGTCCTCCGTACGGATTCCCGGCAGTATCGCTTTTGTACCCTCCGTCGCAGGACTTATCATTGCCGGTGAAGTGATAAAAGACCTAACCCGTCTATAAATTTTTTTGACTTCCATCTTGTCACACCTTTTAAGTGGTGCTATAATATTGAAGATTTGAGCAAAATTAGATAAGACAAGAAAGGAAGTAAACGATTATGGAAAGAAAAATCATTCAAATCGAGGACAAGGTCCCATTTTCAATGTTAGCACCCCTTAGCCTGCAGCATATGTTCGCTATGTTCGGTGCTTCTGTTTTAGTTCCGTTCCTATTCGGAATAAATCCCGCAGTTGTATTGTTTATGAATGGTGTGGGAACATTATTATTTATACTTATTACACAAGGCAAAGCACCGGCTTATTTAGGCTCCAGCTTTGCTTTTATTGCGCCTACGGTAGCCATCATGAGTAAATTCGGTCACGATTTAGGCTATTCATATGCGCTGGGTGGCTTTATCGCTGTTGGTTTTTTCGGATGTATCCTGTCACTCATAGTTTATAAATTTGGTGCAGGCTGGATTGACATAGTCCTTCCTCCTGCAGCTATGGGTCCTGTAGTTGCCCTCATCGGTTTAGAGCTTGCAGGAACTGCTGCAAGTAAGGCAGGCCTTTTCGAAAGCGTTACATATCAAGCAATAGAAGGCACAAATACTTTTGAGCAGATTGTAACACCTGTTGATCCAAGAAATATCATCATCTTTGTTATTACCCTTGCAACAGCCGTTCTGGGAAATGTCTTATTCAAAAAATTCTTTTCCGTTATTCCTATCTTGATTGCTATCATCGTCGGTTATATATCCTCTTTATTCTTAGGAATTTTAAACTTCGAAGATGTTATAAATGCTCCTTTATTTGCCATTCCGAACTTTTCGACACCAAAGTTCAATATTGATGCAGTTCTTATGATGCTTCCTGTTCTGCTTGTTATCGCTTCAGAACATATCGGCCATCAGATTGTTACAAGCAAAATCGTTGACCGCGACCTCTTGAAAGATCCCGGACTCCACCGAAGTCTGTTTGCAGACAACTTCTCAACTATGCTTTCGGGCTTCATCGGTTCAGTTCCTACAACCACATATGGTGAAAACATCGGTGTCATGGCTGTAACAAAGGTTTACAGCGTTCGAGTTATCGCAGGTGCTGCTGTGCTTTCAATCGTATGTTCCTTCGTAGGTAAGCTTTCCGCGCTAATCAGCACTATTCCCGGACCTGTTATCGGCGGTATCTCATTCCTGCTTTACGGTATGATAGGGGCTTCCGGTATAAGAATTCTTGTTGACTCAAAAGTTAACTTCGGCAAATCCAGGAATCTTGTTCTTACATCTGTAATCTTTGTAACCGGTCTGTCAGGCATCGCATTTAACTTCGGCGGCATTGAGCTTAAAGGCATGGTTCTTGCCTGCGTAGTAGGTATGATAATGAGCCTGCTGTTCTTCGTATTTGACAAGCTGAACCTTACTAATGATAAAGATGAAGCTGATTGTATAGACTAATTCAATAATTAAAACTCCTTATACATAAAAACTGTAGCCTTTAAGCTACAGTTTTTTCTTTCTCCGGTTCAACAATCTTAAAGACTACAGTTCTGCAATTTCTTCTTTTTTTAATCCTGTACACTTTGCAATCATATCTATTGATAAGCCCTCTTTTTTTAAGTTATACACGATTTCGCCGTATCGTTTTTTCCTTTCTTCAAGCTCCGCTTCTCTTTTTGCAAGTTCATGAGCCTTTTCGTCTAAATTTGCTTCTTTTTCTGCAAGCTCTGCACCTTTTTGGGCGAATTCTTCATCTTTCTTTGCAAACTCTTCATCCCTCTTCGCAAATTCCGCATCCTTCTTTGCAAACTCTTCATCCCTCTTCGCAAATTCCGCATCCTTCTTTGCAAACTCTTCATCCCTCTT
>JBJETA010000108.1:27797-42149 GCA_051883075.1 Anaerovoracaceae bacterium
TCTTTGCAAATTCCGCATCCTTCTTTGCAAATTCCGCATCCTTCTTTGCAAATTCCGCATCCTTCTTTGCAAATTCCGCATCCTTCTTCGCGAACTCTTCTTCTCTCATTTCAGCTCTAAGCTTTTCAACCTCGCGCTCAAATAAAAACATTTCTCTATCTTCTGCAAGTTCTTGTAAGATTTCTTCTTCTGTAAACTTTCTCAATATCTGATCTGACATCAGGATCACCTCGTCTCCAAAAGATTTTATCTCTTCCACATAGTTTTCCCGACCGCTTTGGTTTGCATTCAGCAAAAACGCACCAAACCGCTCTGCCTCCGTCATTTCACTTACGGGCTTCTCCAAATTTATTTTTCCCAACTCAAAAAAATGGATTTCACTTATATCAGAAAGTTCTTTTTTCGTTTCTATATCCATATATCTAAAAACACTGTGGAACTTATCTGTATCCGGCAGAAAGTTTTCTACCATGATACAAATTGTTATTACTTTCTTCATGTTAACATAATCTTCTTTTCTTCTCAAGACACTTGCCAGATTTTTGCCCTGGTAATACACAACCCTGTTATCCAGTCCCCCGACAACTCTCACCTGCATCTCTATTCCTATTATCTCACCCTTAGAAGTTCTGCATCTTATATCCAGCACTGATTCCTTATCTGTCATACATTTCGCATAGTTTATAGGATTTTTTATTTCCAGTGTTTCTATAGGGTCTTCTTTTCTTTCAAGTATAACATTCAGCATTGCCATAAGAGCTTTTCTGCTCTCGTCCGTATCACTCCCATAGACAGCTTTAAACATTACATCATTTGTAAGCGGATATTTCTTATATTTATCTCTCATCCCAATATCTCCTTTGATTACTTTTCACACTACGGCAACCGTTTTTATTTGGAATTTTTTTACATTTTACCGCGCCATTTTTTCCATGTCAATACTTTTTTGTATTTTTCTTACATATACAACATAAAAAAATATGTGTTTGCATTAAAATGAAATTTCGCAAAAAAGAAAAAAACACCGGGGAAGGTGTTTTTTTCTTTGAGTGTGTGTATCTAATAAAAGAAGGAAACATGTATCTTCGGCTGTCCGAAAATACACGATTTCAGGGTCCCAATAATCCCCTGTGAGTTTATTATATACAAGAAATGTGATGATTTTGTGTAGATTGAAAAATATTTTTTATTTTTTCTTCTACATGTGCATACCTACCATCAAATCATACCATTCCTGCATATTGTCTTCATTGTCATCATATACAACTTTTCCGTCAAGCACTACCGCAGAAGCCTCAAGCTTCCTGAAAAGTCCTGCATTTGCCAGTTCAAACGGGTTTTCATCAAATATTACAAAGTCTGCTCTTTTACCGGCCTCAACAGAACCAAGACTTTCTTCTTTTCCTATAGAAAGCGCCGCATCAATGGTAAATCTCTCTATGATTTCTTCCACTCTGCCCAGACCCTCAACCGCTGCATATTCGTTTGATGCTTCTCGGTTTGCAGACGGTGCAAAACGGACATTGTCAAGAGAGTACTCATCCAGAGAAAATTCTTCATCTTCAGCTTTCAAATCCTTTTCACAGCAGATGATGATTTCGTTCTTTCTGTATCCCTCATCCCTTACTGCGGAAACGGCTTCTATGCACTCCCTGAAAGCAGTTTTGTCAAGCGGCTCTGCCATAATGCAGAAGCCCCTTTCCGAAATCATTTTAAATATTTTTACAAGATTTTCCGGAACCGGTCCGACCTGCATTTCTTCTCTGCCCAATACAACTTTCAGAAGATCACAAGTTACAAAATCGTCCATTTCCATGGTATCTGTCTTCTTATGCATAAGTCTTCCCAGAACAGTGTCAGGCGATATGTCTCTTGAGATTTCCAGGCTTCCAAAATTTCTCTGCATCAGTATGTCCTGCTGATGCATCTGCACAACGAGGTCCTGATATATGATATTCATAAACTCAGGTGCTCCTGCATTTACTATTGAAGTAAAGCCTCTTCGGCAGTATTCCGATACCAAATCCTTCATTTTTTCCTGAAGTCTTTCAAAATCAATAAGCTCAAGTACCTGCAGGATGTAATCTGTGGTGATATTTCTTACACCGTCTTCCTGTGCTGCCTGCGTTACTGCCTGAAGCGCTGCATTGTTTACCCATATTGAGCCTTCATCATAGCTGAGAAGAACTATGGGTTTATCTTCACTGATTTCATCCAGCTTCGCTCTTGCTTCCTCCGACTCCATGCCCTCAAGGACATGAGCATTGAAACCATACCCGAAATATGCATCCATCAGCATATTGCCGCTGACATAATCTGCTACATTACCTAAAAGCGTTTCGCTGTCCCATTTGTCGGAAAGCTCATAATACTCTCCTTCAAAAAGTCTTCGCGCAGGATGGCTGTGGGTGTTAATAAACCCTGGAAACATATATTTTCCTTCAAGATCTATCACCTGTGTGTCACTGCCGCACAATTCCTCTGCATTTTCGTCGTCTCCGACACAGATAACCTCCCCTTCCAGGCACGCAACAGAATCGGCCCATGGAAAGTCTGCATCCTGTGTATATATCTTTCCGTTCTTAAATATTGTATCGGCTATCTGTTTTTTCTTAAATAATCCGAAAACCATGTTTTTTTCCTTATTTTACATAAACCTTTGGCAGTCTCTGACCGAATGCACAAACGATTTCATAGTTAATAGTTCCTGTTGCGTTTGCAATATCATCAGCTAAGATAGTGTTCTTTCCGTCAGTACCCATGATGATTACTTCATCACCAACCTTTACATTTGGAACGTCCGTAACATCAACCATGCACTGGTCCATGCAGATATTTCCTGCGATTGGAGCTACTACACCGTTTACGATAACCTTAGCCTGTGATGAGTAAGGTCTTGGATAACCGTCAGCATAGCCTAAGGCAAGAGTAGCAATCAGACTTTCTCTCTTTGAGATAAACTTTCTTCCGTAGCCCGCCGAGAAACCTACAGGAACCTTCTTTAAATGAACGATGTTAGCCTTTACTGACATAACAGGCTTTAAGTCAAGCTCATTCTTGTCCACTTCATCTGATGGATAGCATCCGTAAAGAATGATTCCCGGTCTTACCGCATCGAAATGAATTGATGGAATCTCCATGATTGAAGCACTGTTTGCAAGAGTCTTAAATGGGATTTCAACACCTGCAGCTGTAAGCTTTTCATAAAATTCCTTGTATCTGTATTCCTGCAATTTGGCAAAGCTCTTGTCATAAGCATCAGCTGTTGCCATATGTGAGAACATTCCCTTAATCTTAAAGTTAGGAAGTGCCGCAATCTTCTTTACATCTTCAACAGCGTTTTCATCATCTGTAAGGTAACCGATTCTTCCCATACCTGTATCTACTGCGATAAGACCGCTTACAGTCTTTCCTGCAGCCGCTGCCGCATCCGAGATAGCCTTTGCGTTTTCCGAGCTGCAAACGACAGGTGTAATATCATATTCGGCAATAGTATCCGCATACATATCAGGTGTTAAGCCAAGCATAATAATCTCACCTTTAACTCCACCTTCTCTTAAAGTGATTGCTTCCTGCAGAGTAGCAATTGCAAAAGTCTTGACTCCGTTTGCCATTAAAACCTCTGCTACCTTTACTGAGCCGTGTCCGTAAGCATCCGCCTTGATAACACCTATTACCTCTCTGCCTTCTCCTGCTTTTGCGATAATGTTCTTAATGTTGTGGTCCAAGTTTGTTAAGTTTACTTCTACCCATGCCGGTCTGATTGCTTCTTTATACATTTTACCTTTTCCTCCAATTCGGCCTTATTTAAGTCTAAGGTCTAAAGCTTCACATATTTTACCGTAGGTCTCCTCTGACAAGTCGTGTTCAACGCGGCAGGCATCCTTCAGTGCCGTTTCCTCACTTACCCCGAGAACCTCCATAAGAAATCTGGAAATATTTTTATGCCTCTCGTAAATTTTTTCCGCAAGAATCCTGCCCTCTTCCGTAAAGAGGATATGACCCTTTTCATCCGTCTCAATATATCCTGACTTCTTAAGTATGCCCATGGCCCTGCTTATGCTCGGTTTTGAATAGCCCAATTCATTTGCAATGTCAATGGAGCGTACCATACCGTTTTTCTGGTGAAGAATCAATATTGTTTCTAAATAGTCTTCGCCCGATTCATGAATTGCCATCTCAAACCTCCGGTACTCATAAAGATTAATTACATATTTTATATTCTAACACACCGAATCTGCCGTTACAACCCGCCCCCGCCATTGAAATTTGTAAAAATTATTGTATAATCTAAATAATATAATAGCTTTTTGTATGCTTCTTACGGAGGTTCTATGTATAAACCGGAATTCACTATTAAAAATAAATACTTTTCAGCTGCAGCCTGCCTCCTATGCATCTTTTTATTGCTGGTCATTCCATCAGAAGCTTTTGCCGCCCCTTCGGCTTCACTTCCTGAAAGCTCAGGGCATACAATAATTGATAATGACCCGGAAGGCGGTTATGACGGTGATTACGTTCTAATCTATAACGACTCCGAAAATTACAGTGAGGCACAGTCAACCGGCTCCATCTCAGGCATAGATACATCCTACAACCTACAGCGTTCGTCCGGGCTGTCAGAGGATAATGTCCTGCGCTATCATCCTGCTATCGTGGAAGTTGACGACGATACTTTTTTCCCTATGTCTCTTGCCGATGGTTACGCTATAGGTGAAGAAAAAAATTTATGGGTACAGGATATTTCAAACGGCACCAACAAACAAGTCACTTTTTCATTAATAAAAGAAGGCAGTCACTGTTATATCTGGACACCGGTACCTTCTGCCAACCATGAGGCAGACTATGTTGTTGATACTGCCATGGCAGAGGAAATTGCAGATTCCTTTGACAGTTCATTCCCGCAGATGACCTCTGCCTTTGGTTCACATCTGGATGTGGACGGCACAGGAAAAGTCAGTCTTTTGCTGTATGATATTCAGGACGGAAACAATCCAAACGGCTTTATCGGAGGATATTTTTCATCCGCCGATCTGATATACGGGTACCCGGGCAGCAACTACATGCCTGTACTTCACATAGATACTTATCCCGGTATTTATTCTTATTCAACAGGTGTTGCAAATGTTTCAGGCTGTTTTTCCACACTGGTGCATGAATATCAGCACATGTTAAACTACAGCAATTATATATATAAGCGCTTGGTGCTTCAAGACCCTGACGCAGTACCTATGGCTTCATGGCTTAACGAGGCAATGTCCATGGCTGCGGAAGAAATGATTTATGAAGGCAGCTCTCTGCATTCAAGGCTTACATACTACAACAACGATGCAGGCAAATACATAACAAACGGAAAATCGCTTTTACAATTTGACAACAGTCTGCACTCCTACTCACTGTCAGCCCTGTTTGCAGCATATCTCAAAGCACAAACGGGAGACTATGCAGTATTCCATAAAATACTGTCAGAATACATAAATGACGAGGGTACAGCAATAGAAACCGCTTTGGAAGGCACAGATTTGGAAAATCTTACTTTTGCCGAAATTATGACCGCTTACCGGATAGCCCTTGCAGTAAATGATGATACAGGCATATATGGATTTAAAGGCGACCCGGTAATGTCCGGCATAAAGCCTTTGGTTTATACCAGAAACGGAGCCTCATTAAATCTCAACGGCGGAGGCTCTGTACTTGTCAAGGTTTCCTCGGGAAACTTTACTCCTTCTGAGGATTACGGAAGCAATATAAAATTTGCAGGCATCAAAACCGTTGAAGACGGTATCACTATTAATGTTCCAAACCGAAGCGTATTAACAGGTTCTGAACAGACGGCAACAGCCGTCGCCTATATAGATGCCGTAAAGCGCACAGATATAACATGGGAATCCTCAAATACATCCGTAGCTGCAATTTCCTATGCTCCGGCATCTGCCGAAGCCTGCACAGTTTCAGCAATAGGGGCAGGCACTTCAACAATTACCGCCTCCTGCGGCGGCTACAGCCGGTCTTTTACACTGACAGTAAGGGATACAGTAGCAGCACACGAACACGATGTTTCCGTTGCATGCGGTTCAATTTCTCCTGTAAGTTTTGAGGCATTGGATATAGGCAACATAATTTCTAAAAACTATACCTTGGAAGACGGCAATTATTATCTTGATGAAGATATCGATTTAACTAAGCCTTTAACCATTAACGGCAATGTAACACTCTGCTTAAACGGAAAAGTTCTGTGTCAGACTGCTTCAAGCACAACTTTATTCACACCGGTTATTCTGGTTGATGCAGATTCAACCTTCAACTTATGTGACTGCGAAGAAAGCACTGCACATAAATATGCAGTTAACTCAGACGGCTTGTGGTATCTTGATGAATTAAACGGCACAGAAACTTTATACGGCGGGGTTATAACTCACAAATATGGTTCCTCTCATCAGGGCAATGGCATTGCCACCTATGAAAACAATGTAACCTTAAACATATACGGCGGTAATATAGCAGGCAATTATACTGATTCATCTGTTTCAACCCAGGCCGGCGGTTCCGGTATATTCTTTTTTAATTACCCTAATTCCGCCCCCGGCAATACATTGAATATGTATGGGGGAAATGTCTGCGGAAATGCAACAGATGCTCCTACCTCTTCCTCAACAGGCGGCGGCGGAGTCGCTGTAGGTTCATTATGTGATTTTAATATGTATGGAGGAAGCATAGCATATAATTCCTCTAACAAGTCAAAAAACGGTGCTGTAAACTATAACGGCGGCGGGGTATGGACATCCAACGGCAGTACTTTCAATATGAGTGACGGGACTATAAGCCACAATACATCCGACCTTGGCGGAGGAATACTTCTTTTCGGAACAGCAAATATCTCAGGCGGTGAAATCATAAACAATTCGGCAGAATCGCAAGGCGGCGGCATTTATGTTTCTACCGGCTCAGATACTGAATTTTGTACTATTTCCGGTGGAATTATATCAAACAACACTGCTGATAAAGGCGGAGGGGTTTATGTAAGCTATTTTGCTAACAGCCCATTAAAATTAACTTCAACAGTTTCAATAAAAGACAATACTGATTCTTCCGGAAACAATAGCAGCAACGTACACTTATATAATCAGAAAAAAATTGAGATTGCCGGGGTTTTATCAAACTCTGTCCCTGTTGGCATTACCATGGATACGCCGGGTATATTTACACAAAACTGGACTTCAAAGATGGTGTCATTAGACCACACAGCATTTTTCGTCAGTGATAACCTTGCTTATGAAGTTGTAAAGGACGGTCAGGAGTTGAAACTGGCTCTTCGCTCAGGCATTATAACTCCGCCTCCTGCGGCAAACGATGAATTGATCATAGAGGGCACAGATTTAACATCGACTGTCACCAATGATTGGACAAACATAAGTGCTATTGCAGCAGAGCGTCAGAAAACATTAACTGTTTCGGCCATAAATACTTATATAACTTCATCTACTGTATATAAAGAAAATATTCCTTACAGAAATATAAACAATGCCACCATTACAGCAACTGATGCAACCACTAACCCTACGGAACTAACCTTCACACTTACGGAAACAGGGCAAGATAAAATAGTGGCAACTGCTGCTTCCGGATTGAGTTCTGTAAAATACATAAACATCGATGTGGACATTCCTGAGTCGCCGTATTTAACCGATATCTCCGGGGCTGCAATTTCAACATCAGAAGCGATAACTGCAGGCCAAAGCTACTATGCTGTAAGACCGTCGGAAAGCCTTGTACAAAGCCCTACAACGCTCTTATACAGCTTTGACGGAAGTGCTTTTGCCGAACTTCCGGGCAGAACAACGCTTACACCACAATATCCAAACAGTGTTTTACAGCTGAAAACTGTAGATGCTGCAGGTAATGTCAGTCCTATAGCTGAATATACGGTGGAGGAAGAAATAATTATAGAGGAAGTACCGCCTCAGGTCAACGACCCAACACCTCCTACGATTGAAATTCCGGTACCTGCGCCTCCTTCAAATAACGGTGGAACGGGTTCCGGAAGCGGTGGAAAAGGAAGTGCTTCAAAGGCTACAATAGTTGAAAAACAGCAAGGGCTGCCTTACTACTATACTTACAGAGAAGGCGTCCCCGTAAAGGTTTTTGTCAGCATCTCACAGCTTGATGCCAATGGCAATGCTTCCTATATAGCACCTACCGGTCAAAAAATTTTATTTGAAAATAATCCAAAGTATTTTATTGATACTTCAGGACATTGGGCCGAAAACAACATTGACTTCGTTGCACAGCGTGAATTATTTACAGGCACCGAGCACGAAATATTTGAACCCGATTCTGATATGACTCGTGGGATGTTTGCAACGGTTATAGGAAGAATGTATGAGAATTCATATGGTACCATACCAAAGAGAGCAAGCCCGACATTTTCAGATGTTCCGGAAGATTATTACTATACTGATTACATCTCCTGGGCCAACGGTATGGGTATCCTGAAAGGCGAAGATGATGGGAACTTTTATCCTGAACGTTCTATCAGCCGTGAGGAAATGGCCGCCATTATGTATCGCTTTTCCAACATCTTGAAGAAGCCTGTTAATTTAAACAGCACAGAGCTTTCTTATGCGGATTCAGACCAAATATCAGAATGGTTTACAGAGGGCTGTAAGTATGTTCAGGAGACAGGTATCATGAATGGTCGTGAAGATAATTGTTTTGAACCGGCTGAAACTGCGTTAAGATGTGAAGTCTCAACAGTCTTAGAAAGATTTGTAAATGCACTTTTAAAGAACTGAAAACAGCGATTTTACAAAAAAAACAGCACACCGCCATAGAGTTTTATCTAAGGCAGTATGCTGTTTTTTAACTTTTCTTGTTTATCTCTTCTCTTATAATAAGTGGTTTTCAATAACCTGTACATCCGGATGGAAGTCTTCAATCTGCAGATAGTATTCAGCAGAATCGAATAATGCTTGCATTGGGCACAGTCCGATGATTTCTGTTCCGATTACTGTTACGCCCCATCTCTTTGCTTCTGCCTTTGTTACTTCTACTACTCTGTACAGTGGAGTCTTTGTAAAGTCAGTCATGTTGATTGAAACCTGTGCGATGTTTCTGTCTTCCAGCATTACGCCCATAGCCTTAACACAGTCGAATCCGCCGCTTGATCTTCTGATTACCTTGGCAATCTTGTTTGCGATTTCAACATCTGAAGTATTTAAGTTGATGTTAAATGCGATTAGCGGTGGTCTTGCGCCTACAGCAACAACTCCGCCTGTTGGGTGGATTCTCTGTCCGCCGAAATCAGGAATCCAGTCAGGGTCCTTAACCTTTTCAGCCATTCCTTCGAACTGACCCTTACGAATCTTTGCAAGGTTTTCTCTGTGAGGAGCTGTAGCTGAGCTTTCATATAAGAATACTGGAAGATCTGCTTCCTTTGCGATTCTTTCGCCAACTCTCTTTGAAAGTTCAACACAATCTTCAGTTGTTGCTTCCTTGATAGGAATGAAAGGCATTACGTCTACACAACCCATACGAGGGTGCTCGCCTACATGCTTAGTTAAATCGATTAATTCAACAGCCTTCTTTGCAAGCTTTACGCTGGCTTCTTCACAAGCTTCAGGACTTCCCATGTATGTAATAACTGTTCTGTTGTGGCTTGTATCTGATGAATAATCAAGAAGTGTGCAGCCCGGTGTGTTTCTAATCTGGTCTACACAAGCTTCAATAACCTCTGTGTTTCTGCCTTCACTGATATTTGGTACACTTTCAATAATCTTTGCCATTTTAAATTTCCTCCGTTTTTTATATTCGCTCTTCGATATGCTATATATCGTTTATTTATAATGAACTTTCGATAGCATCATATGCAGGCTTTGCAAGCTTTTCAGCCTCAGCCATAATCATCCTGCCCTTTTCTTCAAATTCCTTGGCTAAAGCTTCATCCTTTACTCCGGGAAGGTTAATCTTAACATTCAGCCATGCTCCCTTGATACATGCCATAAGGTTAAGTGCCGCTACTCCCAAATCACTTGCCGCATTCGGATTTGTCTTTCCAACAAGCTGTGATGCAATCTTTAAGCCTTCAAAACCAAGTTCCATAGTTCTGAAAGGAACCTTTGTGGCCTCAAGAGTTCCTGCAGCGATTGCAGCCTTCCTTGCAGCCTTTTCTTCATCAGTTTCCTTAGGCATTTTAAATGCAGCTGATACAAGGTTAAATGCCTCTGTATCCTTGTCGATTCCGGCAACTAATTCTTCATAAAGCTTAACTCCGGCTTCCTTTGCTGCTATGCATCCTTCCTGAAAATCAGCATACTTTTCCTTGCCGATTGTAAGGTCGCATACCATCATGAAAAGTCCTACACCCTGAGCGCCTGCAAGAGCACTTACTGAACCGCCGCCCGGAGCAGGTGCGTCTGACTTCAGCACATCAAGATATTCGTTTACCTTCATTTCGATAAGTTTCATTTCTTCTTTTCTCCTATCTTTGAATATTTTATATTATACCAGCTCTCCGCCTTTAACAACCTGTGCCGCCAGATTTGAGCCGAATCTGTAGCAAAGCATTTCCATATTTGGAGCATCCCAGATAACCAGGTCTCCCGCCTTGCCGACTTCAAGAGTTCCAACCTTATCCCCTCTGCCGATTCCGCATGCAGGGTTGATTGTTACTGCAGTCAGAATTTCTTCTGGTGTCATTCTGTACTTCAGGTACCCAAGGTTCATGACAAACTGAAGATTTAATGACGGGCATGAACCCGGATTAAAGTCAGATGCCATTGCAACCGGAATCTGATATTCATCTATCATTCTTCTTGCAGGTGCAAATGTTGCCCCAAGATAGAATGATGTTGCAGGAAGCAGCATCGCTGTAGTTCCTGCCTTGGACATTGATTCCATACCCTCATCATTTATTACAATCAGATGCTCTGCTGATGTTGCACCGATTTCTCCGGCAAGAACGGAACCGCCTATGGCTTCTATTTCATCAGCATGAATCTTCAGGCCAAAACCCATGTCCTTTGCTGCCTGAAGGTACTTTCTGCTCTGTTCAACATTAAACACGGAGTCTTCAGTAAAGATATCAATAAATTCCGCAAGATTATTCTCTTTTACATACGGGAACATTTCCTTTATGCAAAGATCTATAAATTCATCTTCTTTTCCCTGCCAGTCTGCAAGTATAACATGCGCAGGCATGAAAGTTGAAACGATATCCATTGGGTGATCTTCGTTCAGTTTTTTAAGTACTTCAAGAAGTTTTACTTCTGTATCAAGGTCTATTCCGTACCCACTCTTTGCTTCACATGTAGTTACTCCGAGACCCATCATTTCATCAAGGAAGCCTTCTGTCTTGTTATACAGTTCTTCAAAAGTAGCTTCTCTTGTTTTCTTTACAGTATCATTTATTCCGCCACCTGCTCTGAGAATGTCAAGATATCCGGCACCTTTCAGCTTAAGTGGAATTTCGTTCTGTCTGTAACCGCCAAATACAAGATGCGTATGGCCTTCTACAAGACCCGGTGTTACAAGATTTCCTTCTGCGTCAATAACTTCGTCGGCTCCCTCTGCGCCCTTTGGAAGCGCTCCGTTCTCACATATTTCTTTTATAATTCCGTCTTCAATCAGCACTGACGCATCATGAAGCTTCAGATTTTCGCCCTGCTTTTCGCCCTTATGGCTGAAGCTGCCCACCGGGGTCTGCAGTATTCCTATATTTTTAACTAATAATGTTTTTCCCATGTTACCAACCTGTTTTCCTCCGTCCGTTTGCATCCGGACGGGTCATATTACAAAGTGCACAAAACTATGGGCAGCATCTGCAGCCGCCCATAGTCCGTATTACAAATTACTTTAAGAACTTATCAACAGTTTCTTCAACAAGCTTGTCATCTGCAATATAAGGGATTGTAATGTGTCCAAAGCCCTTACCGATTGCATTGTCTGTATGTCCGTAATTCTTGTTGTATTCCATTGATGTTGTCAGAGCGTTTTCATTTCTTGCCCAGTTTCTTCTTGCAACGCCACCCATTACGTCCCACATCATTGCGGACTTAATGATTTCGTCTACTCTTTCTGAACCGTCAAGTACAAGACCGAATCCACCGTTGATTGACTTACCTATACCTACACCACCGCCATTGTGAAGTGCGATTAGTGACATACCTCTTGCTGCATTACCTGCGAAGCACTGTACTGCCATGTCAGCCATTACGTTTGAACCGTCCTTGATGTTTGAAGTTTCTCTGAATGGTGAGTCTGTACCTGATACGTCGTGGTGGTCACGTCCCATCATTACAGGACCAATCTTTCCTTCTCTTACAAGTTTATTGAATGCAAGAGCGATGTTTGTTCTTCCTTCTGCATCCTGATATAAGATTCTAGCCTGTGTACCAACTACAAGCTTATTCTTCTTTGCGTCTCTAATCCATACCCAGTTATCTCTGTCCTGATATCTTCTGTTTGGATCGATGCAGTCCATTGCTGCCTTGTCTGTAGCTTCCAGATCTTCAGGCTTTCCTGACAGGCAAACCCATCTGAATGGTCCATAACCGTAGTCAAACAGCATAGGTCCCATGATATCTTCTACATATGAAGGCCAGATAAATCCATCCTTTTCATCAACACCATTCTTTGAAAGCTCCTTAACGCCTGCGTCGTACATAGCCTTCATGAATGAGTTACCATAGTCAAAGAAGTAAGTTCCTCTTTCTGTCAATGCCTTAATAGCCTTGAAATGTCTGTGAAGAGTTAAATCTACCTGCTTGCAGAATTCATCTCTGTCATCGTGAAGAAGCTTTGTTCTTTCTTCAAATGTCATGCCTACAGGGCAGTATCCACCATTATATACGTTGTGGCATGAAGTCTGGTCTGAAAGAAGTTCGATTGGGAAGTTTCTTTCTACAGCTGCTTCAAGTAAATCTACAATATTTCCATGGTAAGCAATTGAAATGCTTTCCTTCTTTTCTTTCTTTTCTGTTGCAAGCTTGAATACTTCATCAAGATCGTCAAGAATTACATCTACCCAGCCCTGGTTGTGTCTTGTTTCGATTCTTGAATAGTCAACTTCTGCAAAGATACCAACTGCATTTGCAATGTTTGCAGCCTTTGGCTGAGCTCCTGACATGCCGCCAAGCCCTGATGATACGAATGTATAACCCGCAAGGTCTCCGTCTTCAGGAACGCCAAGCTCCTTACGTCCGGCATTTAAGATTGTGTTGAATGTTCCGTGAACGATACCCTGAGGTCCGATGTACATCCAACCACCTGCAGTCATCTGTCCATAGTTTGCAACACCCATTTCTTCTGCGATTTCCCAGTCTTCAAGGTTGTCAAACATACCAATCATCATTGAGTTTGTAATGATTACTCTTGGAGCTGTTGGCTTTGATGGGAATAATCCAAGTGGATGACCTGATTCAACTACTAAAGTCTGATCCTGAGTCATTACTTCAAGATACTTCTTGATTAATCTGTACTGAAGCCAGTTCTGGCAAACTGAACCTGTTTCTCCGTATGTAACAAGTTCGTATGGATAAAGTGCAACTTCAAAGTCCAGATTGTTATCAATCATAACCTGGAATGCCTTTGCTTCTGTGCATTCACCCTTGTATTCATCAATTGGCTTACCATAGATTCTTCCTTCCGGTCTGAATCTGTAAGCGTAAATTCTTCCGTATGTCTTAAGTTCCTCCATAAATTCAGGAGCAAGAGTTTCATGAAGTTCTTCCGGAACATATCTAAGAGCATTCTTTAATGCAATCTTTGTCTGTTCCTTTGTTAATCTGAATCCTCTGTCCGGTGCTCTTCTTATTCCTTCCTGAAATTTAGGGTATTCAGGTAGTGTCGCATCAAGCTTTATTGTCATCGCTTCTGCTATCTTTTTGTTGTCAAACATATTTTTATCCTCCAAAATTGCAATATATTGCGGGAAACCTCTTATTTGCATGCGAAGCTAAAAGAGGTTTGCCCGCGTTGTTGTTTTATATTAATACTGCCTTACTTACTAATGCAGCTTTACTACTTTTTCTACTGCTTCAACTAAGCTGTTATCCTTGATCATTTCTTCAAATATTGGCAGATAGTTTATCATGATAATGTCCTTTTCTACAGGCGCTGCCTTTGTACGGATGAATTCGTAAGCTGCTCTTGTACCTTCTGCCAGATTATCAATACCGTTTTCACCCATTTCCTGACGCAGCCAGATAGCCTGTGCCGCTGCCGCAAGCTCGATACCGATAACCTTCTGGGCATTGTCAAGAACCATAGCAGCTGTTCTTGCTGAAGTTGCACCCATTGATACATGGTCTTCCTGATTTGCCGATGTAGGGATTGAGTCCACACATGCAGGGTGGT
>JBJETA010000109.1:0-2369 GCA_051883075.1 Anaerovoracaceae bacterium
TTTTTATATTCTGCAGGCGGCATCCAATGTAAAAGAAAGGCGGAGTAGGGCTGAGAAACAGTGATGCATTCCTGAAAAACAGAAAAGAAAAACTGAACGGCTTTATTTTTAGGAAATTTCATTTATAATAATAGTGTTACGTAAAATTCGGAAAGGAGAGAGCAGCAGAATACGAAGCTCTGAATCACAGCTATGGAAAAAATACTAAATGCGGAATATGCGGCAATACACGGAACATACTGGATGTACTACGGTGTTATTTGCAGCTTTGCATCGGTTTATCTGCTTTCAAACGGGTATACAAATTCGGAAATTGGAATCATATTGGCGGTAGGAAATATCGTTGCGGTTTTTTTGCAGCCTCTTGTGGCAGACCTTGCCGACAGATCAAAACGCATTTCACTTATAGGAATAAGCCGGCTTATGACAGTTATGCTTATGGGACTGACCTTTTTTATGTTTGTACTGAACCGAAAATCTGCGGCATTGTCGCTGGTATTTGTTCTGCTTATAGCATGGACAACTGTACTGCAGCCTCTGTTTAACTCATTGAACTTCAAGCTGCAGGAATCAGGCATACATATAAATTTCGGTGTGGGAAGAAGCATGGGTTCACTTGCGTATTCCGTGCTGTGTGCTTTTCTGGGAACTCTGGTGGAAGAAAACGGTATTGCGGTACTGCCTGTAACGGGTGAAATTGTTCTTGTACTTCTCATGGTGAGTCTGTTTTTAACAAAGTGGCATTTTGATAAAAGCAGGAGAAATAAGTCTTCTGAAGATGATATATCTGTAAGTGGGGAAAATCTGACAGAGTATGAAGTCGTTAGTGAAACGGCTCAAAAAGCTGAAGCTGCAGAGAAAGAAATAAACCTTACGGAATTTATAAAAAGAAACAGGATGTTTATGCTTGTAAATATCGGGGTGCTGGGAGTATTTTTCAGTAACTCGGTTTTGAACAATTTCATGATACAGATAGTTGAAAATGTCGGCGGAAACAGCGGAGATATGGGAAGGATTTTTTCTGTTATGGCATTTCTGGAAATCCCGACAATGTTCTGCTTTGAATGGTTCAAGCGCAGATTTGCGTGCAAATCCATGCTTAAGGTTGCAGCTGTCTGCTTTACCTTGAAAATCGGAGCATGCTATGCGGCAAAATCAGTGACAATGATATTTGCGGCACAGTTTCTGCAGCTTTTCTCTTTTGCGCTGTTCCTGCCTGCCATGGTAAGCTTTATAGACGAAATCATGAGCAAGGGGGAGGCTGTAAAGGGACAGGCTCTGTTTACGACTATGATAACGGTTTCTTCCGTAGCAGGAAGCCTTATTGGGGGAGTTATACTTGACTTCAGCGGAGCGGGACTGCTTACTTTAATATCGACTGTTGTTACGGCAGCAGGTACGGCAGTGGTCATTCTTACCGTTGACCGTGCAGAAAAAGAAAACAGAGGGAATAAAGGAAAATTATGAAGCTTTTGAAAAAAGAAATACTGGGATTTGTGTTATGTCTGTTTTTTCTCGGCAATGTCCTGATGCTTGCAGGCTGCAGCGGTACGGAAAGCGGAGATGCTGAAATTAGTGCTTCGGCAGAGCTTGAGCCGGGTAAGGCTGTTGAACTTACGGCGGACAGCGCTGCTTCCAAGGCGGAAATAACAGGACCGTATGATGTGGTAAGGGTTGTTGACGGAGATACAGTCATTTTAAATATAGGCGGTAAAGAAGAACGTGTGAGACTGATAGGCGTTGATACTCCTGAATCGGTTCATCCTGATAAAGAAAAAAATGTACCCTATGGCAAGATTGCATCGCAGTACACAAAAGACAGTCTGGAGGGAAAATCCGTCGGACTTGAGCTTGATGTGCAGGAACGCGACAAATACGGAAGAATTCTTGGATATATTTATCTGGATGGGATCATGTATAATAAGACACTTCTTGCTGAGGGGCATGCTAAGACTGCAACCTATCCTCCAAATGTAAAATACGCGGAAGAATTTGTCGAAATAGAAAAGGAAGCAAGAAACAGCGGAAAGGGCCTGTGGGGTCCGTATGAAGAAACTGAATCGGAAAATATAATAAATGCAGGATATATAGGAAATTCTAACAGTGGAAAATTCCATGAAAGCAGTTGTCCTTCCGTGCTGACCATGAAAGAGGAAAACAAAGTTATATTTGATTCACGGGAAGAAGCGGCAGCACAGGGCTATGAACCATGCGGCAGATGTAATCCGTAAATAAAAATTTGTATAAGCTAAAAAAATATTGACAAAGCTTAGAAGTAATGATAATATATTTGATGTTGACGGCAAAAGCCGAAAAAATATGTGGCGGTGTAGCTTAGTTGGCTAGAGCGTCCGGTTCATACCCGGAAG
>JBJETA010000110.1:0-10467 GCA_051883075.1 Anaerovoracaceae bacterium
TACGGATATTAAAGTTTCTGTTCATTCTGCACTACCCCCCGCCAACATTTCTTCACTTAAAAGCATCTCATATCTCTCTTCCCTGCAAAAGGAATAAAAATCCGAATCAAATATGGCAACAACTACATTTTTTAAGCTCCTGCCGTTTATTACAAGCTCATCTATCCTGTAACCCTCCATCAGACCTTTTTCAACCCCTATCCCCGAATACGGCACGGGACAGAAGCGCTTTTCCCATTCAATCTCTTTAATTTCCTTAAGTCTGCCGCCTTCAGGCCTGCTTATAACCGCTACCGGCCTTCCTAAAAAAGGGTCTCTCAGGAAATTACCGGAGTCAATCAGGGCTCTCTGCACAACGCTGTGATTTTCAACCTTCAGCACCACGTCTGTAAATATCTTCTCCCTAAGCTGCTTTTCATGCATGATATGCGCAAAGAGCAGCAGCATTGCCCCTGAAACCGCTATTCCGAAAATCACATTCATGTACGAAACATCCCCTATGTAAACAACTGCATTGTTTGACATACCCTTAATCCTTGTCAGATAAAGCAGGGCTATGGTCATTCCACCCATAAATACAGAGGTAAGATAAATAATGACCGTTCCCTTAACAAAGCTTTTCCCAAAAACAAGCCGTGAAAGAGCAAGTGAAAACACAATCTTTACCAGCATACCTGCCGCCATGCCCAGATTATCAAGGAATATCACAAAGGCAAAGAACCCGCAGCAGACGCTTCCCATAAGTATCCTTATCCTGCCTGTTTCAAGCTTTCCGAGCCATGCAGAAAGCTTCAGAATCACTGCTCCTATAAGGAAATTTTCCATAAACAGATACTCGGCATAAATGACCATAAAAAAACCTCCCGCAAGCTGAATCATTTCTGATTATAGCCCCCACGGGAGGAATAAATTGTCATATTCAAATGTCGAATAATATTTTTATTTTACTGCCTTCTTAGCTGTTTCGCAAAGCTGAGCGAAAGCAACCTGATCGTAGATAGCCATTTCTGAAAGCATCTTTCTGTTGATTTCGATACCTGACTTCTTCAGACCGTCCATAAGTCTGCTGTATGAAAGACCGTTCATTCTTGCACCTGCATTGATTCTAGCAATCCACAGTCTTCTGTATTCTCTCTTCTTGTTCTTTCTTCCAACGTATGCTGAACGTAATGCACGCATTACAGCAGGGTTAGCAGCTCTGAAAACCTTGCTCTTCTGTCCGTAATAACCCTTTGCTAACTTTAAAATTTTCTTATGTCTCTTATGAGCGTTAACGCCCTTTTTTACTCTTGCCATTATTCAAACCCTCCTAAATTACTTACTTAATACAGCCTTGATTCTCTTGTGGTCTGCACTTCCGAGAATAGTTGACTTTCTTAATCCTCTTTTTCTCTTTGCAGCCTTCTTAGTAAGAATATGGCTCTTGTATGCCTTGTTTCTCTTAACTTTTCCTGAACCTGTTAACTTAAATCTCTTGCATGCGCCTCTATGAGACTTCATTTTATTCTTAGCCATAGTAATGTCCTCCTACGTAAATTTATTACTGTTATCTGATTTTATTTATCTGTTTTAGGTGCCACAATCATAATCAGACTTCTGCCCTCAAACTCAGGCTTCTTTTCGATTGTTCCCACAGAAGCAACTGTTTCAGCGAACTGATTCATAACATCAAGTCCCTTGCTTGCGTAATCCTTTTCTCTGCCTTTAAAGCGCAGACTTACCTTTACTCTGTCTCCATCCATCAGGAACTTTGAAGCAGTCTTTGCCTTAACCTGGATGTCATGTGCTTCAATAAATGTACTTAAACGGATTTCCTTAACAGAAGTAACCTTCTGCTTCTTCTTTGCTTCCTTCTCTCTCTTCTGAAGGTCGTAACGGTACTTGCCGTAGTCAAGAATCTTGCAGACCGGCGGATTGGCATTTGGTGAAATATTAACCAAATCAAGCTTTCTTTCGTTTGCAGCTTCCAGAGCATCTTCAATGCTCATAACGCCAAGCTGCGTTCCATCGTTGTCAATAACTCTTACTTCTTTGTCACGAATTTCTTCGTTGATCAGATTTTCCTTGCTAATGTTCTTGCACCTCCTGCAAATAATAGAACCCGGCTTTAGGCCGCATTCACAATAAAAAAACGGATACAGAAAATGTATCCGCACATAAACACAGCAGTGTTATATCTCTCATATTAACCCTATCAACTGAGTCAATAAGGTGAGAAGCGGATAACTTCTTCTTAATCACTTCAAATACTATATCATCTGTCCCCGACGCAGTCAAGGACTTTTTTATACTTTTTTAAAAATATCTGAACACACCTTTAACCTTGCCCAGAATCTTAACATCTTTAACTATGATAGGACTCATACTTGAGTTTTCAGGCTGAAGTCTGACATGGTCAGCTTCCCTGTAAAAAGTCTTTACTGTAGCTTCGCTCTCAAAGCCGTCAATCATGGCAACGACAATCTCACCGTTTCTTGCGGTGTTCTGCTGTTCCACAAGAATATAGTCACCGTCAAAAATGCCTGCTTCAATCATGCTGTCTCCTCTGACTGTAAGCATGAAGCTGTCACCTTTGCCCGCAAATCTTGCAGGAATAGGAAAAGTTTCTTCTATGTTCTGTTCTGCAAGAATAGGTGTTCCTGCCGCAATCCTGCCGACAACAGGTATGTCTATGATATCAATCCTCTCGGCATTGCCGTATCCGCTGTTTCCCGTATGACGGTTTTCTGCCGCACGCATATCACCTGAAGCCCCGGACATGCCACCGAAATCAAGTCTTTCCTGAGACTGTGGATCAACAAGCATAAGAGCTCTCGGTTTTGAAGGGTCTTTCCTCAGGTAGCCCTTCAGTTCAAGATTGGCAATATCCTTGTGCACCGTAGATGTGGATTTAACTCCCAGTGCTGAACATATCTCCCTTACCGTAGGCGGATAACCCTTCTGGGCAATCTCCTGCTTCATATATTCGAGTATCCTTGCTTCTCTTCCTTTTAGTTCTTCCATTTTGTACCCTCCGCATTTACTTCCTGTATTGTATCACATTTTTTTACATTTGTAAACACATGTTCAGAAATTTTGTTCTTTTTATATGCGGACATTATCGCACCAGAAGCCTTTTTATACCCTTTTCCAGTCCTTCAAGAGTGAGCTCAAACATCGGGAAAATGTCCCTTATCATATTTAATGTATAGCTTCCATAGACAAAATCCCAGCTTCTTTCTTCTATCGGATTCAGCCAGATAAGCTTTTTATATTTTCTTTGGAACTTTCTGAGCCATTCTATGCCGGGTTCTTCGTTGTACAGCCACATATACGAGTTTCCGCCCCGGCTCAGGAGCTCTGACGGTGCCATAGTTCCGTCACCGACAAATATAACCTTGTATTCGCTGTCCAGGTTTGAAAGCACCCAGTCGGTATCAATCCAGTCACCCTCACGGCAGTACGGTGTGGTATACAGATGGTCATATATGCAATTGTGGAAGTAATATACTTTTAAGTCCTTAAAATGACTTGACCTGTTTGCCGCCTGAAACAGCCGGCTGCAGAGTTTTCCGTACATGGACATGGAACCGTCCGAATCAAACAACAGTAGAAGCTTTATCGTATTCTTTCTCGGCTTTTCGTAAACAAGCTTTAAAAGTCCCGCATTGTCACCTGTTGCCTTGATGGTTCCTTCCACATCAAGTTCAGACTTTTCCGCATCAACTCTTGAGGAAAACTGTCGGAGCTTCTTAAACGCCATCTGAAACTGGCGGGTATCCAGTATGTTATCCTGCCTGAAATCGCGGAAATTCCTTTCTCCCGCAATCTGCACCGCAGACTTATGCCTGCCTGTACCTCCCACTCTGATGCCCTGATTGTTGTACCCTCCGTGACCCATTCTTGAAGTACCGCCCGTACCAATCCAGTAGTTTCCGCCATGGTGCTCCTCCTTCTGCTCTTCCAGTCTCTCCCGGAAACGCTTCAACAGGTCTTCAAGCTCCATAAGTGCCTCAGCCGGAACAGGTTTATCGTTAATGTCCCGCTCCAGAGCTCCCTCACTCAGCCATTTCCACAGCTCCTCAGGTAAGTCCTCCGGACTTTCTATTCCGTGAAAATACTCTGCAAATACGGCATCAAACTTGTCGTAATCAGCTTCCGTTTTTACAAGAATACTTCTGCACAGGTGGTAAAATCCCAAAAGGCTGGAATCCGCAAGTCCCATGTCCAGAGCCTCAATCAAAGACAGCCATTCATTCATGGATACCTTTAAGCCTCTCGCCCTTAAAAGATAAAAGAAATCCAAAAACATGACATTACCACCTTTTGTTTGAATAGCCCCTGCTTTTTGCGTTCTGAAGCTCATCAATGTCCTGATTCTTTTTCAGAAGCACACCCACATACGGTATTTCTTCACTTATTCGTTCTACTGAGACACCGCTTATCATGAGCGCCTGCAGCCAGTCCAGAAGCTCTGACGTGCTCGGTTTTTTCTGTATATCCCGCATGTTTCTTATCTCATAAAATTTTTCAAGAGCCGCATCTGTCAGCTTTCTGTCCACCTCTCCGTAATGAACCCTGATAATGTCCTCCATTTTTTCCTTGTCAGGAAACTCTATATAGTGGAAAATACATCTTCTCAAAAATGCATCAGGCAGTTCCTTTTCTGCATTTGAGGTTATGATTACGATAGGACGGTGCTTGGCCTTTACGGTTTTCTTTGTTTCATTGATATAGAACTCCATCTTGTCGAGCTCCCATAGAAGGTCATTTGGAAACTCAAGGTCCGCCTTATCAATTTCATCAATCAAAAGTACGCACTGCTTCTCGGATTTAAATGCCTCTCCCATCTTTCCAAGCTTGATATAGCTTGCAATATCCGCAACATTGCCTTCACCGAACTGGCTGTCATACAGTCTCTGCACAGTATCATAAACATACAGACCTTCCTGTGCCTTTGTTGTGGACTTAATGCTCCAGATAAGAAGCTCCATGTCCATGGATTTGGCTATGGCTTCCGCAAGCATGGTTTTTCCCGTTCCCGGTTCTCCTTTGATTAAAAGAGGCTTCTGTAAAGCAATCGCCACATTTACCGAGTTCAGAAGCTCTTTTGAAACGACATAGTCATCGCTTCCTTTAAATCTGTTCATTTCTTTCGATATTTTTTTCATTTTCATTTCTCCTAACAATCGAAAAACGGCATTTTCCAATGCCGTCAAATATATAAATCCATATAGCTACAGTCCTATAAACAACGGAACCAGAATCGGAACAGCTATACTCAGGAAAACTCCCATGATAAATGAATATACTGCCGTTTCACTGTTTGTCGCTTTTTCCACTATAGGCAGGCATACATCCATGGCAGCCGCTCCCGGCACACTGCACGCCTCAATATAGCCGATATGCTTTGCAACAAACGGAATGATAATGATTCCGACCATCTCACGCAGGACATTGTGCAGAAAAGAAATCGCACTTATTTCCGCGGAATACTCAGACAGAATAACCGGTGCAAGAGTGTACCATCCAAATCCCGATGCAATCGCCATGCTTTCGCGTACCGTAAGCGACATGGCAAAGGATGCCGCCGCAGCAAAAGCCAGACAGCCTATGATGGAAGCTATGGGAAAAATCAGTATTCTGAATCCCACTTTTTTCATGTTATCAACTACCGTGCCCTCTTTACCCAGGTCAAGTCCTACAAAGAAAAGAAGAACGCAAAGGCCCACAGTAAGAAGATTGCCTGAAATGTTTGTTATAAAATAATCGGGAATGAAAAAATAGCCCGACAGCATACCCAATACAACAGAAATAATGGTGATTTTAGTCATCGCTTTTCACCCCTTTTCTGTCTATCTTTACCAGCTTTCTTGCCACTATACAGCCTATGATACTGCCTGCAAAGCATATTACTGTCATAATCGCCGCCTTGATGCCGATAGTGCTGAGCGAACTTATAACCTGTTCGTTTGACCCTATCCTGGCTCCCATAGTAAAAATCAGAAGCACAAGGCAGCCTGTGGTCACCTTGTTTATCCAGCTGTAATCTTTTTCCCTGTCAATAAACTTAGCACCTACGATATATCCCAGTAAAACCATTCCCAGGTATAGAACCAGCAGTCCCATATTATTCCTCCCGTATTATTTAAAGTCACCGTTTACTTAAAAGCTGCGTTTAAAGTCTTGATTATTCCCTTTGCTGCCGCAAGAGCGTATTTATCCGCATAGCTTTCAGTATTTTTCATCATTGCAAAATCAGACTCATTTGAAATAAAAGCACCTTCAATAATAACAGCCGGCATCTTTGTCTTGTTGAGAACGGCAAGAGCAGGGCTGCTTTTTATACCTCTGTCCTTTGTTCCCAGTGCACTTACCATCTCGGTCTGAATGTTCTGCGCCAGAGTCTTGCTCTCAAGTCCGTACAGCTCCATTTCAGTCTTTCCGTTTTCGTCAACCTTGCTGTAATAATGCACCTCCGTGCCGCTTGGCGATGCCGATACATTTGAATTGTTGTGAACAGAAACCACCAGGTCAGCCTTTACATCATTTGCAATCTTTCCGCGTTCAAGAAGTGCCACATAGGAATCGTCATCCCTTATAAGCAGTGTATTCACACCTGCACTTCTGAGATACTCCGCAAGCTTTAAGCCTGCCGCAAGATTTACATCCTTTTCATAAAGCTGGTCCGCCTGGTCCTTATGACCGATAGAACCCACATCTTTTCCGCCATGACCTATATCTATGGCTACAAGCTTGTCTTTTGCCGCTTCATTGAGCTGCTCATAGTTCCAGACAAGGCCTGTCGAAGATTTATTTGAAACATTAAAATCATTTATAGAATATGTCGGTTCCTCCGTCGTTGTGCTTCCGTTTGAGGTATTATTACTATCGGTATTTCCTGTATTTGTATTGGTATTCGAGTCACTTGTACTGTTTTTATCAGGCGGAAGAACTACTACGCTTCTTGTCGGGTCTTCCCAGCTCACATTGCAGCCCAGAGCCTCTGCGGTAAATCTTACCGGAATCATAGTGCTTCCGTAATAGTCTCCGTCATGGTCTATAATCAGTGCAGGCACTTCAAGCGTTTTAGTTACTCCGTTTACCTCTGCCTTGTCCGAACCGATGGTAAGCACAACTGTCGTACTGTCATAGCTTACAGAAACCTGCTGCTTGTCGTTGTTCCATGAAACCGTTCCTCCCATGGCTTCAAACAGCGCTCTTGCGGGAATCAGTGTCTTCCCGTTCACTATAACAGGCGGCACATCCTTTTTATCAAATTCTATAATCTGTCCGTTATAAATCAGACGCACGGGATATTCCGCACAAAAGTCCAGTCCGTCCTGTATATCCTTCTCGGTAATGCCCGTACCGGCGTATGCAGACACAACTGCCATGGCAACAAGCATAATCGTCATAATAAAAATTTTTAATTCTCTTTTCATTTCGTCCCCCATTTCAGTCAATTTTCAGCCGATTTTCACAAAATCCGACCAGCTTTTATTATACTATTTAAAATCCGGTTTGGGAACTGAAATGTGGATTTGTTAAAGAAATGTAATGGTGCCGCATAAAAACAGGCAGAAGACCTTTGATTCGGTTTCCTGCCTGTTTTATTTTGCCGTATTTATTTTATAAACATCTGAACCCAGTAGGTGTATCCGCTGTCATCTGTTTCAAATCCTATCCCGATCTGTTCAAATTTGTCTCTCAGGATATTTTCCTTATGTCCCTGGGAGTTCATCCAGCCTTCCATAACGCTCTCCGGTGTTTTATATCCAATCGCTATATTTTCACCTGCTGCCGTGTATTTTATATTAAAGCTTTTCATCATATCGAAAGGGGAACCGTAAACAGGTGAAATGTGGTCAAAATAATCGCTGTCACGCATGTCCGCAGCCTTTATATCCGCTACATCCGCCAGTTCTTCATTGTAAGTCAGCGCCTTCAGGCCCACCTTGCTGCGTTCTTCATTTACCAGTTCAAGAATCCTTCTTTCATAAAAAGAAAGCCCGTCTTTTGTAACAATGCTTACAGTCTTTGAAGCATTGTCATAAGTAATTTCAGCATCAAAATACCCAAGAACATCTACCAGTCTGTAAAAATTGTTTCCGTGTATTTTATATCCTTTTATAGAAATTTTTTCGCCATCCTTTAAAACTGTATCTGTGCTCTGCACTGCCTGCTGTGTGCGTGCTGTACCGGTCATTTCACCGCCTGCTTCTGTATAGCTTCGTCCCTCTGCAAGATTTATGGCTCCTTCAGCATGGTCGTATTCGACCTCAAACTGTGCGTCACTTCCGTCAAGCATGCAGGCAATATCCCTGAGCTTCATGTAGTTACTGCCCGCTATGTTATACACCTCCGCAAGGCACACATCACCGTTCATCTGTATTTTGTGGCCGCTTTCCAACGCGGTTACAGCTTCCGTCGAAGAAGCAGCAAAGGCATTAACTGCTGTTAAAGCTGTAAGTGCCGATATTATTAATGTGGTTTTTAATAGTTTTTTCATAATCAGTTTCTCTCTTTCCTTGATAAATGCAAAAAACCGATACAGCCATCCGACCATACCGGTTTTCCAATTTGGTGCACCCGAAGAGATTTGAACTCCCACGTTGTTGCCAACACACGGACCTGAACCGTGCGCGTCTGCCGTTCCGCCACGAGTGCATACCGCTCTTCACCTTTCGGCTCTGAGATCTCTTTTTTAATTAATGGTGAGGCATGAGGGACTCGAACCCCCAACCGACAGATTCGAAGTCTGCGACTCTATCCATTGAGCTAATGCCCCTTAAATCCAACAACAATAGTTATTATACACTATCGTTATGCTAAAATCAAATAGATTTTTTGCAATATATACAATATATTTTTACGGATTCGTTTTTATACATGCGTATATGTCTCTAATGCTTACAGCATCTCGGTTTTTCATAGCACAGAGCCTCTGTACTGTCGCAGGTTCCTTCTGTTGTCGGGTCAACAAGAACCCCGATTACAGTCAGAAGATTTATAACAACCCCCAGAAGCTGTGTAACCTGTCCTTCAGAAATAGGAGCCGTAATGCCCAGAATCCCCAATATCTGATAAATTAACGCTACTATACCGGCAATAAGAGCAGCAAAGGTTGCCCTGTTCTTAAAACGCAGTTTCCAGTTTATCTTCATAGTCATCCCCCCGCACAAGCACAAAACTTTTTTTATTTTCATACGAATCCGTTATATAAGATAATATTCACCTGCGCACTTCTTCATGACGTTTTTATTTTTTTACAATTTAACCTCACTGTAAACAATCAAACCTTCAATAAACTTATCCACATTTACTTTTCCGCCGTCGTTTCTCTTTCCCCTTATAAAATCCATTTCAGCACGGATACTTTCAAACTCAAAAACAGTATGGCAGTAGTTCTGGAAGGTTTCATTGTAATAATCCTCCACGCCCATGGCTGCCATGTTCGCAAGCCCCTTCTTTACTGCCCTTCTCATGCGTTGCTTTATCATCTTCATATCACCGCCGTTGTCCTCACAGTACAGGTTTACACATTCTTTAACGCTTCCGCCCCTGCCTTCAAGACTGTACTCACAGATTTTTACTATGTCCCCGGTTCCGTGCTCACCCAGCATACCCAATATGCTAAGGAGGTACTTTATTTCTTTTATTCTCTGGTTTCTGTCGGCTTTGCCGGTTTCTTCAGTCCCGCCGGCACCTGCTGCGTTCTGTTTAGGCTGAATCATCTCTCTTATGCCGCCAAGGGTTTTTTGAAGCCTTATTTTTTCATTCACGTTGCTCAGAACACTTTTTACCTCTATCAGATTTACCGGTTTATGTATAAAAAATTCAATTCCCTCACTGTAAGCAGCCGCAACCATGTCCTTTTCCGAGACCTGTGAAATCATGACAAACACTGTTTTTTCACGCATCTCCTTTATTTTCTTAACCGCCGAGATTCCGTCCATGACAGGCATCAGATAGTCTATGAGAACTATATCCGGCTGCAGGTAGATTATTTCTTCCACAGCCTCCTCAGGGTTTGTCGATGAACCTACCACCTCGCCCAGTCCATAATCTTCCACTATTTTTCCAAGTACCTTTACAATACTTACTGCATCATCTAATATATAATATCTCATATTTTAATATACTTCCCCCTCAAAAATTTCTTTGGGAATGCTTACCCTGAAAGTCGTATACTTATTAACTTCCGAAAAAACCTCAATATTTCCCCGGAAAACATTATTTATAAGGTCTTTTACAACCGTGAGCCCTATGCCTCTGCTTATATTTCCCGTTTTGCTGTCAAACTTTGTGGAATATCCCGTTTCAAATATAACTCCTATGTCTTCTTTTTTTATTCCCGAACCATTGTCTGTAACTTCAAAGACATATATTTCTTCATCATCCTTCTTTTCTTTGGAAATTTCAAGTTTTATGCGCCCTGCTTTCCACTTTTCTATGGCATCCACGGCATTTATCACAAGATTTCTC